>JAJZYZ010000085.1 GCA_021797815.1 Bacillota bacterium
GCCCACCCCAGCGTGAGCGTCCAGAGATGAAGCCCGAATAATTTCTCCAGGCCGGCTGCGACCCAGGCGGGCGCCATCCCCATGTAGCCCTGGTCGGCCAGGAATATCGGAAAGATGCCCTGGTGGGCGAGCATGAATGTCTGCAGGCCCGCGATGGCCGCATCCGCGTTAAACAGGGTGCCTGCGGCCAGAAAGGCATGCACATGGGCCAGGAGCCAGACAACCATGATGACGAGAACACTTGTCCAGGCGGGCCAGCGCGTATGGAGAGTCCAATTCAGCACGGGTTCATGCCTCCTCATTACGCAGCAGGATGGGTCATTGTCTGATGCATGCCTGTCTGCCATAGACATGAACGCTTCCCGACGGCTCCCAGGTTTCATGGCGCGTCCGCTGTCCGCCGCGAGACACCGGACCCGGCCCGATGCCTTACCCGAAGGCGCCGGCCTGGTGATGGACGAGAAGCTATAGGGATGCGGTGCCGAAGGTGCTACAGTAGCGAAAACAGACCATTAGGGTCGGAATTCGACGTCTCACCCATGACGAGGGCCTTGGAGGTGCCAGATGTCCTTCCGGAGCCGCCACTGGCGCCATGTCCTCGTCGTGGGGCTCCTCATCCTTACGGGACTCGGTCTGTTTCTGACCGGCTGGCGGACGGCGCTCGGCCCGCTCCTGCCCGACGATCAGCTTGTGCACGAGTGGGGCGGACTCCTGTACACGGTCGCCCTGGTGGGCTGGTCGGCGCGCTTCTTTCCGTGGCCCGGCCCCGTCAAGAACGCCCCCACCTACACTCGCTGGGGATTCTTTTTCCTCGTTATGCTGGGCGTCACGGGAGTCGGTCTCCTGGTCGGTCCCTCCTGGACCCGCTCGCTGGCGACGATCGGTCATGCCGGGTTTGCGGCCGGTTTCGTCATCTGGGCCGGCTGGCATCTGGTGCGCGCATGGCCCGTCCGAAGCCCCGCGCCGAAGGAGAGGCCGGCTACCGGCTGGCAGCGGCAGCTGGTCACCCGGCGCCGGTTTCTCCGCTGGGGCGGGGCGGCCCTTGTGGCCATCCCCGCCATGCTGGCGCTGCCGACGATGGGCCGCCTCGTTATCGGCCGGACCCTCGGCCGGGTGGGCGGCGCTGGCCAGGATGCGCAGGCGCTCCCCGGGTTCGTGCCGTACACCGTGGTCAACAGCTACCCTGACATTCCGAAAGACCGATGGCGGCTTACGCTTCTATCAAAGACGGGGAAGAAGCAGTGGACCTTCGCAGAGTGGGACCGGCTCCCCAAGGTGGCCTTCACCTACACGTTTCATTGTGTGACCGGCTGGGCGGTGCCGCACGTGCGGGTGACGGGCGTCAATCTGGAGCGTTTTCTCCTGGACAACGGGTGGGACCCCGCGCGCGAGCCCTGGGTGCTGTTTTACTCTGGCGACGGCGTCTACACGGAATCCATGAACGCCCGCGAGATTCATCAGTTCCAGCCGGTGATGGCGTCCACCATGGAAGGGCAGGCGCTTCCGAAAAGCCAGGGCTACCCGGTGCGGCTTTTGGTGCCGAAGATGTACGGCTATAAATCCATCAAGTGGCTTATCGGCATCCGGCTCACCACCGAGGACCAGCTCGGGTATTGGGAAGTGAGGGGATATCCTCAAAACGCCGCCATCAACGGGTATCTGAACGGCTTTTAGACGGGGCCGCTCCACCGGGGATACCGACCGCCGATGCCGCCCGGCTCCCAGACGTCCACCACCGCATCCGCATCAAGCGGACCTGACCCGGCCGGCAGCACGGCAAACCCGTCGGCCTCCAGATAGACCGTGACCACGTCGGCTCCCTGAGGGAGGTCGGCCGCCGCCACACCCCCCCGGACCCGCACCGGCACGAAGCGAGGCTCGCGGGTCCGCTTGCGAAAGCCCCCCGCCAGGGGCACCCGCTGCCAGCGTTCAGACAGGCGGCCTCCGTGCCATGCGGCCCAGAAGGGCGCGACGACGGTAAGCCATCCCACCACCGCGGCGCCCGGGTTTCCTGAGAGGGCGGCGACCGGCGTGCCCGCGACTACGCCGCCTGCCGTGGCCCGGCCGGGATGGATGCCGACCCCCCAGAAGAGACGCCTTCCGACCTCTTCCAGCGCGGCCGGTACGCAGTCAAAGTCTCCAACCGACACGCCGCCTGTCACCACCACCAGATCGGCCATCGGCGCGAGGCCCAAGAGGGCTTCTTTTGTGGCTTCGGGAACATCGGGCACACGGCGCATCTCCAGCACCTCTCCGCCCCACTCCGCCACCAGCGCGCGGACAAGACTTCCGTTCGACGCATAGATATGGCCCGGCGCGAGCGGCGTGGCGGGCGACTGGAGCTCGTCTCCCGTCTCCACGATGCTGACGCGGGGGCGACGCCGGACAAGAACCCGGTCCCGGCCAATCGAGGCCAAGAGAGAAACGTGATACGGGCTGAGGCGGGTGCCGGCGCCCATCACGGGGGCGGCCATCCCGATCTCGTGGCCTTCTTTCATCACGTTCCGGCCGGGCGACCCCTCAATCTGGATCTGAACGGCACGGACGCGCGTTTCGGTGGCCACAAGGCGGCAGGCTTCCTGCTCGATGACGGTGTCGGCGCCGGCCGGCAGGGCCGCCCCCGTGAAGATGCGGAGCGCGGTGCCGGGTTTCAGGATGCCCGGTGCGTCGCCGGCCCGGATAGTCCCGGCGACAACCAGCTCGGGCCAGGATTCCTCATAGCGGACGGCATAGCCATCCATGGCCGCCCGATCAAACGGCGGAAGCGACAGCGGGCTTGTCACATCCTCGGCCAGGGTGCGGCCATAGGCGGCATCCAGCATGACCGCCTCCACACCGAGCGGGCGCGCCGCCTGCAAAAGAGCCGTGGCCGCCCGCTCCGGGGGATAGAGCGCGTTATCCACGGGGAATCTCCGAGAGTGGGACCGACAATGCTAGTCGGTGGGTAAAAAGGAAGTCGGCGACGGCCGCGGCCTCGTCCGGCAGGGTCGCCTCAAAATGGAGTGAGCTGCCGTCTCGGGTTGGCCCCACCACGGCCAGCACCGGTGGCGCGACCGGCGGCGCTTCTCCGCGCGCCAGCGCCACCTTCGGCGTTGGCCAGCTGCGTCCCCCCTCGACCACGAGCCACCCGGCCGACGCGAGCGGCAGGAGATCGGCGGGGCCCGCCGGGCCCTCACGAAAGAGGCCGTCTGACCCGAGCAGCCAGACCGCACGCGCCCCGGCCCCCGCAAGCGCCTTCGTATCCTGGCCCGCCTCCTGCTGAACCGGATGGTGGGAGACCTTGACCGCGACGGCCGACTCGCCGGCCATCTGGAGGCGTCTGATGAGACCGGTCAGGATAGACGTCTTGCCGCTGCCGCTCGGTCCTACGACCTGAATCCAGCGCCTGGCGCTCCGGCGTTCATAATCGGTCAGGTCCTCGGCCGTATTGAGATGCCCCAAAATTTCGTCCGATGCGGCCGGAAAGTCGATGAGCCGCACCGGGACACGGCTCAGCACATCCCGCACGGCCCTTCGTTCATGCGTCAGCGCCTCGTGCACCACGGTCCGCACATCGCGGTGCCACACGGCCAGGAGCGGCTGCGCTTCACCCTTCACGCGCGCCGCCGCCACGCCGCCCGGCACACGCCGACGGTACAGGTCTTCCACCATGGGACGCGTCACACCGACAACGTCGACCGCCAGGACCAGAAGCCATTCATGGGGCATCACATCAAGCGCGGCTCCGATCCCCGCCAGCGGGCCCGGCGACGGGCTCTCATCGACCAGGATCCCGTCGCCGCCGGACTCGCCGTGCGCGACGCTCCGAAAGACTGGACCGGCCACGGTCCTGAGAAAGTCGTGCTGCCGCTCCCACAGAACGCCGCCGAACAGGGGCAGACTGGCCTTGTCCCGTCCCATGCGCCGGCTTCGACCACCCATCATCAGCACGGCCGCTAAATCTGGTATCGCATCATGGCTCATGCGCTCACCATACCCGATACACCGCCGGACGGTTTAATCTGCTACACGTAGGGAGATAGGAGGGCAGCCACGGTGGAGAGCCTGCGGGACGCCTGGCGGTTTGACGGGCACGGTGCGGTCGAGCCGGTCCAGGAGACCTTGGCGGAGGAGGAGGCCTGGACTATCCGGCTTAACGGCGCGGAGTTGGTGACGCTCATCCTCACGCCCACGGACCTTGAAGATCTGGCCTATGGCTACCTCGCCAACGAGGGCCTCATCACGACGCGGCAGGATGTATCCACCCTGGTCATCGACCCCCTGGAGCGGCAGATCTGGGTGCGGGCCCCGGCCTTGCGCGTCGATCCCGCCGATCTCGGGCGGCGGCTTCTGACCAGCTGCTGCGGGCGCGGCCGTCCTGGCCTCTACTTCCTGAACGATGCCGCCGTCAGTCCGGTCGACGACCCGACCACCCTGCCCGCTCCGGTGGTGTGGAACCTGGTTGAGGCGCTTGACGATGCCGCCGGCGCGTTCCGGGCCACCGGCGGCGTCCACTCCGCGGGGCTGGCGCAAGATGGGAAGCTCATCGCCGTGCGGAGCGACGTCGGCCGTCACAACGCACTCGACAAGATTTGCGGGTTCATGCTGGGCGCCGGCGTTTCGCCCTTCGGGAGCGCCGTGGTATTCTCGGGCCGCATCTCGGCCGAAATCGTGGTCAAAGTGGCGCGCATGCAGATTCCGTTCGTACTCTCGAATGCCGCCCCTACGTCGCTTGGCCGCGATCTGGCAGACGAGCTCGGGGTGACCGCCGTCGGTTTTGTGCGGGAGGGCCGCTTTAACCTCTACACCCACCCCGAGCGCATTCTCCGTCCCGCCTGACGCCGTTGCGGAAGAACTTAGGCGCGTTGACCAGCCTGGGCCATGCTGATGGTCGTCACACACCGGTCACGGCGCCTCTCGGTCAAGAGGACGTCTGATTCGAACGCCTGGAACGAGCATCCGGTCCATAGCGGGCCATGACGGTGTCCGCGGCCACAACGCGCCGTCTTCCGGCCGGATCCGTTCATTGACACGAGCCCCCTCACAATGAAAGGATCGGTGGGATTGCGATGCCGCAGGCGTCGCCGATGGAGGGAGGAGCGTCCGCGAGTGGCTGAACAGGAGCCGGAGGAACGCGCACATGTGTCGCCTGCCGTCCGCACGGAGCCTCTCAGCTGGGGGCGACGCTTTTTTGTCGGGCTCTTGGCGGTAATTGTGGTGGGCGCCAGCATTCTCGTCGTCTCGGTGTCGCGCAATGCGGCCGTGGCCAGTGAACCCAGTACGCCACGCTACATTTTGGTGGCGGTGGTTGGTGTGCCGTCGGACCCCGGCTTCACCGGATTTCTGGTGCACATCGAGGCGAACCGGCGCATCCTCGGTATTATTCCCATTCCGGGCTCCCTGCCGTCCTACGTCGACCACCAGCCGTTGTGGTTCAGCGCCGACAAGATGACAGGTCGGGAGCTGGTGCGCGCGATCCACCGAGATCTTCACATCCGGGCGGGCGCGTACGTCAAGATTCCGGAACCCACGGTCAATAATCTGTTTACCCTTCTCACCCAGTATTCCTCGTCCTGGCCGGCGGGACTGCAAGACGTGCCGTACACGGAGGACGTCCCGATGGCCCTGTACCGCCTTGGTTGGGATCCGCCTTCGTTGAGTCCGCCCGTAACGACCACACCCGGCGAGGAGCTCCGCGTGCTGACAGACATCATGGGAGCGCTGCCGGATCTGCCGACGTCGGCGGCGGGCGAGCTCAGCGCCGCGATCCAGCGCGGCCATCCCACCGACCTGTCGGCGGTGCAGCTGTTCCTCTTGGGTACCGTGATCCGCGGCTATAACCTGCAGATGGATCCGTTGCCGAGGCGTGCCCGTTGAGCCGGGCGGTACCGGTCCCGCGGCCGGCAGAGGGTCGGTACTCCGACTCCGTTGCCACCCGCCGCCGGACGACACTCCTGATTGGCCTGGTGGCCCTGTCGCGGGCCCTCATCCTGGAGATTGGCGCGATTGCCTTCGTGTACCTGCCCAAAGCCTACCCCATGCTGGTGCCGGGCTATTCGCCGGCCCGGGGCGGGTTCTGGTTCAATGTGCTCCTGGCGCCCTGGGCCCACTGGGATGGGTACTGGTATCTGTCCATCGCCCGCTTCGGCTACGCGGTCAAGGAGTCGGCCGCCTTCTTCCCCCTGTATCCCCTTCTGGTGCACGTTCTGGGCGACAACCTGAGCGTGGCCCTGCTGCTGTCTACGGTGGCGTTTGCCGCCGGCTCATGGGTCCTCTACCAGCTTGCGGCCGAAGAGGCAGGCAAGCGCGCGGCCTGGTTTGCCGTGGTTGCCCTGGCGTTCTTCCCCGTGTCCTACTACTTCACCAGCGCCTATCCGGAAGCCCTGGTGCTGGTCCTTTCGACGGCAAGCCTGCTAATGGCTCGGCGGGGACGGTTCGGCTGGGCCGCCGTTCTGGCCGGCATCACCTCGGCAGCCTCCGTATACGGCGTGCTGCTGGCCGTGCCGATCGTTCTCTATATGTGGCGGAGACGGCGCCCGCTCACGTCGTATCTGTGGGTCGCGGCCGTGCCGGCCGGGGTCATCGGCTTCATGGTCAAGCTGTACTTCACGTTTAACAATCCCCTCATGTTCAAGGCGGTGCAGCACCCGTATTGGGGGCGCCGCTTCATCATGCCCTGGCTCACGCTCTACCAGGGCGTGCGGCAGGCGTATGTGTTCTTTAGAAACTTCTCCTCCTACCCGCATCTGTTTTCCCTGGGTGCGCCCGGCAACACCATCAGCAACGTGTGGAACATCGTGTTCTTTGCCTTCGGGGTGTTTCTTCTCATTATCGGACGCCGGTACCTGTCCTGGCCGCTCTGGTGCTACTCGGCCCTGGTGCTGACCGTCCCGTTTCTTTACCCGGCAAGCGGCGTTCCGTTCATGTCAGCTCCCCGCTTTCTCCTGGCGGGCAGCCCGCTTTTCATCGTGCTGGGCGGCTACATCATGGAGCGGCCGTGGGCCCTTCGCATCTATATGGCGGCCTCGCTTCTTATCGGGGCCCTCCTCATCTCGCTGTTTGCGACGTATCATTGGGTCGCATAGATGCAGACGCGGCGAGCAGCCCACCGCCGCCAGTGACGCTTTCAGGCGATCCCGGATTCTGTTATGGTAGACTTATTCATTAACCAAATTAACGGTCAGGAGGGCACGGTGGACCGCGATCAGCTGCTGCGCGACATGGCGCTCGGATTGGACCGATTGAACCGGAGACTTGGTCGTGAGTGGGGTCCCCTCACTCGTGCCCAGTGGGCGCTGGTGCGCCGGCTGATGGAAGGACCGGTGCCGGTCGGTCTCTTGGCGCAGCGGCTTGACATCTCGACCGCCGGGGCCACGCGCATGCTTGACAAGCTGGAGGAGTGCGGCTATGTCCGCCGCGTCCGCCAGGAGGGCGACCTCCGTCAGGTGTCGGCCTGCCTGACCGACAAGGGTCGCGACGCGCTGCGCGAAGCCTGGATGGTTTATCTGGAGCGCTTCAAGAAGGCCGTCGAGCCAATCTCCGATGAGGAACTGGTTCACTGGCACGAGCTTCTCTCCGTCATGGCCCCGACCCGGATGCAGCCCGCTCCCACGGCGCATGACTAACTGGCGCACCTATCCCCTTATTGTCCGCCGCCTGATCACCGCCCGAGCCCTCCGAAGCCTGGGCCAGGGCATGATGGTGGTCAACTTTGCCCTCTATTTGAAAGCGCTCGGGTGGCACGCGGCCGCCATCGGCATCCTCCTGACGGCGTCGGGCCTGCTCGGTGCCGGGCTTTCTCTCGGCATCGGCTATCTCTCGGACCGTCACGGCCGCCG
>JAJZYZ010000026.1 GCA_021797815.1 Bacillota bacterium
AGGCACGCCGCCAGCGTTCGTCCTGAGCCAGGATCAAACTCTCCAGGCTGAGACGCGCGGCCTCGCGGCCGCCCGCCTCGGATGTTCGTTGGTGTGTGGTACACGCTGACCAGTTGTCAAGGACCGGGTGTCGCACACGCGACAGCATCAGCTATCTTAGCACAATGACCGGCCCGATCAAACGGGCGGACACGATTTCCTTGCGACCTGGCGGCCGGCCGCCGCGCACGACAGCCGTGGACTGCTACAGGCCTCCGGGTGCCGTGGTTTCTGCCCCACGCGATGCGGTTGTCGGAAGTGTCGTCTTTCTTGCGGCCGTTCAATTTCGATAATGCCGAACCCACCCCCGGAGATGCCTTACAACGGAAACGGCCGATGGGCCGGACGGCATTGATCCTCTCCCCGCCGACGCCGTAAAATGGAGTGCATAGCGTTTGAGGAGGGAGCACCGTGATCCGAGAACTCGGTTAGGCCCAGCAAAGGGCGTAGTCTGCCCTTTTGGTGCCCGCCGGGTCTCGGGAAGGCGACTCCCGCCTTCCCTCCGCATCAAGCAGGAGGGTTTTTTCATGTCTTGGATGCGCGTCAACGATCTCACCATTGCGGTCTCCGACCGTGTGCTGCTGGCCCACGCCACCTTTCGCATCGATCCCGGAGATCGCATCGGAGTGCTGGGCCCCAACGGGATGGGGAAGACATCGCTCTTCCGGGTCCTCACCGGTGACCTCCTTGCACACGACGGTTTTGTGGAGCGGTCGCCCGACTTGAGACTGGCCACGCTTGACCAGCTGGCCAGCCAGGATGATGAGCGCACCGTTTGGGATACTGCCTATGCGTCGAATCCCCGGATCCCCGAGCTTGAGACCTCCCTGCGAGCCTTGGAGCACACGATGGCCGATCCCGCCGCGGACGACCTCGAGACCGCACTGGTCCAATACGCTAACTGTCAGGAGCTTTATCAGGAGCTCGGTGGATATGAGTGGGACGCCCGGGTAAATCAGGTGCTGCAAGGACTCGGGTTTCCCGCATCACGGTTCCAGGACTCTGTCCGCATCCTGTCTGGTGGTGAACGCCATCGCCTGGCTCTCGGGCGACTTGTCCTTTCCGGAGCTCAGCTCTGGATTATGGACGAACCCACCAACCACCTGGACGTGGCGGCCATGGAATGGCTTGAGCGCACTCTGAACCAATTTCCGGGCGGGGTCATCATGGCGTCGCACGATCGACGATTCCTGGAGCGCGCCGCGACGCGCATCATCAGTTGGGAAGACGGCTACTTTTTCACCGTATCCGGCAACTATCGTCAGTACCAGGCGGTGCGCCGCGAACGCCTCCAGCGGCTCCAAGAACAGTGGAAGCGATACCAAGAAGAGCGGCAGCGCCTCATGGCTTTCGTAGACCGATTCCGGGCCGGCACCCGTTCGACGCAGGCAAAAAGCCGTCTGCACGCGATCGCGCGCCTCGATCGGGAGGCGCTGCCGCTTCCGGTAAGGGCACGCACCGCGGTTCGGACGCTTCGCCACGCTGGATCCGTACTGCCGGGGACGATTGCGGTCGACGTGGACGGACTGGTCCTCGAGGTGGGTTCCCGGGTCTGGGAGCCGATTTCCTTTCGCCTGCCCACCGTGGCCCGCATGGGGGTTGTCGGTCCGAACGGTTCGGGGAAGACGACACTTCTGTCGGCGCTGGTTCAGGGACTCGCCGGCGTCCGGTGGAACCCGGACGCGGTTCTGACGTGGTATGACCAGTATGCCGCCGACCGCCTTCCCACGGACCAGACTGGCATGGAGCTCGCGCACGCGGAGGGGATGGACCGTGAGACTTGCTATGCGCTGGGGGCGCGCTTCGGCCTGTCTCCCGACCTCTTGAATACCCTCACCGGGTTCTGGTCGGGAGGCGAGCGAGCGCGGCTTGCCCTCTTGTTCGCCCTCATGGCACGCGGAAACGTCTTGCTTCTCGACGAGCCGACCAACCACCTCGATCTGCCCATGCGGGAGGAGTTGGAGGCGCTGCTGGCCGGATATCCGGGACTTGTAATTCTCGTCAGTCACGACCGCGAGCTATTGGACAACCTGTCCACGCACACGCTTTGGTGGAAGGACGGAGCGTTCACATTTACGCCCCGTCCTTACTCCGAAGCGGTCGGAACCTAAAGCTGTTCGGCCACGGCCTTCATCTGCATGAAAAGGAGGAGGTAATCAGGCGACCCCGTCTTGGAGTCCGTGCCCGACATGTTGAAGCCGCCAAATGGGTGCGCGCCGACGACCGCGCCGGTGCACTTCCTATTTATATAGAGGTTGCCCACTTCGAACTCACGTCGGGCCTGTTCGATACGTTCGCGACGGCTCGTGTATAGAGAGCCGGTCAAGCCGTAGTCGGTGTCGTTGGCGATCTCGAGCGCGTTATCAAAGTCTCGCGCCCGAATCACGGCCAGCACCGGTCCGAATATCTCTTCCTGTTCGATCCGAGAGCCCGGCTCCACATCACCGAATACCGTAGGGGCAATGAAGTAGCCCGGCTCTCGGGCCCGTTCTCCGCCCGCAAGGAGACGGGCGTTCGCCTTGCCCCACTCGATGTACTCCATGATCTTACGAAACGCCCGTTCTTCGATGACGGGCCCGACACTATATGCCGGATCTTCCGCCGGTCCGATTTTCAGGTTTCGGGTCAGCTCGACCACCCGCTCAGCCACCTGTTCGTACACGGCATCGACAATAATGGCGCGGGAGCACGCCGAGCATTTCTGACCCTGGTAGCCGAAGGCCGACGCGACTATGCCCTGCGCAGCAGATTCCAGGTCGGCCGTCTCGTCCACCACGATGGCGTCCTTGCCTCCCATCTCCGCCACGACCCGTTTGATAAACCGACTGTCCGGCCTTGTGTCGGCCGCCAGGCGGTTGATGTGAAGACCTACCTCGCGCGAACCCGTGAACGACACGAACCGCGTCAGACGGTGGCCAACCAGATGGTCGCCAATCTCGCCGCCGTCGCCGGGGACGAAATTGATCACGCCGGGCGGAATGCCGGCCGCCTCCATGACCTCCACGAACTTGGCCGCAATGACAGGTGTGGGGCTCGCCGGCTTCAAGACGACCGTGTTTCCTGCCACCACCGCCCCCACAGTCATCCCACTCAGGATCGCCAGGGGAAAGTTCCAAGGTGGGATGATAGCTCCCACCCCTAACGGAATGTAAAAGGCCTGGTCGTCCTCCCCATTGAGCGGAACCACGTCCACCGGCTTCGACAAACGCTCCGCCTGACGCGCGTAGTATTCGAGGAAGTCAATGGCCTCGGCGACGTCGGCGTCGGCTTCGGGCCAGGATTTCCCAGCCTCCACCACCTCCCAGGCCGACAACTCGAACTTCCGGCGGCGCATGATGGCCGCCCCACGATAGAGATATCGTGCGCGTTCTTGGGCGGTGAGCCGTCGAAAGGAGCGAAAGGCGTGGTCCGCTGCGTCCAGCGCTTGGTCGACCTCGGTTCGGCCCGCCTTGTACACGCGGCCAACAACCTCGTCGGGTTGACCCGGATTCAAAGACACGAGCATATTGGCGGTCGTCACGCGGCCCCCGCCGATGATAAGCGGATAGCTTTTGCCAAGCTCCTGCCGTACCTGCGCCAGCGCCCGCTCCATGGCCGACCGACTGACAGGGTCAGAAAAATTTGTCAATGGCTCCGGCCGATAAACACCAACCATGTCCGAAGACCTCCCTAATATGCCGACGGGGATGGCACCGCCGTCATAGCCTCCTCTACCGCCTGGTCCAGGTCGGCCGCCACCCGCACGAGGTTAATGGCCCGTCCGTCCTTTACAAAGACATGCTCCGTAAACCCTTCCACCGTCACGTGACCCTGGTGCCGCACCGTGTATCGAAAACGAAGACGCGCGCCCTGGCGCCCGTCTACCCACACGACGAGCGACAGATCGTCTCCCGGCCGCATTGCGCGGTCAAAAGTCGCGTTCGCCTCACGCACCAGGAGATCGATGCCGCGAGCCCGCCAATCGTCGTAATAGGCGTGCCCGATCCCCCGGAGCCACGCGAGACGTCCCTCGGAAAACCAGTCAAAAACGCGGGCATGGTAGAGAATTCCGGCCGCGTCACATTCGGCCCAGCGCACGGTTATAGGAAGAACGGCCCGATGACCGGTCGGGGCCGTCCGTGCTTCGCGCGTCATTTCACCACCTCCCGGTTCCGGATCTCGCGTCCGCGCCTCCACTATAGATCAACCCGTCTGCCGGCAGATTCGGCACGGTGCCCCGGCCGGGACCGAGGCTCACGGCCTGCCAGGAGGGGCCGCGACGACCCGACCGTGTGTGAGAGACACTTCTCCGGCCCCCCCGGTGGCTCCGGCACGCGAAACCCAGGTCCTCGCCGCCACGGCGCTGATGGCGCCCCGGTCTCAACGACTCCTGCGATCTGGCCGCCAGACTCACCCTCCTCTTACACTCTGCTGAGCGAAACTTGGGAGCCTGGTTCCTGAGACTAAGCGGTCGCGTGGGAGTCCATGGTAGCCGGGCGGGCTTTGGGTGCCGTCTTCCTGTTGTTCAACCGGCCGTCCTCACCGCGTACCTGCACGAGGTATGTCCCGAGATTCCGACCCCAGCGAATGGGGCGGGCAGGCATGATCCAGGTCATCTGGGAGTTGAGGGTACGCGACTTCGATCAAAGGATCGGCGTCGGGTTGACTCAGGTTGTAACTGAGAGGTTAGGTCTTGCACGGTTCCTGGCAGGGGCGCTCCAATCATCAAGCGCCCCGTCTGCCATGCTCTCGTCGGCGTGGGCCCTCCGATTCAGCCGGCAGCCAACGCGGCTTCGTCTGTCCCGACCCGGTACAGCCTCGGGGGCATCCTGCCGATGCACAAGTCTTCGCCGCATCTGGACGAGCCGCTCCCGTGGAGTCGCCCGACGGGCCGAGGCCCATGATGCCGACCGCAACATCAAGGGCCGCCAATCAGAATGCGGTGCCGTATTCGCATGGACCCGGTCTCCCCACCCACCCACGGCGCGTGGCCGAGAAGGCGAGACCTGACCCGTCAAAAGCCCGGCAATGACCGAAGGCCGCCGGGCGTTTCCCAAGACCTTGTGCCACCGCACCCGTCGGCGCAGGATAAGGGACACAGAAGCCGCCACCGCGTTGTGAGGGATGGAGATGGGTGCACTTATCAGTGAGCCGGTTGCAGTCGAGGACTCGGCTGATGGCGTCCCGACCCGGTTTCGGTGGCGCGGCCACCCCCACCTGGTGGCCGAGGTGTTATCCGATGTGCGCCAGGTTGATTATCAGCGAGATTGGAAGCTCCGCCGGCACCGCCGACGGGTGACCGTCCGGACCGTCGACGGGCGGTTCTTCGACCTATATCTGGAGCACCGCGGCTCGTGGATTCTCTACCGGGAGCTCGACGATCCCTTCCGGTGAGCTCTGAGGGGGCCCAAAAGCCGTACACAAGGCAAAGTCGCCCAGCCAGCGGCCAGGCGAACTCAAATGGCAGCCCTAAGCGGATTCGAACCGCTGTTTCCGGAATGAGGGTCCGGCGTCCTGGGCCTCTAGACGATAGGGCCATATTTGGCTGGGGGACCAGGATTCGAACCTGGGCGAGGTGATCCAGAGTCACCTATGCTACCGCTACATCATCCCCCAAGAGCGCTCCTGCATTATAGACGCGGAACGTCGTCAGCACAAGCCGGGACCCGTTCTGGCCTCCCGCCAGACTCGCCGTCGCACGGCGGGCGTCATCGGCTCGGAGAGGCCGTTCTTGGGCTTCCCCTTCCCTCCTGTGGCCTCGCCACCTCTAGGCCCGACTCACGGAGGATTGCGCCGGCGGCACACCCGAAACTGGCTCAAGACCGCCAATTGATGCAGGCGCGGAGCGAGCGTAAACTATAGCCGCCAGATGCAGGGACGGGCCTGTCGCCGTTCGCACGGAGGGATAACAATGGCCAAGCAACGTTGGTATGGGCGAGATGCCGGGCTCACGTTCCGGATGGGGCTCGTGATGTTTCTTCTGGCCGCTCTCTATCTGGCGTTTATCGCCGTCCTCCTGGCCCTGCGAGTCCCCATGGCGTTTCTCATTCTGATCATCGGCGTCATGCTGGTCGCTCAATTTTTCTTCTCGGACAAGATGGTGCTGGCGGCGACCGGTGCCCGCGTGGTCACCCGCCAGCAGGCTCCTGACCTTCATGAGATTATCGACCGACTGTGCCAGATGTCCGATATCCCGCGGCCACAGGTGGCCATCATGGACACAGACATGCCGAACGCCTTTGCTACGGGGCGAGATCCCCGCCACGCGGTGGTCACCGTGACCCGGGGCCTCATGCGGCGGCTGGAACCGGACGAGCTGGAAGCGGTGCTGGGCCATGAACTGAGCCATGTAAAAAATCGCGACGTAGCCGTGATGACTGTGGCCAGCTTCTTTGCGACCGTGGCTTCGATTCTTGTCCAGCAATTCTTGTGGTTCGGTTTGTGGGGCGGCGGGATGGGCGGGCGCCGACGCGGCAACGGCGGAAACGCTGCCATACTGATCTGGCTTGTCGCGATTGTCGTTTGGGCGCTCAGCTACCTGCTCATCCGCGCCCTTTCACGGTACCGGGAGCTCGCCGCCGACCGCGGTTCCGCCATCATTACCGGCCAGCCCTCCAAGCTTGCCTCAGCCCTGGTGAAAATCTCGCAGCAAGTGAGTCGGACCGCCGACCGCGACCTGCGGCAGACGGATGCGGCCGCCGCCTTCTTCATCGTGCCGGCCCTTCGGCGAGACTCCTTGGCGGCTCTCATCTCGACCCACCCTCCTCTCAACGTGCGTCTGGCACAGCTGGAACGGCTCAGCCGAGAGATGGAGCGATAGATCATGGGGTTTATGGATGCACTGTTCGGGCGCACCCGTACCCGGCCCGCCCGTGTTGATGCCATCTTCCGGCTTTCCACAGCCGAGCCGGACCTGGAAGAAAAACTTGCCGTCCGTTATGCGGGGCGGCTTGCCGTGGTGTTGCGTGACATGGAGGCGTCGCGGTTTGCGAAGGTCCTGCAAGAGGCGCGTGACATCCTGGCCCGCTCGTCCCAAGACCTGCCGGTCACGGTCGGCGACGCCACCGACAAACTGCATTTCCACTGGCTCATCCTGAACGGGAAGGACTTGACGGCCGCACTTACCGGAGCCCGCCTCATCGAACAGCTCGCCGAAGAGGGCGGATTCAGCGACGCTCTCCTCGCAGCGATGGCGGATTTCAACCAATTCTGCCTCATCTACAGCTACCGGCATGGGCGCTTCTACCCGTTTTGCCAAACTGGCCCGAATCACCGCGACCAAAGCCGCGAGATCCGGGTCAGCGCCGTGCTGAATCCGCTTTTGCCCATGGAGCCAGATCCGGGCCAATGGTACCCTCTGTGGGATCCGCCCTGGGACGCATCCGCTTGAAGGACGACTGCTACTCGGGATGCTCCTCGAGAATCCGTCGGGCATCCCGCAAGGTCATATCCGAACCCGGCACGATCAGGTCCGAACTCACCAGTTCGCCTATCGGAACCGAAACCCCCTGCCGAACGAGGTCCAACACTTCTCGCAGATGCATATGATAGGCCGCGTCATCTCCGCGATGGACCGCAGCCAGCAGATGCTGGTCCGTCTCCTCGAACCGGGAGACCAGCCCGCCGTCCACGCGGTACTGGCCCTCGCCCATCACCCTGACAATCATGAGGCGTTCTGACCCGACTCGGCCTTGAGGCGAGCCAACTCGTCGTCCACGGACTTGCCGGTCTTCATCTTGTTGAGCTCGTCGCGGAGCGAATCCCCTGACGACACGGTTGGGTCGTTCAGAGCCCCGTTGTCCACCAGCTCGTCGATGGCTTGGGCACGCGCCTGCATGGACTCTGTCTTATCCTGGGCCCGCTGCATGGCGAGCCCGATGTCGGTCATTTCCTCCGACAGCCCGGTGGCGGCCTCGCCGATGTGAACGGTCGCCTCCGCTGCCGAGTATTTGGCCTTGATTACCTCTTTCTGGGTGCGAAAGGCGTCAACCTTGGACGACAGCTTGTGCTCCAGGTCCACCAACTTGGCCTCTTCCTTCTCCAGGTCGGCCAGCTGCGTGTGGAGTCCTTCAAGCTGATCGTTGGCGGCCTGCTTGCGCGACAGCGCCTCACGGGCCAGGTCATCGCGATTCTGGGAGACAGCAGCCTTGGCATCGTCGTCCCACTGATGAATCTGTTCCTCTAACTTGGCCGCCTGCAACTCGATACGCTTCTTGGAGGTCACCACGTCTGCCACGCCACGCCGCACCTGCTGCAGCTGCTCCAGCTGCCGCTGATACGAGTAGTCGAGGGTTTCGCGGGGGTCTTCCATGCCGTCCAGCGACTTCGAGACTTTAGCCTTGAAGATCGTGGACATGCGGCTCATCAATCCCATTGCATCCCTCCGTTCAGGCCCAGTATACATCCGCAGCCACTGGGTTCCCATTTGGGGGGTCGGTTCTCAGGGATCTCACAGACGACACTGGCAGAAGGAGACGCCGCCCGTTGCGATTGGCTGTCCCGCCGCCGCTCGCCGATAAAACCGCCGACCACGCGCGCCCTTAGGCGCATCAACGTGGGTCCGTGGCTGGTCCCGGGCGCCTGCCGTCCTCGGTGGGTGGTCTCCGGATGCGGCCGGCAGGTGCGCGTGGGTCGCGCCACCAAGTTCGAATGGGACACGGAGTTGGCCGGGCAGGAGACCCGGACCATGGCGGACGGCCCGGATGTCTCAGCTGCTCCGCTCTGACGCCGTGAGCCGCGGACTCCCCTCTTCGCGGTACATCAAGGACGCCCCAATGAAGCTCGCAAACAGCGGGTGCGGGCGATTCGGGCGTGACTGGAACTCCGGGTGGAACTGGGTCCCCAAAAACCATGGGTGATCGGAAAGCTCCATCATCTCCACCAGCCGTTCATCCGGGGAGACGCCCGAGGCCGCCAGTCCCTGTTCCTGGAGCCGGGTCCTAAAGTGGTTGTTAACCTCGAATCGATGGCGATGGCGCTCAAAGATCAGGTCCTGACCGTACACCTGATGGGCCAGCGTCCCGGGCACCAGCATGCAGGGATAACTGCCAAGCCGCATCGTACCGCCCAGATCTTCAACCGTTTGCTGCTCGGGCATGAGGTCAATAACCGGATACGGGGTCTTGGCATCAAACTCCGTAGAATTGGCACCGTCCATGCCCGCCACGTGACGGGCAAACTCAATGACCGCCGCCTGCATGCCAAGGCAAATCCCGAAGAAAGGCACGCCCTGCTCCCGGGCGTAACGGGCCGCAAGCACCTTCCCCTCGATCCCCCGGGCCCCAAATCCACCCGGTACCAGAATCCCGTGCGCTGTTTTCAGGATTCCGGGTCCGTCCTGCTCCAGGACCTCGGAGTCTATCCATTGAATGTGCACCCGCGTCCGGTGCGCGATTCCACCATGGGCCAGCGCTTCGGCGACACTCAGGTACGCGTCGTGCAACGCCACATACTTGCCCACCATGGCGATCGTGACGGATGCCGTCGGCATGGTGGCGCGGTCCTGCAGTTCCTCCCACTCCGCGAGGCGGATCTCCGAGGAACCGAGATGCAGCCGCTCCACGACGATGTCGTCCAATCCCTCCTGGCGGAGCATCAGAGGCAGCCGATAAATACTGTCGGTGTCGACATTCTGGATGACGGCGCGCCGTTCCACGTCGCAGAGGAGAGCGATCTTGTCCCGCATATCGCGCGACAGCGGTTCCTCCGTGCGACACACGATGACATCCGGCTGGATGCCAATAGACCGGAGTTCCTTCACTGAATGCTGCGTGGGCTTGGTCTTGGCCTCGCCGGGGACTTCCAGATAGGGCACCAGGGTGACATGGATGTACAGCACGTCCTCGCGGCCGACGTCCGACCGCATCTGGCGGATGGCCTCCAGAAAGGGCAGGCTTTCGATGTCGCCGACTGTCCCCCCGATCTCCACTAGCACAACGTCTGCGCCGCTCGATTCTCCCACCCGGTGAATGCGCGACTTAATTTCATTGGTGATGTGCGGGATCACCTGGACCGTGCCCCCGAGAAAGTCGCCCCGGCGCTCCTTATTGATGGTGGACCAGTAGATGCGGCCAGTGGTGACGTTGTTGGCCTGTCCCAGGTTCACATCCATGAACCGCTCATAGTGCCCGAGATCCAAATCGGTCTCGGCGCCGTCTTCGGTGACAAAAACCTCCCCGTGCTGGAGGGGACTCATGGTTCCGGGATCGACGTTGATGTATGGATCGAGCTTCATGGCGGTGACCTTCAGGCCCCGACTCTTCAAGAGTCGGCCCAGCGACGCCGCCGTGAGCCCCTTGCCCAGGGAGGACACCACGCCGCCCGTGATGAACACGTACTTCGCCATCAGCGCCCCTCCATCCGTTCGCCCCGGCCACCGCGCGTGTGCATGCCCGTCCCCCAAATCCGTCAATTCCTGATCGCGTTACGACTGGCTTACGGTCCGGCGAATTGAAGTCCTGGTTCTTTTTCGCAGCATCCGGCCCGACCCCGAACGGAGAAGGAGGAGGACGGGCTTTACCAGCCGTCCTCCTCCTCTAACTCCTCCCCGTCGTCATCAGCCTTATGCCTGTCGCGCGTGGACCCGGTGCCCTTCGTCGGCGTCTTCGGGTTCCAGTCTCTGATTGCCCACTGCCCATGGCCCTTGTAAACAAACCGGACATCAAGATTCATATCCGAATAGATCTGAGCCATCCGGCGCGGGTCGGGCTCTTGTTTGAGCACCTCCAGGACCTTGTCCATCAAGTCATGGACGAGGAGGGGCTGCCCCGACTCCTTCAACACTTCGTAGGCAGCATCTACCGGTCTCATGCGTCACCTCGGTCCGTCCGAATTCTCACGTATTATAGCATCGGCCGCCATGCCGGACCCCTCGCCTGGCGGCGGGGAAATCCGTCCTCCCCACAGCTTCGTGGAGCCCGGCCCTTTTCCTTCACAATTCCTTGACAGCCACGGCCCTCGATTATTAGGCTTGATTACATTCCAGGCGCCGAATCTCCGCTGTCGGAGTACGGGGGACATTTTTTGTCGGTGAATCCGGCTTCGAGCCGGAAGAGGGCACCTTCTCCCTCTAACCGCAGGCCAACGCGGCCTCAACTAACCCCGGAGGCAAGAAAAGAAGGAAGGATGAACCAGTCTGAGCAAACGAATCCGGCTCCGTTGGGGTACGACGCTGACCGCCGGGTTGGTGGCGGTTGCGGTGCCCGCACTGAGTCAGGTTACTCAAGCGGCAAGTCCGACGGTTTATCCGGGTTCAACCGGCAGCGCCGTCCGCCAGGTAGAAACGTCTCTAGCGTCTCTCGGCTACTATCACGGAGCGATCGACGGTATCTACGGGCCTCTGCTCGGCAATGCGGTGCGCTCCTTCCAGAGGGTTCATGATCTCGCAGTTGACGGCATCGTCGGGCCGGTAACCTGGGGTACGCTCGACAAGGTCACGACATCGACCCATCCCGTCACCGAAGCCGCGCCGAGTTCCTCGGGCGGTTATTTGCGTGAGGGCAGCACGGGTCCGGCTGTCGCTCATCTGCAGCACCTACTGGACGTGCACGGGTTCCATCTGGCGACAGACGGTAACTTCGGCCCATTGACGCTCCAGGCGGTCTTGCAGTTCCAACGCCAAGCCAGGATCCAGGTCGACGGCATCGTGGGTCCTCAGACGATGGGGGCGCTAAACCGCCCGGCCACGCTGGATTCAGCGACCGCGCCGTCTCCCGCCTCACACTACCTGCAGATGGGCTCACGCGGCGACGCGGTGCTCACCTTGCAGCGACAGCTCACATCTCTGGGCTTCAACACATATGGCGAAGACGGCATCTTCGGGCCGGACACGCGGGCCGCAGTCATCTCGTTCCAGCGCCACGCGGGGGTCTTGGCCGACGGTATCGTGGGTCCCGTGACCGAAAGTGCGCTGCAGAGAGCCCTGTCGACAGCCGACCGGGGAACGTCGACGGCGTCCTCTTCCACGAGTTCGAGCGCGACGCAGAACACGAGTCTCGGCTATGCCATCAGCGGCTTTGCCCGCTCCCTGGTGGGAAGCCCCTACCGATACGGAGGCACGTCTCCGTCCACGGGGTTCGACTGTTCGGGGTTAGCGATGTACGTGTATGCCCACTTCGGCATTAGCCTGCCGCGCACGTCCTACGCTCAGTTCGACGTCGGGACCCACATCAGCTACAACGAACTTGCTCCCGGCGATCTGGTGTTTTTCAGCACGACCAGCCCGGGTGCCAGTCACGTCGGCATCTACATAGGAGGCGGAGAGTTCGTGGCCGCGGACACGTATGCGACCGGGGTCCAGATCGACTCCTTCTCCTCGTATTGGCTGTCTCACTTCGTCGGGGCCACCGTGCCCCCGGGTGTCTAGGCATGCGGCCTGTAGAGGTCGTGTGCTCTCCGTGAAGGGAGGGTGAGGATGCCGCCTTCGGCACCCGCACCTGACAGGAAACCCGAAAGGCGCCGCCCTCGCGGTCACCCCAAACAGGACCGCAGGGGCGGTGTCTCTCTGTGTGTCGGACAATGACGCGGATCTGCGGCGTGATTACCTCGGGAGGCGCAGCATGCGAAAGCCCATGATCCGGTTGCTGGCGGTCGGTCTCATTCTGGCGACCAGTATTGCGTCAGGTGTATGGTTCTGGGTCGGGGTGCTGATGGCGGCACTGGTTATGGCCGGGATGGCCGGAGCCTCAAACCGCCCGGCGCTGCCCTGGCTCGGAGCCATGACGCTGCTTATGTGGATCCTCATACATGCAGGGGCTGTTAACGATGGCATCGGATGGACCATCCTGGGGATGTCTGGGGCGGGGTTCATCCTTCTGTGGATGCAGGGCCCCGGACGAATCCGCGTGAGCCTGAAGCGGCGCCGGCAGCCAGAGTCGCTTCGCCGCCGGGCTGCGGGCTAAGCCGCCCACGCAAGCCGGCCCCGGGAGCCTGTCGGGCTCCCGGGCATGGGTTCTCTCGCTCCCTCTATCAGTAGCGGGGCCGCCGCCGCTCCATGAATGCGGTCATCCCCTCCGCGGCCTCGGGCCCTTGCAGGAGGTCCAACAACGCCTCGCGTTCCCGAAGAGCCGCATCCGCCTGAAAGCTCTCACGCACGAGCGCTTTGGCCTTGCCGACGGCGGCGGGAGACTGGGCCATGGCCTCGCGGAGCAGGTTACTGGCGGCATCCCACACTTCCGATGCCGCGGCTAGCCGGTTCACGAGGCCCATTTCGTATGCCCGGCGCCCATCTATCGGTGATCCGGTCAGAATAATCTCGCTGGCCCACGACTGGCCGATGAGACGCGGAAGGCGCACGGTGCCGTTCCAACCGGGAATGATGCCTAGGTGGACTTCGGGCTGTCCAAAGCGAGCGTCGGGTCCCGCCACCCGCAGGTCGGCCGCCAACGCCAGCTCCAGTCCCCCTCCCAGGCAGTGTCCCAGAACCGCGGCCACCGTAGGCTTTGGCAGCGTCTCAAGGGCTTTGTACACCTCCACACCCCGCCGATTGGCCTCTGCGGGCGTAAGTCCCCCCGCGAGGAAGCTTCCGATGTCGGCGCCGGCGGCAAAGATCTGCTCGGTTCCGACGATGAGGACGCCGCGCACGCCAGCATCCTGGCGGGCTTCATCCAGTGCCGCCTCGAGTCCGTCCAGCACGGCGGCGGAAATGGCGTTGACGGGCGGGTTGTTGATGGCGATGGTCATCATGCCCCCGTCACGCAGAACGTTGACACCGCTCATGATCCGACCCTCCTATAGACGTGGTAGCCGCGGCCGGAACCACTCCCGAGCGATCCCGATCCCACGAGTCGATCGAGCGACGATGGCACCGAAAAGCGTTCGCCATACCGGTCCTGGAGTACGTGGAGCTCTTCTTTGACGGTATCGAGGCCCTCTCCATCCGCCCACGCGAGAGGGCCGAGCGGAAGGCCGGCTCCCGCCCGTAGAGCCAGGTCGATGTCGTGAGGGCTCGCGATTCCATCGTCCACCAGCCGTCCCGCTTCGGTAAACGCCGCCAGCTGCTGCAGGCGAACCAGATCGCGGGCGCGATCCACCTCGGCCGGATCGGGATCTGGCATCTGTCCTTCGTAAAAGCCGCTACCGGTTTTCTGGCCGAGCCGTCCTGCCTGCACTCGCTCCATGATGAGTGCGCCGGGACGAAAGCGTTCGCCGTAGGCGTGCTCGAGGGTTCGGCCCACATCGAGGGCCACGTCGAGACCCAGGGCGTCGCACAGCTGGAACGGTCCCATTGGCGCGGCCCGTGACTCCACGACCGCCCGATCGATGGCTGCGGGCGGGAGCCCGGTCGCCTCTTGAAAGCGGAACACTTCGGTCAGGGACCGCATCAGAACCCGGTTCACCACGAATCCCGGGCACTCCTTGACCCTCACCGGCAGCTTGTGAATTTCCTCCGCCACGCGTACGAGTGTCAGCGCCGTGTCCGGGGCGGTGTCCTCCCCGCTGACGATTTCGATGAGCCTCATCACGGTGGCGGGAAAGAAAAAGTGAAAGCCGGCCACGCGTGCCGGACGGTTAGTTGCTCGTCCCATTTCGGTGATGGACAGCGCCGAGGTGTTCGAGGCTATGAGTGAGAGGGGAGGAAGCGCCCGATCAAGCTCGGACAGCACGGCGCGCTTGAGGGACATGTTCTCCGGGACGGCCTCGATGGCCAGATCCACGTGCTGAAAGGGCTCCCAGCCGGTCGTGAGCTGCAGCACGGCCAGTCGCCGCTCGGCTTCAGGGGTCGAGAGGCGCCCGCGGCGCGTGCGCTCGCTGAAGCGCCCTTCAATATGCTGACGGACTTTCTCCAGCCGGTCGGCATCGACGTCGCGCACGACCGTCGGGATTCCGGCCAGCAGAAACACCGTGGCGATGTCCCCACCCATCGTGCCGCCGCCCACCACGCCGACTGATTCCACGTACACGTCTCCACCTCCACCCTTAGCATGGCGCCAATATTTGCGGCCTGCAACTACCGACCGGCAAATATTCTCTGCTACACTTCACCCAAAGGGGCGACACCGTGGCTGAGCCTGGGACCGAGGCGTTCGTCCACCGCCTGCAAAAGCTGTTCCCGCGCATCATGCGCCATCTGGAGCGCGCTCAGACGCAAGAGCTTATCGGGCTGGAAGTGCGCCCGGCGCAGATGACGGCCTTGATTGCCCTCTTTGAGGGCGCGGTCCGCACCATGGGTGTCCTGGCAGCGGAACTCGACCTCACGGAGAGCGCGACCACCCGGCTTGTGGACCGTCTCGTGAACATGAATCTCGTGCGGCGTGAGCGCGACCGTCAAGATCGTCGTATCGTACGGGTGCGGCTGTCCGCTTACGGGCGTCAACTGGTCGAGCTTGTCCTGCAGCGGCGTACGGAAAACTTCACGCGATTGGCCGAGCGCATGGCGCAGGTGGACCGCGCCGCCCTCTTATCCGGTTTGGAAGCGCTGAACGCCGTCTTTGAGGACATGGAGCGGGAAGGAACCGGCCGGCGTGAAACTTCACCCGACCTGGCGGAGCCTACATGATATGATGGGTCCAATCGTGACCGCAGCTGAATGACCAAGGAGGTGATGGCGCCGTGATCAGTCTGACCGACGCCGCTGTCGGCAAGGTGAAGGAGTTTATCGACCAGCACGAGGGGCTGTCGCTTCGCATTTACGTATCCAAAGGGGGTTGCTCCGGCTACTCGTACGGCATGGCGCTGGACGAGGTGCACGAGGAGGACCAGGTATTCAGCCAGGAGGGCGTGGCGGTTATCGTTGACCCGAACAGCCTGCCGTACCTGGATGGGAGCCGGGTCGACTACGTCGACTCGCTCATGGGCGCCGGGTTCTCACTGGAGAATCCGAACGCCGTCTCCGCCTGCGGCTGCGGACATTCGTTCCGTACCGAGGACAGCAAGGGCGCGCCCAACAGCTGCAGCCATTAAGCTTCGTCAGTGCCGCCCGGGGCCATCGACTCCCCGGGCGGCTTCTTGTTGGTGCGGGCGTCTGTGGGATGCCGACGGCCCGACAGGGCCACGGCCCCGATGAACCACAAGACTCCCCCGCGAATCGCGAGGTCGGCCAGATTGAACGTGTAAGGGTAGCCGGCTATGTGCCAGTAGTCCACGACGTGGCCCGTCAGGAGCCGGATCGTCAGGTTGGAGAACCCGCCTCCTACCACCAATGCTGCCGCGAGGCGTCCCGGCTCCACCAGCCTGGCCAGCACGGTCACGGCCACGAGGCCGCCGATTTCAAGACCTAGCGCCAGCCCGGGCGATCCCCGCAATAGTCCAAACCCGATACCGGGATTCAGCACCACCCCCGGCCAATGCCGGCGAAGTGCCACGAATGCAAGCGCGTCCGCCGCGACCGCGACCAGCACACCTGCCCCCACCGCCCACACGCCACTTTTGGCCGGAGCAGACACGAATTCATCCCGGTCTTCCCGGCGTCGAAAAAGTTTCATTATTTCCACACTCCTTGAGCGCACCGCCCGCTCCGGCGGCCACATTAACGGAATCTTAACCTCAGAGACACAGTCCGTTAACGCGGGAGCAATAGTCTCGTGTCGAACAGCTTAAATAGGGGGGCGCTACGTGTCGAGTTGGTCCTCTGTCGATGATTCCATGCGCCAAGGGCGCCACGCGCGGATGATACTGACGGCAGGACTCGGTTTCTTTACGGACGCGTACGACCTTTTCATCATTGGCACCGTCACCGCGCTGCTGACTCCGCTATGGTCGCTCACAACGGTCCAACTCATGTGGCTCAACAGCATGTCGCTTCTGGCCGCCGTTGTCGGGTCGCTGACCTTCGGGCGGCTTGCCGACCGAATTGGCCGCCGCAAGATGGCCATCGTGGAGTCGGTCGTGCTGATGGCCGCGGCCCTGGGCTCCGCGCTGGCTCCCAATTTCACGATTCTGCTGGCCATGCGCGTGGTGATGGGGATTGCCGTCGGCGGGGACTACTCGACCAGTTCCATCATCGCCTCGGAATTCTCCCATCGCGAGCGGCGGGGCCGCATGATTGCGTCCGTGTTTGCGATGCAGGGCCTCGGACTCGTGCTCGGACCCCTGTATGCCACCGTGCTTCTCGTTACCGGGGTGCCGCATGATCTGGCCTGGCGGCTCATGCTGGGCTTCGGGATGCTGCCGGCCCTGGTGGTGGGCTATCTCCGCTACACCATGCCGGAGACGCCGCGCTTCGAACTGCGCCGTCAGGAAGCACTTCGGAGTCCGGCGGCGCCGTCGCGGGTACTGGGTCAAAGACAGTACGTGCTACGGCTTGTGGGAACGGCCGGCGCGTGGTTCCTGCTGGATGTCGCGTTCTACGGCAACGGGGTCTCCTCTTCCCTCATCTTAAAGGCCCTCCGCCCCGGCGCCCCCCTGCTCGAGACCGTGGCGACGGCGGGAGCCGTCTTTCTTGTGGCGGCCCTGCCCGGATACTTTGTGGCCGCAGCCAAGATTGATCACCTGGGACGGCGGTACATCCAGGTTCTCGGCTTCCTGGTGATGGCCGCGGCCTATGGCAGCATCGCCCTGGTCCCGTCCATCCCGAAGACCCCGATCCTGTTCCTGGTCGTGTACGGGGTGAGCTACTTCTTTATCGAGTTCGGCCCTAACACGACCACCTTCGTGTATCCGGCCGAGATTTTCCCGGTCGACGTGCGGGCGACCGCCAACGGCATCTCGGCCGCCGCCGGCAAGACGGGGGCCTTCCTCGGCGCCTTCCTGTTCCCCCTCATTCTGGTCCAGCTGCATCTTTCGGGACTCATGGGCATCCTGGCCGTGGCGGCCGTGTTAGGCGCCCTCCTTACGATGCTGGTGCTGCCGGAGCCGAAGGGACAGTCCCTTGAGGAGTCGGGAGGCGACCTGGCCCTTCGTTCAAGACCCGCTCATCTCCAGGATCAGGCACTTTAAGTAGCGAGATTCCGGCAACAGCGGATGGGAGCCGTGGTCGGCCGGCTGGCCGCGCACGTCCAGGAGACGCGCGTCCCGATGGGCGTCGTGCATCGCCGCCCCCACGACGGCGGTAAAGGCGTCGAGATCCACGTGGTAGGAGCAGCTGCAGGTGACCAGGATGCCGCCCGGGGACAACATGCGGGCGGCTCGCAGATTGATCTCCTTGTACCCGCGCAGTGCCCCTTCCACGGCCGTGCGCGACTTCGTGAAAGCGGGCGGGTCCAGAATGACGACATCGTACGCGGGGGTCTCCCGGCTCTTCTCGCGAAGCCAGTCGAACGCGTTGGCCTCCTGTACCTCAAACCGGTCGGAGAGCTTATTTGTCGCGGCATTGGCGAGCGCCTGGCGAAGCGCCCCCGCCTCGCTGTCCACCGCGGTCACATGGGACGCGCCGGCGCGAAGGGCCTGGAGCCCGAAGCCTCCCGTGTGGGCAAACACGTCCAGTACCCGCCGACCGGGGGTGTACGCCGCCACCGCCTGGCGGTTTTCAGCCTGGTCGAGGTAGTGGCCCGTCTTCTGTCCCTCCACCAGATCCACTTGAAACAAGAGCCCATACTCATCCACCGTGACCGGGTTTTCCAATTCGCCCCACACGAGCCGGTCTTCGAGCGGCAGAGCCTCATGCCGCCGCGCCGAGAGCTGCCCCCGTTCATAGATCCCGGCGATGCCTGGCAGGGTTTTTAACTCCTCCACGACGACGGGGATGAGGTCCGCCATGGGACGAAAGGTTACTTCCATCACCAGCATGGGACCGTAACGGTCGACCACCAGCCCCGGGAGGCCGTCAGCCTCTGCGTTCACCAGCCGGAGTCCGGTGCGGACGGTCTGAAGAGACTCCCGGGCCCGAACGGCCGCGCGCACCCGCCGCCGCACCAGGTCGTGCAACTGCAGCTCACCGCGGCCGAAAGCCATCATTCGGACCGCGATCGCGGACGTGGGGCTGTAAAGCCCACGTCCCAGCATCCGCCCGTCGGCGTCCAGGATCTCGACGTCCGCCGTCGGGGGCGGGTCATGGTGCAGGAGCTCCCCCCGGAACACCCAAGGACACCCCTGCAGGGCGCGATGCCGCCCGGGTTTTAATCTCAGACTCACACTCATCCACAACGCCTCCGATTCCCTCTTCGCCCTGTGCCCTTCAACGAGAGGGTGCATTAGGCCTGTCTTCCAGGCTCCTATGGTACCCTGAGGCCGACAGCCGAGGAAAGGCAGTGACAACATGGCCCACCCAGTGCGTCTGACCACCCTGACCGGCAAGTCCGGCTGAGGCTGCAAGCTAGGTCCGGGTGACCTAGAGGCGGCGCTTGCGGGATTGGGTCCGGCCCGCCCGGACCCTCATGTCCTGGTGGGCATGGAAACTCACGACGATGCGGGCGTGTATCTCCTGAATGAGGACACGGCCCTGGTCCAGACGGTCGACTACTTTACGCCGATCGTGGATGACCCCTACGAATTCGGCGCCATCGCTGCGGTGAACGCGCTTTCTGACGTCTATGCCATGGGAGCCCGTCCGCTGACGGCGTTGAACCTCGCAGGCTTCCCCTCCGGGACCCTGCCCCCGGAGATTCTTGGCCGCATCATGAAAGGCGGTCGGGATGTGCTGGATGACGCCGGCGTCTCCCTCATCGGCGGCCACTCCGTCGACGACTCCGAGCCGAAAATGGGCTACGCCCTGACCGGAGTGGTGCACCCGGACCGTATCTGGCGCAACTCCACCGCGCGGGCGGGCGACATCCTCTACCTCACGAAGCCGATTGGCGCGGGCGTGATGGTCAAGGCCATCAAGGATGAACGGGCCTCGGCCGAAGAGATGCGGGCGGTCGTCGCCTCGATGCGGGAGAGCAACCGGCGGGCGGCTGATTGCCTTATCGCCGCCGGCCCGCCAACCGCCTGCACAGACGTGACCGGTTTCGGCCTGCTCGGCCATGTGTACGAGATGGCGGCCGGGGCTTCAATTCGCCTGCACGTCGAGGCGGACCGGGTGCCGGTGCTGCCGGGAGCGCTTGAGTCGGCGCGACGCGATCTTTTCCCGGGGGGCAGCCGCAACAACCGGCACTACTTTGGGCGATTCGTGACGGTGGAGGGCCCCGTTGCGGGGGAACGGGTGGCCCTGTTCTACGACGCGGTGACCAGTGGGGGGCTCCTCTTCACGGCGAGTCCGCAAAAGGCGGAAGCCGTGGAGGCGGAGTTCCTAAGGGCAGGCGCTCCTCTTTTTCGCATCGGAATGGCGGCGGACGGGCCTCCCGGCGTTACGGTGCGCTAGCAGCGGCCGAAAGGGCCTCGGCATCCGAGGCCGCACGGCGGAGTCGTGCCACAGAAGCCGTGCGCCCGAGTGCCGCCATGAGCTCGAACAGACCCGGGCCCACCGTCCGGCCGGTAAGGGCAAGCCGGGTCGGATGGATCAGGACGGCGCGACCGATCCCGAGGTCGTCGGCGATGGTCTGGTACAAGGCGTTCAGCGTGTCGGGACTGAAGTCCGCTACACGCTCGAGCGCCTCAGCCAGCGTCGCGAGGTGCTCGCCGGTGCCGGGGCCAAAGTGTTTTTTTACCCCGGCCGGGTCGTATGATGTGACTGGCCGGTACAAAAAGGCCATCTGGTCGGCCATGTCGACCAGCGTGCGGCTCCGCTCACGCACAAGCTCCACGGCCCCGTCCAGGTCCACCACCGGACGCTCTGGCGGCCGGTCAGGGTCGATCCCAAGATCGGCGAGGAAGGGCCGCACCCGCACGGCCACGTCGGCGGGCGGCAGCTCCCGCAGATAGCGGGCATTCATCCACTCCAGCTTCTTCTGGTCGTATACGGCGGCCGTGTGTTGTATCCGCTCAAGCGTGAAGCCCTCGGCCGCGTGGGTTAGCGGGAAGAACTCCTCCTGGTCGGGCGGCGACCACCCGAGTAGGGTCAGATAGTTCACGAGCGCCTCCGGCAGGATGCCGAGCGCCCGGTATTCGGCCACCGAGGTCGCGCCGTGGCGCTTGGACAGCTTCGATCGATCCGGGGCCAGGATCATGGGAACGTGGGCGAAGGCTGGGAGATCGAATCCCAGTGCCTGAAACAGCAGTATCTGCTTCGGGGTATTGGACAGGTGCTCTTCCCCGCGAATGACGTGGGTGATGGCCATTTCGTGATCGTCGACTACCACCGCGAAATTGTAGACGGGCATGCCATCGGACTTGCGCACCACGAAATCGTCCAGTACGGCATGCTCGAAGCGCACCGGTCCCCGAATGAGGTCGTCCACCACGGTGGCGCCCTGCTCGGGCAGACGAAAGCGGAGCACGAACGGCCGGCCCTCGCGAGTCTTGATGTCCCCGGCCGATAGATGCCGGCACGTTCCCGGGTAGCGCGGGGGCCTTCCCGCGTGCTGCTGCGCCTTGCGGATGGTCTGCAGCTCGTCCGGCGTGCAGAAGCACGGGTAAACCAGATCGCGGGCACGAAGCTCGTCAAGCGCCTCCTGATAACGGGTTTGGCGCAGCGATTGCCGATACGGACCGTAAGGCCCCCCGACGTCGGGTCCCTCATCCCACTGGAGGCCCAGGGATCGGAGCCCCTCCATCATAGCGTCAGCCGAGCCTTCGACCTCGCGGGCCTGGTCGGTGTCTTCGATCCGGAGTACGAATGTGCCAGCCTCATGGCGGGCGTACAGGTAGTTGAAGAGGGCCGTTCGCGCCCCGCCGATGTGGAGAGTGCCGGTGGGACTCGGCGCATAGCGTACCCGGACCATAAGAACATGCCCCTTCCTTCGTGAACCCTTCCAGTTTAAGAGGGGCCCCGGGGCGAGTCAAAGCCCGGGGACCCAGGTGTCGGGGCTCAGATGTCGGCGGGGTGAGAGACGCGCTATGTCGTCCGGCGGCCATCCGGGCTGGAAACGTCTTCGCGGGGTTCTACGCAGCACGACTCGAAGCGGATGTGCGGCACCCACCCGCACGGTTCCCTTATGACACTCAAAACTGCTGCCGGGGCCAGTGACTCCCCGGTCTAGAGTTCGCGGCGGCCCTCGAGCGCCTTTAGGAGCGTCACCTCGTCCGTGTAGTCGAGGTCCCCTCCCATCGGGATCCCGCGCGCGATGCGGGTCACCTGAATGCCGGTCGGCTTCAGGAGGCGCGACAGGTATAGGGCGGTGGCTTCTCCCTCCAGGCTCGAACTGGTGGCCAGGATGACCTCGTTCACAGCCTGGTCGGCGAGTCGCTTTAAGAGTTCTCGTACTTTCAGATCCTCAGGTCCGATGCCGTCCATCGGGGAAATGGCCCCGTGGAGCACATGGTACCGGCCCCGATATTCGCGGGTTTTCTCCATCGCCACGACGTCCTTCGGCTGCTCGACGACCAGGATGACATGGTCGTCGCGCTGGCCGGAACGGCAGAGCGCACAGGGATCGACGTCAGTAAAATTGAAGCAGACCGAGCAGTAGCGGATAGTGCGCCGTGCCGTAGTGATGGCCGTAGCCAGACGCTCCGCCTCGCCCGGCGGCAGGTTCAGGAGGAAGAAGGCCAGACGCTGCGCGGTCTTCGGCCCCACGCCGGGCAGGCGGCTCAGCTGATCCACCAACTCCTGGATGGGCGCGGGGTACTGCATGGACTAAAGGCCGCCCGGCAGGTTCAGGCCCCCGGTCACCGCCGACATCTTCTCCTGGGCGACCGTCTGGGCCTTCCTCTGACCTTCTTTGAGAGCGGCCAGCACCATGTCCTGCAGCATCTCCACGTCCTGCGGATCCACCGCCTCGGGGGCGATGTCGAGATCCACGATCTCGCCGTGTCCGTTGAACACGGCCCGCACCATGCCGCCACCGGCCGTCGCCTCAATCTCCATCAGGCCCAATTCTTCTTGCACGCGCGCCATATCGCGCTGCATCTTCTGGACCTGCTTCATCATCTTGTTCATGTTGCCGGGATTAAAGCTCATCTACCGTCCCTCCCCTTGCTCCGGACGTACCTCCACCGTCACCCTCGGTCCGAACACTTCGCGCACCTTGGCCACCCGCGGGTCAACGGCCGTCTCCTCCGCGGGCCCGGCCACGTGAAAGAGTACACGGCGGTCTTGGTATACTTCGCGAAACGCCTCCATAAATGCCTTCCGGTGCCCCGACTTCTCGTCCTCCAGCACCCGGTGGTGAGTCGGATACTGGAACCCGACCCGCACCGGATCTCCGCTGTCGTCCACGTCCACCGACCGGAAGAGCGCGGCTGTGAGCTGACTCTTCTTCTTGAGCCGGCTCACGACATCTTCGAATCGGGCCGGCACGGCCGCGGATCCGCCGTGACGCACTGCCGGCGGGGACGGCGTCGGTTCCGGCGGCGCGTCCGGCGCGGACACAGCGCGAGGCACGGCCGCCGGACGGATCTCCTCACGCGAGGGCGCGCCGGACAGCGCCAGCATGGCCTTCATGAGGCCCAACTCAATGATGAGGCGCGGCGAAAAGGCGGAACGGAGCCGCGTCTCCGCCTCCGCCAGTTCTTCTAAGGCCCCGAAGAAGCGATCGGCGTCCGCTGCACCGTCAAGACGATGTCCTTTCAAACGCGCGGCGCGAAACTCGCCCAGAGCCTGCTCACCGAGGCTCTCCCGTACCCACAGGTCCCGCAGGCGCTCGGCCGTGTCCCGAAGAAGGTAGCGGGGGTCGCCTCCCGCCGCGTAAGCCTGATCGACCGCCTCCAGGACCCGGCTGGCATCGTGCGCCAGGAGCGCGTCGGTGAGGGCCGTGAGGTGCCCCTCGTCAAGCGCCCCCAGCATCTCGGCCACACTGGCCTCGGTCACCGGTCCCGCCGAGAGACACTGGTCGAGCATCGACTGCGCGTCCCTGAGACCTCCTTCGCTTGCCTCGGCAATCCGCATGAGGGCCGCGCCGTCTGCCTCAACCCCCTCCCGCTCCGTAATGGCGCGCAGGTTGTCACGGATGACGGGCGTGGGGATACGGCCGAACTCGTACCGCTGACAGCGCGACAGGACGGTGATGGGAATGCGGTGCGGTTCGGTCGTGGCAAAAATGAAGAGAACATGCGGCGGCGGCTCCTCCAGCGTCTTCAAGAACGCGTTGAAGGCCGCATCGGTCAGCATGTGAACCTCATCCACAATGTAAACTTTCATACGGCCCTGCGCCGGCAGGTGCCACACACGCTCCCGCAGCTGGCGCACCTCATCGATGCCGCGATTCGAAGCGCCGTCAATCTCGAGAATGTCCAGATGCGTGCCCTGCTCGGCCGCGATGCAGGACCGGCACACGCCGCAGGGTTCGCCGTCTTGCGGGCTCTCGCACGTCGCGGCCCGCGCCAGCAGGCGGGCGACCGACGTCTTGCCGGTTCCCCGCGGTCCCGAAAACAGATAGGCATGCGTCAGGGCGCCCTGACGCACGGCCTCTTTCAAAATCCGTACGGGCACATCCTGACCGACAACGTCAGCAAACCGCTGCGGCCGGTAGGTCCGGTACAGTGCCTGGCGCATGGCGCCCCCATTCTGCGCGGCGGTGCGGCTCGGCTCGCAATTGCCCTCATGATACCGACCGTGCGCGTGGCCTGTCGAGCAGGCTCAGAGCCGCACCGACCAGGATTATCCGCGGCACTACAACAGCTCCGCTTACCGCTGCTCCCTTCCGGGCCTGACGGGGTTCACGGGTGTCGCACGCACGGGTCCCGATCGATGCGGCTCTGAGCCCAAACAGTGGCGGAGGGAGAGGGATTCGAACCCTCGAGACAGTTGCCCGTCAACACGCTTTCCAGGCGTGCGCCTTAGTCCTCTCGGCCATCCCTCCGAAAACTGGCGGAGAGAGAGGGATTCGAACCCTCGAGGCGAGTATGACCCGCCTACCCGATTTCGAGTCGGGCTCCTTCGTCCGCTCGGACATCTCTCCACCCAGTAATATACACCGGCAGTCAACCGCGATGGGCTTGAAAAAACTGCCGCAAGAGGGCGCGAGACGCCTCTGCCTCCACGCCTCCCGACACGTGCACACGGTGGTTGAGACGGGGGTCGTCCGCCACGCGAAAGGCGCTGACGACAGCTCCCACCCGGTCGTCGGCCACCGCAAACACAAGCCGGTCAACGCGCGCCAGCGTTAGCGCGCCGGCACACATGGCGCAGGGTTCCAGCGTGACGTAGAGCGTGGTGCCGAAAAGCCGCCAGCGGCCAAGCGCATGGGCCGCCGCTTGCAGCACCAGCATCTCCGCGTGCGCGGTCGGGTCTTGCCGGCTCTCCCGCTGGTTGTGCGCGCGCGCCACGATCTCGCCGTCGGTATTGGCCAGCACCGCGCCTACCGGCACCTCTCCCGCTCTCAGCGCCGCCTCCGCTTCCTCCAGCGCCGCCTCCATCATGCGGACGTCGTCACGCGCGATGACGGTGTCTCCTCTCCTGTTTCTGCCTGATCTCCTTTTGTCACCTTCCAGTACCCCGGCTCGCCGAGGCTCATCGCGATGTGAGAACCGGGCCAAAGGCGTAGACGCCCGACGAAAATCAGGGGGTACCGTGTTCGGAGAGATGCTCACACGCCCGATAATAGGCGAGGACCGAAAACATGTGTCTGATGCGGCCTTCTTTCACGAGGGCTCCGTAGGCGTCGAAGTCCATCAGCACCTGTTCCAGCTCCTCCGTCCTATCCGGCCGCGGGGCCCCGGCTGCCGCCTGCACGAAAAGAAAACTGGACACCTGATTCGTCTCTGCGGCCGGGTTGGGCCAGAACCGCCCGAGGAAAATTGGTTCCAAAACAGATGTGTAGCCCGTTTCCTCCGCCACTTCCCGGGTGGCGGCAGCGACCGGTGTCTCCCCGCCTTCAATCATTCCGCCGGGAATTTCCAGCACGAAGTCGCCGATGGCGTGCCGGTACTGACGCACCAGTACGATCTGGCGCTCGGTGGTCAGCACCACAGCGTTCACCCAGTCCGAGTACTCCTGCACGAAGAACGAAAACTCGTCCCCGTTCGGAAGCCGCACCAGATCACGCCGAGTCCGTGTGTAGGGCCAGTTGTCGACCACCACCTGGCTTTGAAGCACCTGCCACCTATGCACCCGAACCTCCTCTGGCCGTTTACCGTCTCGGATCCTGCGTGCGTTACGTCAAATGGCCGCTGGGATTGTCTCGAGCCCACGCCTCCCCGTCCGGAAAGCGATAGTGTTCGAGACTGGCCCGCCGCAGCTCGGCGCTGTATCCGGGTGCGGCCGGCACCTGATAGCGACCACCCCGCACATGGACCGGGTGCACGAAGTGTTCGTGCAGGTGCTCGACATATTCCAGCGCACGGTCTTTCAACGAGGCGCTGACGGCAATGTAATCGATGAACGCAAGGTGCTGAACATACTCCGGCAACCCCACTCCCCCGGCATGCGGGCAAACGGGAATGCCTGCTTTGGCCGCCATGAGCTGGACCGCCAGGACCTCTCCGGGACCGGCCAGCCGGCAGGCATCCACCTGGCAGAACCCAATCGACCGGTCCTGCAGGAGCTGTTTGAACACGATGCGATTCTGGGTGTGCTCGCCCGCGGCGAGCTTGACCGGAGCGACTGCCGCGGCGATGGCGGCGTACCCGCGGACGTCATCGGGGCTGGTCGGCTCTTCCACCCAGTAAAGATCGTAGGGAGCCAGTGTCTGGATGCGATCGATCGCTTCCGGCACTTCCCATATCTGATTCGCGTCCACCATAAGGTACCGTCCGGCTCCTATGGCGTCGCGGACCAGCGCGACCCGCCTGACATCCTGCTCGACGTTTCGGCCCACCTTCAATTTGAAGTGGGTCCAGCCTTCCGCGACCGCCACGTCCACACGGCGTCGGATCTCATCGTCGGGGTATCCATACCACCCCACAGACGTGGTGTAGGCCGGATATCCCTGGTCAAGCATCTCTCGCTCGCGGTCCGCTCGCGAGCGCCAGTTACGGTCCAACATCTCGAGGGCCTCGTCGGGGGTTAGAAAGTCGAGCAGGTAACGGAAGTCCACGAGCCGCACCATGTCCTGCGGCCGCATGTCCGTAAAGAGCTTCCACAGGGGCTTCTTTTCCGACCGCGCCCAAAGGTCATAGACGGCATTCAAAATCGCGGCGGCCGCCAGGTGGATGACGCCTTTCTCCGGACCGAGCCAGCGCATCTGACTCTCGTTGGTGAGGCGCCTCGACGTCTCCGCCATATCGTGGGTCAGCTCAGAAAGGCGCGAGCCCACCACACGTTCGGCCAGCGAGCGGATGGCGGCGGCACACACCTCGTTCCCGCGACCGATGGTGAACGTGAAGCCGTGACCGGTGTAACCCAGCGGGTCGTCTGTCTCGAGCACGACATAAGCCAGAGAGTAATCGGGGTCAACGTTCACGGCGTCAGATCCCGCCCCCGAGCGCGAGGTGGGAAAACGGACGTCTTCGACGTGAAATCCTGTGATGCGCATGCCGCCATCCCGCCTCCCGGAAGTAAGAGGAGTCACGATCGACTGTCTTCCACGTTTTCTGCGCAGGGACCCTGGACGCCTTCTCGAGACCCCGGCCGTACCCGCGGAATGGCACGACCGGTCGTCCGCCAGGCTGTTCGTCGGAACGGAGAAGCCGAAGCGCGGGATGACGAAACCGATGTCAGCCACGAGAGAGGCAGCAGGTATCGTGCCTGACGGATAAACATCTGTCGGGGTTGCGGCCCAGGGTTCGCCTAGGCTGTCGCCATGGAGTGGGATGCTCCCGGGCCGCGCTCTATCGTCACGAAGGCGAGGGCCGCCCGAAAAGCGACCCGCGCCCCCAAGCGCTTATCTAATAAACCGGACGTCCGGCCTGTCCGGCCAGGACTTTGGCCCAGGGCGATACCGGCGGCAGGTGCGAGAACTCTTCGGGCACCTCGATGTCGATGAAGAGGGGCAGATCCCCGTCCCGTGCGCGCATCAGGGCAAGCCGCAGCTGATTCACGTCGTGGACCCGCGCCGCCGGGAGCCCGAATCCCTCCGCCACCCGCACCGCGTCCACGGGACCCAAATCGACCCCGAAGTAGCGGCGGTCGAGATAGAAGTGCTGGAGGGCTTTTATCCACCCGAGCGATCCGTTTGACAGGTGCAAGATGACGAGGGGCACGTGGAGCCGGGCCACGCTGTCAAGCTCACCGCAGGCCATCCCGAAGCTGCCATCGGTGGTCATCGCGACTGTCGTCCACTTCGGGTCCGCCATGTAAGCGCCCACCGCTGCCGGGATGGCAAACCCCATGGCACCATGGCCTCGCGGCAGGACCACATCCCGCACGCCTCCCGGGCTCTGCCAGTAGGCGGATAGATACGGTGTGGGGGTGCCCGGTTCACCGAAGACCCGGGTGTTCGGACCCAGCACGTCCTGAAGGACCTCTACGAGTTCCCTCGGATCAAAACCCTGGGTCGGAGGAGGTTCGCGATGCGCCTCGTACGCGGCGCGGCGGGCGCGGATAAACGCCTCCGCGCGCACGCGCCTCTCAGCCGCCGTGTGGCCCACACGACGACGGAGTTCCGGCAGGATGTGGCGCAGATCTCCGACCAGCGCCACGGAGCCCGGATAGTTGCGACCCGCCCGCCGGGGATCGATATCGGCGTGGATTACACGGGCGGTCCGGGGCGGGCTCGTAAATCCATCGGTATCGGTGGAATTGGCGCGCGTGCCCAGCATCAGCACAACGTCGGCGGCGGCCAGGTACTCGTTGGCGTAGTCGCGCGCGCCGTTGGCCCCCGCGACCCCGAGGCTGAGCGGATGACGCTCGGGAAAGCTGCCCTTGCCGTGAATGCTGGTGGCGACGGCCGCACCGCACTGTTCGGCCAGACTCTTAAGCTCCGCCCACGTCTCACTCAGATGCACGCCCGAACCGACGTATATCACCGGCTGGTAGGCCTGACCGAGGAGGCTCACCGCCTCTCGCCAAAGCGCTTCGGACACAGCAGGGCCAGGCGTGGCCGTTCTTGGCACGGCGGCGAACGGGACGGCGCTCTCGTCCAGGACATCCTCGGGGATGATGAGACTCACGGGGCCGGGGCGCCCGGAGACCGCGGTTACCAGCGCCTCCTCCACCGCCGCCCCGAGTCCGGCCGCGTCTTCGACCAGCCGCTGCGCTTTCGTAACCGCCGAAAAGAGCTTCACCTGGTCAATCTCGGTGATGGCGCCGGACCCTCTGCTGGACCGATGAATATCCGACGTGATGACCAGGAGCGGGACCGAGGCCGCGTAAGGCTCGCCGAGACCTCCCACCAAAAATGTCGCGCCGCCGCCGCTTGACGCCTCCACAACGCCGACTCTGTTCGTCACGCGAGCATATCCGTCCGCCATGCTGGCTGCTGCCCGCTCGTCGCGGGCGAGCACATGGCGGATGCGTTCACGCCGGCGAAACAGGGCGTCGTAGAGGGCCACTCCGGTGTCGCCAGGAAAACCGAATACATGACTTACACCCGACGCGATGAGCGCCTCGGCCAGAACGTCCGCGCCGGTGTTGGATTCCGCCATGGGCACCCCTCTCTCCATCAGACGCTTCTATTTTAGCGTCGCGCCCGCTTCCTGGGAGCCTGCTGGGCTCCCGGCCCCCTCACGCCGTTTACACATGGCGTCGTGCGACCGTTTCGCCACGGCCGGAAGCATGCGAGACTGGGAGCAAGCTGGCAAGATGTAGGCTGCAAGAAGAGGTGCAACGTGTACGATCTGGTCGTGATTGGCGGCGGTGTCTGGGGAGTCTCGGCCGCCCGGGCCGCCGTGGAAGAGAATGCCTCCGTCATTTTGTTGGAAAACCGGGATGGCGTGGGGTCTGAGGCCAGCGCCAAGGCGGGCGGCATCGTGACGGATCTTCTCTGGCACCCTGAGGACCAGGCTTGGGTCGAGGAGAGTCGAAAGCTCTATGAGGCCGCAAGCGAGCGGTCACGGGACGTGACAATGCTGCAGCGGCTAGGCATGGTGACCCTCGCCGACCCGTCGCGCCATCATTTGTTGGAGGCACGGGCAAAAGTCCTCGAGGCGCGCGGCATTCCGGCGCGTCTCTTCTCGCAGGCGGACCTTGCCCGTCAGTTTCCCGACCTGTCGGTCACGCCAGCGGATATCCTGGCGCTCTGGCTCCCGAACGACTGGCACGTGAACCCAACCCAATACTGTCAGGTGGCGGCAGACGCGGCCCGCGAGCAGGGGCTTGAGGTCCGTACCGGCCACCGCGTCAGCGCCCTTCGGATCGAGGACGCCCGAGTGGTCGTGGAGGGTCCGGGCGAGGACATTGTCGCCCGCCGTGCTCTGGTGGCCGCGGGCGCCTGGACGCGCCGGCTGGTGGCTACCGCCGGCTATGATCTCCCCCTCCGCCCCTACCGGGTGCAGCTGGCTTCGCTCGCCATCGAGCCTGGCCATCACTTTCCGATGGTGTGGGATCTGGCGACTGACATCTATATCGTCCCGGACGGGCCCCGAGCGATGCTGGCTGGCGACGGCACGCGGCTTTGGGAGCACGACCCTGACACCTACGACCAGAACGGTGATCCGGACTTTCATGATGGACTCGCCGAGCACGTGCCCACCCTGGTGGCGGCCGGCGAGAGCGCCCACATCGTGAATTCGTGGGCGGGAGCCGTTGGGGCGACACCGGATCGACGGCCCCTCGTCGGTTTCCTGGACGAGCGTCTGGCCGTCGCCTGCGGCGACAACGGGTTTGGGGTCATGCGCGGCCCCGCCATCGGACGCCTGTCGGGCCTGACGGCGCTCGGCGTGGCCGGCGTCCGCCCTCATCTGGACCCGAAGCGGCTACCTCCCGATGACTTTGAGATCCGCCCCGGCTTCACGCTCGAGGACTGAGCCCTGCGGGCCGCTTCTGCGGCGGCGCACGGGCAGAGGCTGAAGCCGGCGGAGTCGGCCGACAAAGGAACGGCGCGCGCATCGTACCAACAGCCCGTGAGCAAACCGGCTGCCCGCCGTCGTGGGCAGCGCCGTCTTGCGTTGTCTATATGTGCGCCTTCATCATGGTGCCGCCGGCAGCGATGGAGAACCAGGCGCGGCGTCCGGTGCCTAGAACGGTCAGTGGGCAAGAACCGGCAGCCCCGCTGGCGGCGTGTCTTTACGCTTCCCGTCCCGGTGATCTAAGACTCTTGGCATTTCATCGTATCCAGGTCGACACAACCCTACCGTGACATTTTGGTCCCGCAAACGGCGCGACCGGCCTCGGCGCCGTGTTGGGAGCGGCGGCTGGCGGCGGGGCCCCACCCCCTGCGATCTCTCGAGAACCTGTCGGGAGAGCGCGCGCCGCATGGGTCCCAACGGCCCTGCAATCTTCAGCCATTGCCACCTCGTTGCACCGACAGCCGTTGCTTATACTGTCCTGAATGAAACCTGGGAGGTTGGTTCATTGCATCTTCATCGGCGCTACGAAGGCCGCGAAGTGCGCGCATTTGGCCAGATGTGTCCTCCTCAAGGCCCCGGGATCCTGCTCAACGATATGGAAAACGGTGATTGCCTGGAGGAATGGCGGCCCGATGCTCACGATGTTGGACGGGAAGTCATCTGGCGACTGATGCGGGCCGGGGTAGCCGTCCAGGTGATCCGGGTGCCGGACGAAACCTAAGGTGTGGCCTGCCGCCAGACTCTGGCCGATAGGAGCGCGGGCGCCTCGATGTTGAGACCGCCGCTTCATCCACCGGCACTTCCCGCAATTAGCACGTACCCGGGTGCCGGGTTAGCGGTTATCCGAGCCAAGCCGTCGCCCGTCGGCTTGAGAAAGCATCGCGGCCAGCTCAGGGTCATGCCCGAACTCCCATACCTCTTGCGCGCACCGGCAGGCTGCCGCGATTTTACCGGCCCATTCCAGCGCCTCCTTGCGAGAGGAAACCTCCATAAGCATGACTCCCCCAACGGCTTCCGGGTAAGGGCCCTCCGAAACCGTCCCATCGCTGGCCACAATACTCGCCCTCTTGTTCTCCAGCCCCCCGGCAAACACGTACACGCCGGCATTCAGGGCCTCCTGGACCACCGCATGGGCGGCCTTGGCGACCGCAACCATGTCTGCATCAGAAATGTGGTCCATCGCGTGGGCGTCGAACATAACAAGATACTGCGCCACTTTGTTACCCCCTCGGTTAGCGTGATGCGTGCCGACAACATCGTCCCCCGGCGGGTACAGATGCGGATTACGGAGAAGAGTTAGTCCCCTGGCCCTTGATACGTTCCGACTCCTTAAGACACCGACCAGACGGGGGCTGAGACAACGGCTGACAGTCACGTCACCCGCGACGGAGCGGTCCCCAGGAGCGCCTTCGGGACGACGACGGGGTGACGCGCTGTCCGAGTCGGTGTGTCACGGGGGCTCGCTCCGTTTTCGCACAAGCCCCTTCAGTCAGTCAGGCCGCTTAATCCTGCCGTCTAATCGCGGCGTCGAGCGGGTGCGCCGGGTATCTCGCGGGGACTCCATGTTCCGTCGCGGTGGCGGCGGTATCCGTGCGCGTAATGCGCGCCGATCTCGCGACCGCTGCTTAGAGCCTCGTCCGGCACCATGCCTTTCCCCCAGCCCATTCCGCGAAACAGCAGTTCCTGAAAGTCGGGGAAATGTACGACATCCTTGTCGCCCATGCGGGAATCCGACCAGACCTCGATGTCGAGCACCCGTACAGGCTCACCCTGGTCCGCCAGAATCTGCGAGGACAGATCCGGACCCGACGGCTTGCCGATGAAGCTCCCGGCCTCCACCACGACGGAATGCGCGCCCATACGCAAGGTTCCCCTGCCGCTCACAATCAGGTAGTACTCGTCCACATCCGAATGCGCGTGCAGTCGAGCCGACGCATGCCCCGGTTCAACCGTTTCCACCAACGCGTGGAGCCGCCCGAGGCCCAGTTGTGGGTAGAAATATTGAACGGCCCCGTCGTCTTCTGTCAGCCGCGAACCCAAAGCGCCGCTCGGTCCGCCCGTCACGTTGACAAGAGGAGGGCACCACAGGTTGTCTCCCTGAGCTGTACCATCGTCGGCGGCCCAATACACGTCATCATCCCAGAACGAGGCCAGTCGGACGACATATTCCGCCGCGGCCGGCGTCAAAGGCGGGACCCGGCACCATACAGCCGGCGGCCGTTCCTGGTTCAACCGTCCCGCAACTTTCCCCAATTCGTTCCACGCCCACTGAGTCAGGTCCCCAATGTCCTCCCGCGGGAAAACGTCCGTAGGGATATCCCCGACATGCGCTGGCAAAAACAGGGCCCAGGCAAGGTCCCACCGCAATACCGCCCGGGCCGTGCCTGCCAGCGGCGCAGATCCCGCCATCTGAAGGTAGATCGCCATCGGATATTGCCTCCTTCGCTAATTCACGCCGCAAGCCACGAGCCATCACGGAGCGATGGCGCAAACGAGCCGGGCGAATCCGCAAGGAGCATATTGACAAGTTGGCCGGCCAGCGGCCGGACCCCCGGGTGAGGGCCAGGCCTCGCCTAGCCGTGCAGCGTGAGGCTTGGTGTCGGCCAGGGTGACAATTTGCTCGTCGGATGCCGCCGAGTGGTCATCGTACCGACACCTCCTTCGCAGTGGAGTGGGGCCATTATACATCCATCCTTCCTTCCTTCCTTCCTTCCTTCCTTCCTTCCTTCACAATGACTCCGGGTGCCGCACCTTCCATCCCATCGACTTCGAAGATCCGCGCGACCATAACGGGGGCGCATTTCCATGCGGTACGGTTCACGTTGCCTGCGGGTTGTTGAAGTTCGCAAGCTTGGGGGCCCGGTCCGGGCTAATGTCTCTCTGGAGTCCTACCCGCACAGACCGGTCCCGTAACGTTTTGGCGAGGGCCTGCTGCTTCTCGCAGCTGTCGTGTGGCGGGTGAGTCGCCGCGGGGGTAGGGCTGAGCCGTTTCTGCCGGGCGGTCGGTCCTGCCAGTCAACGCAGCGCGGCAAAGACAGCGGGCCAGCCGTCCTGACGGGAGGAGACGCGCGGCCGCCATCCCGTGGCCTCCCGAAAACGCTGATTGCTGATCCGGTGGGAGCGCGCCTGGACGCGGCCGGCTGCGCCCGCCAGCGGCACCATCAGCCCCGGCGGGCGGTGAAGCCGGCGCCGCCCGGCCGACTTGGCCAACAGGGCCACGAGCTCGCAGCGGCGCAGGGGCTCGTCGTCCACTACGTTGTACACACCCGGCGGCACCTCCAGGGCGGCCAGGACCGCCGTGCCCACGTCGCTCGTGTGGAGCGCCGAGTGCCATGCCGCGTCCGACCCCAGCAGGAGTGCAGCACCACGGCGTGCGAGGCGCACCGTCTCCACACTCATCCGATCGTCCGGGCCGTAGAACAACCCGCACCGCAGCACCACCCCCTCGCCCCCTGCGGCCGTGAGGCGGGATACATGGGCCTCGGCGAGGAGGTTGGCGGCCATGGCTCCGCGGGCGGACGCCGGCGACGCCTCGTCGAGCCACGCGTCGCCGCCGTCCTCGTACACGAAGGTCACCAGATCCCGCACCAGCCGGGGCACCCCCGCCTCGATCATGGTGTCGACCAGGAGACCGAGTGCAGGGCCCCGCAGGTGCTGGAACGATCGCCAGCCACCCGGAAGGATGCTGCGCGACGTCGGCGGCAGGGCGACCCGGTGATCAATCACCGCATCCTGGCCGCGCAGCACCGAACGCAGGGCCTCCGGGTCTTCGGCATCGAAGCGAATGGCCGCCACACCCAGGGGTTGGAGCCGCGCTGCGGCTAGATCTGACCGGACATGGACGCTGACGGTGTGACCGGCAGCCAGCAGCACCGGTAAGGTGGAGCGGCCTGCGGTGCCGGTTCCGCCCAGGAGGAGAATGTTCATGCTGTAGAGACGGAATCGTCTCAGCGATTGTGACGGGCGCGGGCGACCGAGGCGAGTTTGGCCGGGTTTCGCACGATGGCGACGTGCTGGATCTGCGCCTGGCCGGCGATGCTCAAGACGTGGGAGACGGTCTTGTCGATCTCGACCACCAGTGCCGGCCATCCGTTGATGTCCGCCACCTCCACGCGGACCCCCGAAGGCGCCTGACGGAGGAGCCCGGACAGGAACTGGGTGACCGCTTGTGGTCCCAGCAGCGGCCGTCGTGCCGCGGGTACCTTGCCCCCGCCGTCCGCCACGAGTACGATCTCGGCCGCGAGGAGCTGCTCGAGACCCTGGAGGTCGCCCGACGAAAACGCGGCCAGGAGTTCGCGCAGGAGTCGCTCGTGGTCGCCAATCCCGCCCATGGCCGGGCGGTCCGATCCGAGATGGGCCTTCGCTCTCCGATGAGCCTGGCGGCAGGCCGCAGAAGAGCTGCCGAGGACGCGGGCGATCTCGTCGTACGGATACGCAAAGGCTTCGCGCAGCACGATCACCGCGCGCTGCAGGGGTGTGAGACGCTCATACAGGGCGACGACCGCCAGCGCGAGCTGTTCCCGCTGTTCCACAGTTTCGAGGGGACCGAGCCAGGTCTCCGCATTCAGCACCGGCTCCGGGAGCCACGGCCCGACGTACTGCTCGCGCTGCGCCCGCGCCGAGCGAAAGTGATCCATCGCGAGTCGGGTAACCACCGTCACCAGGTACGCACGCGGGTCAAGCACCGTGGCCTGGGGCGCGGCGCGCCACCGGAGCCACGCATCCTGGACCAGGTCTTCGGCGTCATGCCGGCTGCCGGACATGCGGTACGCGACCGACAGCAGGAGCGGTCGCAACTCGAGAAACGCGGCCTCCCTGTCGTCGCCATGATTCGGCGAGTCCGATGCGCACGGCCGATCCGCCATACCGCGTTACCCCCCGGAAAAGACCGGGCGGCCGGATCCACTGCCGCAAAGATCCTGGTACCGCCCGCGCAGACGTACCCGCGACCGAGATTCATCGAGTCAGACCCTTCGCCGGTCCGCTGCCCCGCTCCTTCAAGCGGCCCGGTAACGGCCGCTCACGAGACGGTCTGGCCCCGGATGCCAGACGATCACGACAGCGGTGCCGCGCCGACAGGCTTGACACCCGTCCATGTTCACATGCAGGGAGATGAAC
>JAJZYZ010000086.1 GCA_021797815.1 Bacillota bacterium
GTTCGCGCACCGCATGAACGCTATCCCGAAGTACCTCGCCTCGCGAACCCTGCGTGCGGCAGCCTGGAACGCCACCGTGATCGAGGGTGAGGCCGAGGTCGTGATGGCCAACCTGAAGGACCGACAGGGTCTGAACCTCCTGAAATTCGGCAATGGTCCACTCGATGTCGTCCTCATGGAGCACGGGTTGCTCGACAAAAACGATATCCTCCCGGCCCCCGTGGCGGCTGGCAAGGGGCGGCGCATGTTTGAAGAACTGACACAGGCCGTCCACCTGACTCTCCTTGAGGCGAAGGCGTTTCGGAATGGAGTCGTGCACCGCGTTTACAAACCCCGAACGCCGCGACTTGGTTGCGGCTTAAGGCTCGCCTGCGTCAGTGTGACAAGGCGCCTCCCCACCCGTCTCGGTTCGTTCTCATGGTGACTCCGTCGCGACGTTGCCACGGCTTCGCCGACGTTGCGCACCAGATGGAGGAGACCTCACGCGCTCCGCACGATGACGCCCTTGCCCATGCACAGGCGGGACGGGTGCCTCCCGGGCGTGACGCCCGTCTCCAACTCGCCTGAAAGGACATGCCCCGAAGGGGAGCGAAGACAGGTCCGGAGGCGCGTGAAGGTGAGTGAGCCATCTCCGCATCCCGAACCGTTGGAGGCGATCCTGGCCGCCGAGACTGGCTGGCTGCAGGACCGCATCAGCCGTCATGTCCCGGAGCCGGCCGTCGAGGACGTGCTTCAGGAAGTCTGGCTCTCCTGGTGGGCGGTGTCTGAACGCTACAGGGAAGAGGGACTCCGGCGCGCATATCTGGCCCGCCTGGCAGACCGGCGCATCGTGGACTGGTACCGGAAGAATCCGGCCACGGTTGAGGCAACGGCCGACATGGGGACCTCCCCTTTTCCCGACCCCGATCTCATCTCCTATGACCTCATCGCCTGCGGCATCGCGGAGGGGAGCATCCTCTGGCAGCGAATCGTTGACGACCAGAGTCTTGCGGCTCTGGCATCGGCCCATGGGCTTCCGCTCGGCACGGTGAAGTCGCGTATTCATCATGAGGGTCGGGCGCTCCGACGAAGGCTTCAAGATTGGCATCGCGCCCAAAAAGGGCAGGATGTCCCCTGCGAGCATCTGAGACGCGGTCTCCTTGGCGTTGCCGCCTGCGCCCGCTGCCAGGAAGAGCAGGCCGCGTGGGAGGCGATCCGGACCCGCAGTCATGCGGGCCGGCTGTTTCAGGCCACGTCTGTCACCGTGGAAAGCTCGCTTGCGATGTGGTTCGACTGCACCGTTTCGGTCGCCCGCTGGAACCCAGGCGACTGCGGCGCGACTCGTGCCGACTTCGGGCCGCTCCGACGTTTTAGCGACGAGACCGGGCGAGACCTGTCCTCTCGCGTTCACCGACGCACCGTGGCTGGTCTACCGTACTTTACGTACGCGATGCGGCCGGGCGACTCTCGCGTCTGGCAGATAAGCCAGCACATCGCGAGTGGGAAGGCGGCGGCCGCCGGCCTCACCGCGCACCGGTCCGGGATGGATCTCGTGCTTGACATCCACTACGGCGAGGAGAGCGACGGGGCACTGGTCGTGGAACTGCCGCTCGGGATGTACGTCCACCGGGCGAGCCCGTCCCCCGCCCGGACCGCCAGTATCCATGGGCATACGGTCCTCCACTGGGAATCATGCGCGGCGCTGCCACACTCTCCTGTCATAAGCGGCCGCTGGTTGTGAACTTTTCTAGCCGCATTCCCGATGTGTGGGTGAGGCCCGCATCGGAGGAATGCGCATGGAGCTTTGTGCCGCCCTCTCAGGGGAATGTTATGGACACCGGTCGGTGTCGGCCGACCTAGGCGCGAGGGGTCCGGATCCTCACCTCCGCCCATGCACCCATGGGGGACCGAAATAAGTGGCCCGTTCGGATGCATCGGGTACACGTGCCCGGTCCACCTGGGCCCCTCTGCAAAACCGGAACTTCGTCACCCTGTTGGCCGGGCGGAACCTCTCCAACTGGGGCGATGCGATTTTCTCCATCGCCCTGGTGTGGTTTGTGTATCGGGCCACCCACTCCGTTCTTGACACCGCCGTGCTCTCGGCCGTGCAGCGACTTGCCATCGTCTTGGCGGGTCCTGTGGCGGGAGTGTTTGTGGATCGCTGGGACAGACGCCGGTCCATGATGGCGGTCGACGTAATCGACATGGTCGTGGTCCTGATCCTGGCGGCGCTCGCGATGCGGCACGTACTGGGCCTCGCGCCCATCTACGCCGCCGTTCTCATCATGGCAGCCGTGCAGATGCTGGTCGGACCGGCATTCCACAGCGTCATGTCCCGCATACTTCCGCGAGAGGATCTGGCCGGCGGCAACGGGCTTTACCGCTCGGTGGGGTCTGCCAACGGGTTCTTCGCCCAGGCAGTGGGGGGCGGCATCGTAGCCGCCGTCGGTGCGGTGGCGAGCCTCTTCATTGACGCGGGATCATTTCTGTTTTCCATAGCCGCCCTGTGGATGATCCGCATACCGCCTGACCCGCCAATAAACCGGGGTGCGGCGCCCCGGCGGCGATTCTGGGCCGAGCTGAAAGATGGGTGGCAGGCCGTTCGTGCGCACCGGGTTTTTCCGCCTTTGTTGCTGTGGCTGTTCACTGCCACAGCCGGCGGAGGGGCGGTGATTGCCCTCATGCCGGTCGTAGTCTTTCAGCAGCTGCACGGGGGTCCGGCCACCCTCGGCATCGTAGAAGGCGCGGCCGTCGCGGGCAGTGTCGGCGGGGGCCTTGCCACCGCCTGGCTCAGCCGTTCGCTTTCGTTGGGAGTGCTCCTGGTTGGGTGCGGGGGCCTCATGGGCCTTTCTTACGGAGCATTCGGAGTCTCGCATGTTTTGTGGCTGAGCCTCACGGTCATGATCGCGGCGGGTTTCAGCCAGACAGCTATGAACAGCGCTTTCAATGCCTTCTTCCAGTCATCGGTGCCGGCTGAGTTGATGGGGCGGACCTTCGGGATCTTGGGCGCGGTCGAGGGCGCGACGGGCCCGTTGTCAGCCCTCGCCGGCGGCCTGCTGGGAAGCGCGGTGGGGGCGGGTCCGGTCCTCGCTGCGGGCGGCGTCTGGCTGGCGATGAGCGGTCTCATTCTGCTGAGAAGCCGCTCTCTGATGACGAACCGTGCCGTGGAGGAGGCGACCGACTGAGAGTCCCATCGCCGGGGGTTCCCGTCAGTGAGCCCGTGATGTCTTCACGACCGGCGCAGGGTTCAGGCAGCTGCCCTGTTATACGTCCCGCGTGGATGCGGGCGCCCGTGTCGCGAGTCCACCGATAAAGCCTGCCAAAAGACCAAGCAGGAGCCAGAGGATGATGACCTCCACCCATCCCGCCACATGGGCCGGCGGCGTGTTGGCCGCCCGCACAATCTTATCGATGTTGGCCGATGAAACGGATGCTTTGAGCCGGGGGGCCAGGGTCTGTCGCGTAATCACAACGAAGAAACTTGACCAACCGGCAAACAGCCCGAACACCACCCCCGTGGTCAGACCCGCCCGCCATGCGGGACGGCCTTGGGCCTTTGCCTGGCGCCCCGCCAGAAACAGAAGCGCGAGCGCGACGACATCCACCACGATGCCGGCCATGGCCGCAAATCCCAGATGCTGCCCGCGGGCCATGAGAATGGCGGCGACGGCATCGATGAGGCCCCACACCGCCGCGAAGACGTACCAGCGGTTTCTACTCAAGAGTCCTTCCCCCGTTGCCCGGATGACTTTCCGACGTACGCCGCGCGTACGATCCCGGCGTCCCCGATCGGGCGCCGGCTTTCCGTTCGGGTCTTTGAGAACGGTATCACATCGGCCAGTAAGTTTTTGGCGCTGACGGCGCACCGGGTGTGTCGACAGCGGCCCCGCAGTCGTCCGGCGGACTGCCCCACGACCGCCGATGCTCCCCGCCCTTACAAGTTTCTCATGCCGTCATGGTAGAATCCGCCCGAGACTTGGCGTCAAAACTGGGGGAGTTCGGTGCATCATCTAGGCCCCGCCATTGTGGCCGGCATTATCGAAGGCATCGTGGAATGGCTGCCGGTCAGCAGCAAGACCATGATTACGCTGTACTTCGCCTTAAGCGGCATCAAGGTGCAGAGTGCGTACAATCTTGGCCTCATCGCCAACTTCGGCTCGTTCTTCGCGGCGTTCTATTACTTTCGCCGCGAGGTCTGGCAGGTTCTAAAGAGTCTTGCCCATCCCTTCGCCAAGGACCGCTACTCAGCCCTTCTTCGCTTTTTGTTTTTCGGGACGCTTGCCACCGGGGTTACCGGCATTCCCATCTATCTCGGGGTGCAGAAGACCTTTTCCATCGTGGGCGGGTCGGTGGCCATGCTGTTCATTGGGGTGCTCCTCCTTATTACGAGCTACATCTCACGCAAGAAGGCCCACCTAGAACAGCAGGCCGTCGGAGCCCCGGAGAAGCCCCTCACGTTTGTCACCGCCATCGTCACCGGCGGGATGCAGGGACTCGCCGCCCTGCCCGGCATCAGCCGAAGCGCGATGACCATGACGCCTCTTCTGCTCATGGGTTTCTCGGCGGAGGAGTCCCTCCGGCTCTCATTCATGCTGGATGTGCTGGCGCTGGTCGGAGCCGGAATCGTACCGGTGGTCATTGGCCACGGCGGACTTACGGCCATTCACCAGTTCGGCGTCGGCACGACGATCGTGATGCTGGCCGCCGCTGCTGTCGTGTCGTTCATTGCGATAGACGCGGTGCTGGGCATTGCCCGCCGTCTCAAAACGTGGGTCGCCACACTTGTCATCGGCATCATCGCCCTCTTGTTCCCGCTCGTCGCACTGGTCATTCGTTAGGGGTCCGCGCCCGAGACGGACAGGCGCCCGAGAGTAAGTCCCCCGCCGCCCATCGGCGCCGTCTGCAGGGCGGCCGGCAGGTCCTCAGCCGTCGCGTCGGCCAAAACAGCGAGCCGGGGGACACCGGGCTCGCCTGTCAGCACGGCCGCCAGAACGGTCTGCATGGTGACCCGTCCCTCAAGGTCGAGACCCTCGTAAGGTCGGTCGACCAACCACACCTCGGGCGACATGACGAGGCTCGACGCGAGCAGCACGCGCCGCTGATAGCCTTGTGACAGGAGGGCGACGCGCTCGGCCGCGCATTCGCGCAAGCCCCATCGCATCTCCTCCCGAACGGCCGCCGCTTCTGGCCGCCCGACCCCCCACAAGACGGCCGTCCACCGCAGTGTGGTCCGCACCGTCATCGTGCGGGCGTCCCAGCGCTCGGCCGGGCAATAACCCCGGCACGCCCGGAATTCATCTAAGGTCCTCCCCGCAAGTCTCTTCCCCCGCCACCGCACGGTGCCCTGGTCGGGGCGGCGCAGGGCCGCCAGCACCTCCAGGAGGGTGGTCTTGCCGCTCCCGCTGGGCCCGTTGATGACAGTGACCCCGGGGCCGAGTGCGATGGTGGCGGGATGCCACAGACTGCGTGCGCCCGCGCGGCAGGCGACCTGTTCCAGAGCGATGGACGTCATCACGCTGTTCGCATCCGGACAACGATTCCGGACGCCAGTACGGCGGCGCTGGCTGCCCCGAGCGCCCACGCGGCCAACGGTACGCCTCCCTCCATCCATCCGGGCCACAAGGCACCGAAAACCAGCATCAGCGTGGAGTCGGCCGCTCCCCAGGCTGCCAGCATGGCCATGCCGACACGCGGCCTGACCGGCCAGGTGGTGGTCCACAACAGCGCGCCACCTGCCAGGGCAAACGGGATCCACCATTCGAGGAGCGCCTTGGCGCCCACGCCGCCAAGACCGGTCACGGAGAGGGTGGCCATGAACAAGAGATTCAGGCCCCCAAGGCCCATGGCCTTCCAGGCCCGCGCCTGCCAAGGCTGGATAGGCGCCGCGGCCAGGATCCGCTGGAGGGCGCCCGTGCGCCAGTCCCCCGGCCCAAAAATCGCCATGAAGGCCATCCACGGGGCCAGAAGCGGCCATACGAGGAGCGGCACCCCGCTGTCCGCTTGGGTCTGAAGCGCCAGGACGACAAGCACGCCCGCAGCCCACACCGCCAGCGATCCCCCGAAGTGGACGAGAGGTTCCTCGCGAACCTGCATCCACGCCACTCTCAATCCTGCCAGGCGTCCCGGGTGCGGTGCCCGATTGGCGCGGGACAGCAGATCCGCCAGGAGGCGCTCTTCCTGCTGCGGTTCCAGCCCCGGCACGGCATGCCGGGCGAGAGTCGTCCGGTCGTCCGGGCTGACTTCGAGATCCCGCCATCTATCGCTCCCGCTCATGGCCACCCTCCATCTCCTGTAAGCGTTCGGCGAGCCGCCGGTAAGCCCGGTGAAGCCGTGACTTCACGGTCCCCACGGGTACGCCCGTGATGCGTGCGACCGCCTCCACCGGTTGGTCGGCAAAGTAGTGGAGACCTACGGTAAGACGCTGGTCCGGCGTGAGCACCGAAAGCGCCCGGGTCACCATATCGCCCCTGGCCACCTCATCCTCGAAGGTGGACACGGCCATAGGCCCTTGAAGGCCAACCTCGTCTGACAGGCCCGGACGCTCAGACCGGTGTCGAATCTCGTCACGGGCCACATTCATGGCGATGCGGTACACGTAAGACATGTGCACGTCGAGCGGAAGCCGCGGGCCGAAGCGCCAGAGCCGCAAGAATGTGTCCTGCAGGAGATCCTCCGCCACCTCACGCCGACCCATGAGTCCGTACAGGTATCGATAGAGAGCATCGCCATGGCGGCCAAACAGCATGGCGAGCGCGTTGGGGTCGCCCTGCCGGATTCCCGCCAGAAGCGCCTCGTCGCTGTTCCCGCACCCGGTCTCACCCGCCCGCCGCACCGGCGCATGACCCCTCTCGTCTCGACTTCTTACGCGCGCGGCCGTCCTCCCGCTTACCGCCTTTATCATGGCCGTGCTTTGGGCGCTGGCGCCAGTTTCTGTATCTGGCGCCAGTCGGGCCAGCGGCCATGGGCTACCAGGCGCCGGAAACGAAGCCATACGCGCCTGCCCGCGGTGGGTGGAAGGGTCGACAGCCTGACGGACCATGCCGGGGGGTTACCGGGCCACGGTGAGTACCATTGGGCAAATCCTACCCATGACGACTCCATGGTGCTGAGAAGCCCCAGTGTCGGACGTTGGTACGAGGGAAACCGGCTGGCCCCACCCAGGATCGACCGGGGGTCGGCCATTCGCCAAGCTGGCGACCACTGCGGCCACAGGCCCGAAAACTCCTCGGTTGCAAAAGCGGCGGCCAGGTTTTCGTATGTTTGTCCCATCGACTGGAGGAATCCGAACGCTCCCGATCCGGTCTCATTGGACGCCGGATAGATGGCCGGCCCCAATACGGTGTTGGGATTGCCAAGAGCCGTCACCGCCTGCGGCACCGCAAGCCACGGCAGCGACACGACGGTCGCGGCCTTTCGGCCCCCGAGAAAATGGAAGACCGCCCGAAGCTGGGGGCGCCCGGCGCTCAGGTAGAGGTGCCCTTCGTAGGTCGGGACCCGGGCGAAGGGCACCCAGAGATTTCCCGCCCACACGGCCGACGCGGAGGGTCCGGACCACAGGACCATTCCCGGAAGCTTCACCGGCGTGAATCGGCCCGCGTAGACGACAAGCCCGCTT
>JAJZYZ010000087.1 GCA_021797815.1 Bacillota bacterium
CGAGAAGTCGATACCGGCGATGAGAATCCTACGTATCTGGCACTTGATAACCAGGGGCGCGTTGTTGGTGCCGCCTCTGTCATGAACAGTGCGTATTTTCGTCGAGGCCGCAAGGGGCGGCTTCGCATCTTTCACGTAGAGAACGCCGATCTGGCTGTTTATGCGGAGCTGCTGGATAGAGCCGCACAAGCGTCGGTCGGACTTGACCAGCTTTACGTGTTCGTGCCGGCCGGCAATACGATGATGGAAGAGATTCTGCACGCCCTTCGCTTCCGCGTTGAGCGGTCTGCCTGCGTGATGGTGCGAGACCCGGCTCCCGTAGAGGAACCGGTCTGGGGCGATGGCTACAGTCTTCGTACCATGGTTTTCAATCAGGATGAGAACGACTACTGTCACGTGCGGAATCTCGGATTCGCGCAGCTCAAGGGCTCCGAGACGGCCATGACAGCGGACGAGGTGTCTCGCCTGCAAGCCAGTGACGGTTATATCCCGTCTGGCATCCTGCTTCTTTACCACCAGGGCGAAGCAGTCGGGGTCGTACGAGCCTCCAAAGATGATTATGAAGAGAAGGCGGTCGTCAGTATCGGACCGCTGGCGCTGGTGCCGTCCCATCAGGGCCGGGGCCTGGGCCGAAAGCTTCTCCGCGCCGCCCTGTCCATAGGCCGCAGCGAGGGTCTTTCCACCGCCGTCTTGAGCGCCAACACGGACAACGACCAGGCGCTGAGCCTCTATACCTCCGAGGGATTTAGAACGGCGGAGTCCGTCGTGTGCCACGCCTATCGGATCTTGCGATAGGGCGCCCGGAACCCCATCTGCGACAGACCTCGCATCACAACGACTGCTGTGTCCGTTTTAACCGATGCAGCGGGCGTCTTGCGTATACTCCGGCTTTGCATTCTACGAGGGATCTCTCGCACTCGAAACAAGGAGATAGAACAGGCGGACGCGAAGCTGTTGCGAGTCATCGCCCGAGTCGCTATAAGCCCCGTCCAGCGTGGGTGGCGGGCACGAAATGCGTGTCGCGACAATCGCGGCGCCATAGCCATCTCCGTGCTCGGCTGCATGTGCGATGAGAAGAGGACCAGGGACAAACGCCCCTTAAAGTCACGGCGCATCCATGAACTCAAGGACGTCATGCGATGTCCGGCGTCATGTAGAAGGGAGTCTGCAGTAATTAACAGGCTATGGACAGGACGGCGGCCACTCTTAGGCGTGATGACGGCCGGTCTGCTGGCCGCGAGCCTCAGTGGCTGCGCTTTCGGGGGGACCACGACCAGCGCCGCGAGTCATGGTTCGCTGGGCGTCCGGGGTCCGCGTGGGCCTCGAGGGACAACCGGTCCGGTCGGGCTTACAGGCGCCCGTGGGGCGGCCGGCTCACAGGGTCCGACAGGGCCGATGGGTGTAGCGGGCCCGCGGGGCGCCCAGGGTCTCATGGGCATACAAGGTCCTATGGGGAGGACCGGCGCCCAGGGTGCAACCGGGCCGACGGGCGCGACCGGGCCCACGGGAGCCGTCGGTGCAACGGGTGCGACCGGCGCAGCGGGCCCTCCTGGACCGACGGGCGCCACCGGGCTCCAAGGACCGGCCGGACCGGGTAGTGTTGTTTACGCGGTGCCGGGTACCTACAGTTACAGGGTTCCCGCGGGTGTCACCACGGTGTGGGTCCGCGTACAGGGGGGCGGTGGCGGCGGTGCCGGTGACAATGTCTTATTCGCATTCGCTCCCGATGCGGGTGCCCAGGGTGGAGAGGCCGAAGCACTGATCGCCGTAACGCCGGGAGAGTCCCTGAGCATTTTGGTTGGTTCAGGCGGAGCAGGATCCTCTGGGAGTTATGCCACTGCCTCAGCCGGGTCTCCCGGGGGATCTAGTGCAGTGGCCTTGTCGAGTGGCACCCAGATCGTAATGGGCGACGGGGGTGCGGGTGGACTCCCGAACAACGGCGGCCCGCCGACCGCCGGGGTGACCGGCGGTGCCTATTCTGTCGCACTGCCGGCTCTTGGCCTCCGTGGCATTGACGGGCTCCCCTCCACGCAAGTCGTGACAAACCCGGGCGTTTCACAGTCCTCTCCTGGAGGGCCTTCCGGATTTCTTGGATCTGGCGGCGACGGGGGTGGCGACCAGACACACGCGGCGGGCCAGAACGGTTTCGGCGGTTACGTCATCGTCCAGCCTGAAGGTTAGCAGCGAAGGCACGAGACGGCCCGGCTGAATCCCGGGCCGTCTGTCATCATCGAGCGGGCGACGCCGGGCTCCGGCTCACTGTGGTTCGAGTCCGGCGCTCGCAGTCAGGGAGTCCGAAGCCCCCGGCGGACGCCTTCAGACGGTCCGATGGCCAGACCGCGGTGCCGAGAGCCCACAAGGTGCCGGTGGCTTCCGGTTCCTGGCTGCGCGGTGCCGTGACATGCGTTCGCACGGTCAGGAAGTGTCAGACGGCATCCTTTCCGATGGAACGCGGTTATGCTGTCCGTGGTTTGACTGAGATCAGATGACCAGCTGCTCCCGCGTGGCGCTCCTGTCTTGGAAGCGGCTCAGTCGGAACGGGCCCAGATCCACGAACGGCTCCTCGCCCGCGATGAGTTCGGCCATCACGCGGCCGGTGGCCGGCGCATGCATGAACCCATGGCCGCTGAATCCGTTGGCGCAGTAGAAGCCCTCTAGCCCGTCGACCGGTCCGATGATGGCCGTGTCATCGGGGGAGACTTCATAGAGGCCGGCCCACCCCCGCATGATGGCGGCGGTCTCCAAGGCCGGCACCCAGGGCAGCACCGTCGAGACGATTTTCTCAAGGGCATCGCGATCGGTCTCCACGTTCTCTGAGGAAGGTTCGTCCGGATCGGACATCCCCAGCAGAATAGACCGGCCCTCCCGCCGCAGATAAGAGGTCGTGTCAAGGTCGAGCGTCATCGGCATCGCCGTCGGCAACGCATCAAACGCGCCGGTCACGTACACCGAACGACGGTATGGCAGGACCGGCAGGTCCACGCCGGCCATGTGAGCGACGGCCCGGGCCTGCGGACCCGCCGCGTTGACGATCACCCGGGTCTCGATGCGGCTGTGAGGCGTCGTGACTGCCGTCACCCGGCCGTCCTCCGTTTCGATGCCGGTCACGGTCTCGCCGAACCGCACCGTCACCCCGAGCTCACGGGCGCGGCGAATGTAGCCATACGCGACCGCCGCCGGATCGCCGACCCCGTCCTGCGGGCCATAGAGCGCGCCTGCCAGATCCGGCAGGTCGATGTACGAAAACCGCCGACGGACCTCGTCAGCCGCGAGAAGCTCCGAAGGTACTCCTAGCTGATGCTGCATCGCGAGCGGTCCACGAAGGGCCTCGATGGTGGCGGGGCGACTCGTCACAAAGAGATAGCCGCACGGCTTGAAGCCGGCGGAAATTCCAAACTCGTCCTGAAAGCGCTGAAAGACGTCAAGGCCGAACTGGGAGAAGCGGACGCTGCTCGGATTCGAGAACTCAAGGCGCACGCCGCCCGCGCTCCGACCGGAAGACCCCTGGGCATGCGTCGCTTCCCGCTCCAGGACGACGATATCCTTGAAACCCTCGCGGGCCAAGTAATAGGCGGTGGAGAGACCGACCAGCCCTGCGCCGATGATGACCACCTGAGGGAACGCGGACATGGCTGACGGTTCCCTCCCTCAGGCAACGCTTGATATCTCGATGGTGCCGCATCCGGCCCGGGTTGGCAAAGAGGCCGCGGAAATCACCGAGTAGAGCGTATGCGGGAAGAGACATCCCGGGAAGTGAGCGTCGGGATGTACGCGCTCTCAGAACCTAAAGCAAAATATGTTAGAGACTCTGTCCGGCCCCGACCTTCTGAGGGCCCGCCGGCCGCACCGCCTGGGCCTCTCTCGCGGCCGCGACCCGCTCCACCAGCCGACGGATGCGCATACGGCCCGCGGGCAGGAGGTTCACAAACTGGACCGCGGTCTCCCAGGCCTCCCGGCCCCGAAGCTCATCCGGCTGGGGCGCCACCCGCACGACGCGACCGGTCACGGCCACGATCTCCCCCTCGATACGGAGTTCCATCTTGAGCTCCAGCCCGATCCACCCGCGAAAAGCGGCGGGAAATCGAAGCCCGTCCCACGAGAGATCGAGGGTCGTGGTGGTGTAAATCTCGGCACCCGGCCGGGCCATCGAATACTCGACTGGGATCAATACCTTAACGCGCGGCGCGCCGCGTCGCTCAAGGACCGCTCCGCTCCCGGTAATCCGAAGAAGGATAACCGGAATCGGGTCGAGCACCTCCTCGACGACACCTGGCATCGCATAAAAGTTGTTGCCGTCAAGCCAGCGGACCTCGACCTCCTGCCCCAAGCCCGGTGTGAGGTGCCGCTCCCCTTCACGGAGCGCCTGGACATACAGAGTGGACTTCACGCGCCGTAAGACTCGGGTGGGGGAACTCCGCTCCCCACTCTTCAGCCAGACGGGCTGATTGCGGACAGGCTCGACGACTCTCACGTACGGTCTCCATCGAGTATCGCGATCCCGTGGTCAACGACGTCAATGCGAGCATCCGGCTCTAGTTGTGAGCCCGGCTCCACCCGGACGCTCCCTGGCCCCCACACCATCCCTAGGGATCCCTCCACGCCCGTGCCGCAGTCTCGTAAGGCACTGTGGCCGCTCCGTTTATTTAAACCTTCGCCCTTACAAGATATTCCACACATGAGCCTTCTGCAAAGGGGGGTTGCCGTCAAAATGCGTCGATTCTCGTCAACGCTCCGAAAAGGAGCAGGCGACAGGGTCACCGTGCCGCCCCCGAAATCGAGAGACAGGGAGTCTCTCCGGTCGCGGAACGCCGCCTTATGCAGCCGGAGGCACAGAAAGAAGCTTCCGGCTATATGCGAGCCGGAAGCTTCGAACTGTGCCGCATCGCCTGCTCAAACCGGTCTTCGGCTACCCGCGTGAGGCTACATCCAGATGCCGGGCCGCGCATGGGGCACGGCCCCTTCCCGCTTGCCGCGGGCAGCCTGAGCAAACAGCCGGATTTCCTCTTCGGTGACGTAACCCCGCCGCACCATCTCCCCATGCAAGGCTGCCGGGGAGAGTTCGACCCCGTTTAGGTTGCCGACGCCCACATAGTTACCAGGCGAGAGGATGATTTGCGGGATCCACGTGTGCTGTCTCGGGACATACACCGCGCGCACGTCAAACATGCGGCGGTTGCCGACAATCTCCCACACCCCTGACACTGCATGGGGACCGAGCACGACGTGGAGCATGCTTTGCTTATTGCGCTCACGATTGAGTTTCTCGACATGCTTGCAGAAGATGGGCCCATCCCAGCCGGGATCGATCTGATATAGAACGTGCTGCAGGATGTACTGAATAAGATCTTCTCGGGTCGGACGGCGCTCACCGTTCGGGAAGTAGAGGTCGCGCTCTGGTTTGCGGCCGCGGCGGCCTGCCCGGGGTCCGACAAAAATCGGACTTGGCAGCTCGACCGCGCAGTCCTCGAAGAACGCAAGGGACTTGCTCACCAAGGACCCACCCCCGTCCGATTGCTACCCCATGGATTTCTTGGGGCGGGAAGGTTTTCCTGCTTCCGTTCGCCAGGGATTTACAAATCGACGAGGTTAGTGGCCACTTTTTTCAGATTTTCCGTCGATACCCGCTGGATCAGCGCTAGAGCCTGGTGTCGGCCCTGAGGCGCAGGCCAGGGTGTAGGATGCTGGCATGACCACCTCAAGCGATGGACTCTTCACCGAATGGTGCCGCATCGGCCGTGAGCGGGACGATGCCGACCCGCTGAAAGCCGTCACGGACGCGTTTTTTCGACCCCGTCCCACCCTGTATTTCGATGGGAACTCGCTGGGACCGCTCTCGAGGCCCGCCCGCGATGCCGTGCGCCGGACGCTAAAACAGTGGGAGGAGCTGGCCGTCAGCGGATGGAGCGAGGGAAACCCCTCCTGGTTCGAACGCGAGCGCTGGCTCTCGGCCCGCCTCGCGCCCCTGGTCGGCGCCCGGCCGAGCGAGTTGTCGCTCGGCGGCAGCACGACCCAGCAGCTCCATCAGCTCCTCGCCACGTTCTATCGCCCAACCGGCCGACGCACGGTCGTTCTGGTGGACATGGGCGCCTTTCCGACCGACCGCTATGCGGCCGAGAGTCATGTGAGCTGGCACGGGCTTGACCCGGCGTCGTCGCTCCGCACCATCGGTCCGGACGACGCCGGGTTTCTGGACCCCGACGCAATCTGTCAGGCGTTTACGGACGATGTGGCCGTCGCCCTGCTGCCGTCCGTGGTGTACACCACGGGCGAACGCCTCCCTATGCGCCAGATCACCGAGGCGGCGCGCGATGCGGGCGTTTTTCTCATCTGGGATCTGTGTCACTCCGCCGGTCTTGTCCCTCATCGCCTCCACGACGACGGGGTGGAGGCGGCGGTTTTCTGCACCTATAAATACTTGAACGGCGGTCCCGGGTCGCCGGCGGCCGTGTTCGTACATGATCGCCACCACCCGGTCACGCCGGGACTTTGGGGCTGGTGGGGATCGGACCCGGCGGTGCAGTTCCAGATGGCGCCGGAGTTTGTGCCGGCGGCTGATGCGAGCGGACTCCAATTGGGCACTCCCAGCATGCTGGCCATGGCACCGCTGGAGGGAAGCCTCGATCTGTTTGAGCAGGTGGGCATAGAGGCCGTGTTTCGGCGCTCCCAGGAGCTCACGGCGTTTCTCCTCGAGGCTTTCCATGCCCTGGTCGAGCCATACGGGATGACGCTCGCCACCCCTGAGCATCCGGAGCGTCGCGGTGGTCACGTGGGCCTCCGGCATCCCGAGGCGCTCGCCATCTCCCGCGCCTTAAAACAGGACGGCGTCACGCCGGACTTCCGCATGCCCGACATTATCCGCCTCTGCCCGGCGCCGTTTTTGACACGGTCGCTCGATATCGTGCGGGCGCTTTGGCGCCTTCGCGTCATCCTCCGCGAGGAGCGTTACCGGACGCACCTCACGGACGATTCCCCCGTGTGGTAGCGGCCCCCCAGAAGGCGCCCGGCCTCTTCGCCCCTCCCGGATGCCATCGGCCAGGTGGTCATGCCGAAGGACCGAGAAGTTTTTCACGGGGACGCTCGGCCGCCATTCAGGGAATAAGCGTCCGGATACACGGCCCTTACGCCGGCCACGTTCATAAGCGCGTTCGCCTCGAGGTATAGCGCGGCCGCCACGCGGCGCAGAAGGCGAATCCGAGTCCGCACAGAGTGGAGGTGGCCGTCAGGGCGTGGGATTACGGGTCAGCCCGAGCCGCCTCAGCGTGCTAACCGCGAAGCAGGATCGCGCCACCCGCCATGCCTGCCAGCACCAGGAACACTGCCGGCACCTTCAAGAAGCGCCAGGCGACGAACGCCACCACAAAGAAGGCGGCATACACCCAGAAGAGCCGGTTGCCGCGCGGTAGCGCGCCCGGCAGAAAGCTCAGGACCAATCCCACCAGGAGCACCAGGACGATGGGTTTGACACCGTTCACAAGGCCCTGCACATAGGGATTCTGACGAAACGTGAGGAGGAGCTGGTAGAGCCCCAGCATCAGCACCAAGGACGGCCCCACAATGCCGATAAGGGCGGCG
>JAJZYZ010000005.1 GCA_021797815.1 Bacillota bacterium
AGATGACCCCAGAGGCCGTGCCCGAATCCGCGCCGGTGACCGTCGCGCCCGCTCAAGTTGCAGCGCCCGTGGCGGCCTTGCCTGAGACGCCGCCGGTCGGCGACGCGCAGCCCAGGTCTCCAGAGTCGGTGCCGCAGGGCGTGAACGGGCAGCCCCGCGGCCCCAGACCCTCGGTGCGGCCCGTCCCCCCGATGGGTCCCCGTGGCCAGAGGGGCGGGCGCAATGACCGGTTCCGCGATCGGCAGCGAGGCCCCGGGCCCAATGGCCGACGTGAAGATCGGCGGGGAGGCCCGCGTGAGAATCGCGAGCCGCGTGAACCGCGTGAGCTGCGCGAGCTGCGCGAGCCCCGGGAGGCGCGCGACACCCGGGATAACCGGGAGCCGCAGCTCACCATTTCCCAGCTGGAGGAAATGCCACTTCTCGACCTGTACAAGATGGCCAAGGCCCTCGACATTGCGGATTACCGGTCGGTCACCAAGTCTGACCTCATGTGGGAGATTCTCCGGGTGCGGACGCATCGGGACGGGCTCATCTTCGCCCAGGGTCTCTTAGACGTCGTGGGCGACTTCGGGTTTCTCCGACCGTCAGACTTCGCCCGCAGCCGTGAAGATGTCTACGTGTCGGGCTCCCAGATCCGCCGGTTCGATCTGCGGCCAGGCGATCTGGTGTCCGGACAGGCCCGGCCGCCCAAAGAGGGGGAGCGCTACTTTGCCCTCCTCCGGGTAGAGGGTGTGAACGGGCTCTCGCCCGAGAAGGCGGCCGAGCGGATCGACTTTGACGCTCTCACCCCGGTGTTTCCGGACCAGCGCTACCGGCTCGAAGTGACCCGGGATGAGCTGGCGACGCGTCTCGTCGACATCATCGCCCCCATCGGCATGGGCCAGCGGGGTCTTCTGGTTGCGCCGCCGAAGGCCGGCAAAACCGTGCTGCTGAAGAAAATCGCCAACGCGATTGTCCACAACCATCCCGAGGTCCACCTCATCGTCCTCTTGATTGATGAGCGCCCGGAAGAGGTGACGGACATGCAGCGATCGGTGCGTGGCGAGGTCGCGAGTTCCACCTTTGACGAGCCGCCGGAAGACCATATCCGCGTGGCGGAGATGGTGCTGGAGCGGGCGAAGCGGCTTGTGGAGACGGGGCGGGACGTGGTCATCATGCTGGACTCCATCACGCGCCTGGCCCGTGCCTACAACCTCACCATCCCGCCGTCGGGCCGCACCCTGTCAGGGGGCATGGACCCCGCCGCGCTGCACAAGCCGAAGCGGTTCTTTGGCGCCGCGCGGAATCTGGAGAAGGGCGGGAGTCTCACCATCCTGGCCACAGCCCTCGTGGAAACCGGCTCGCGGATGGACGACCTCATCTATGAGGAGTTCAAGGGCACCGGCAACATGGAGCTGCATCTCGACCGTCGCCTGGCCGAGCGCCGCATCTTCCCGGCTATCGACATCAAGCGCTCCGGCACCCGCAAGGAAGAACTCCTGCTGTCAGCCGAGGAGCTTGAGGCCATGTGGGCCATTCGAAAGGCGATCCACAAGCTGGACACGCCGGAGGCGACAGAGCTCCTGATGAGCAATCTGAAGCGAACGCGGGCCAACGCCGACTTCTTCCGGGCCTTCGCGGCACTGGCAGAGAACGGGGGCTAGTGCGGCAGCGGGCACGGGGGGTGCAAGCAGCCCCCCGTCCTCCTTGCCGGACGGTCATACTTCTGTTAACCTATATCAGCTTTCAGACGCGCCAATTTTAGTTCGGGGAGGGATTGTCATGCGCGAGGAGATTCACCCCCGATACGCACGTACCACGGTCACATGCTCGTGCGGCGCCACCTACTCGGTGGGCTCGACGCGGGAGAACATGCACGTGGAGGTCTGCGGTCGCTGCCACCCGGTGTACACGGGAGGCGGCCAGCGGCTGGTGGACACGGGCGGCCGGGTGGAACGGTTCAAGCGCAAGTACGGCTTGAAGTAACAGAACAGAGCCGTACGGCTCTGTTTTTGTTTTAGTGCGGCACGCAGGATGGAAAAGGGGCAGCCCACGATGGATGCGCGGATGCTGAGCCGGTTGAGCGACATGGACCACGATCGCCGCGGGCTGGAAGAACGAATGGCCGACCCGGCCGTGATCAGTGACCCCGCCGAATCGCGGCGGCTCGGCCGCCGGCTCCGTCACCTGACCCCCATCCTGGATCGCTATCAGGAATGGCGCCGCATCGACGGGGAGCTCGCGGCATTGAAAAGAATGGTGCGCGACGAGCCGGATGAGGATCTGAGAGCACTCGCGAACGAGGAGCTTGACGGGCTCCGGGTGCGGCAGGCCAAGCTTGAGGCTGACCTTCAGCTCGACCTCATCCCGCGCGATCCCGACGACGACAAGAACGTCCTCGTGGAGATCCGGGCAGGCGCCGGCGGCGAGGAGGCGGCCTTGTTTGCGGCCGAACTCATGCGCATGTACCTTCGTTACGCCGAGCGCCAGGGATGGCGGAGCGAGTTTCTGTCTGAGAACGCCACCGACATCGGCGGCATAAAGGAAGTCGTGCTGCTGATTGAAGGCGACGGTGCCTTCAGCCGTCTCAAATATGAGCGCGGCGTGCACCGTGTCCAGCGAATCCCCTCGACCGAGTCCGGGGGACGCATCCACACGTCGACGGCAACCGTGGCCGTGATGCCCGAGGTGGAGGAAGTGGAGCTCGAAATCAACCCCGACGATCTGAAGGTGGAGACGATGCGCTCGGGGGGTGCCGGCGGCCAGCATGTCAACAAGACCGAGTCCGCCGTCCGCATCACGCATCTCCCGACCGGCATCTCCGTGCACAGCCAGGACGAGCGATCGCAGCACAAGAATCGGGATCGGGCCATGCATATCCTGCGCGCCCGCCTCAAAGAACGGTTTGAGGAGGAACAGGCGTCAGAGGTGGCGCGGAACCGCCGGGCCCAGGTGGGGACCGGCGACCGTTCCGAGCGCGTGCGCACGTACAATTTCCCGCAGGGTCGCGTGACCGACCATCGGGTCGGGCTCACCCTGCACCGCCTGGAGAGTGTCCTCGACGGAGATCTCGACGAGCTTATCACCGCCCTCAACCATCAGGCCGAGCAAGAGCGACTGCAGATGGGCATTGAGAGTCTCGGATGATCGGAATGCGACCGTGATGCTGGCCGATCCCGAACTCCGCGAGGCCGTCACCGCACTCTCACGAGCCGGTATTCCCGACCCGGAACGCGAGGCCATCCTGCTCCTGCTCGCCGCCACCGGTCAGGACCGCGAGTCACTGTACCGGGACGGTCCGGCGATGAGTGCCGGTTCACGCGCCAAATTTCGTGAACTTTTTCGCCGTCGCGCGGCGCGCGAGCCGCTGCCCTATCTCACGGGTCATCGGGAGTTCTACGGGCTCGATCTAGTAGTATCGCCCAAGGTGCTGATTCCCCGGCCGGAGACGGAGACGCTGGTCGAAACGGCCCTCGATGTGATTCCGCCGCACCCGGGCCGGATCGTGGATGTGGGGACGGGCTCGGGGGCGGTCGCATTGGCGATAGCGTCGGCTGCTAAGGCTCCCTGGTCCCTGGAAGCTGTGGACCTTGACCTTGCGGCTCTCGGGGTGGCGCGCGCCAATCGCGTCCGGCTCGGCTTTCGCATCAAGATCTATCCGTCGGACCTCCTGAGCCAGGTCGAACCGGGACTCCTGGCCGTGGTGGCGAACCTTCCCTACGTGGGCCTCGACGACCCGATAGATCCCGAAGTGCGCTTCGAGCCCCGGCAGGCAGTGTTCGCGCAGGAGGGCGGCGTGGCCCTGATCGAGCGGCTTATCCGTCAGGCGCCGCTGAAGCTCGTGGCGGGTGGGGCGCTTCTGCTGGAGGTGGGCGCCGGGCAGGCAGGGGCGGTGGCCGCGTCGATGCGGGCGTCCGGATTTGCCGTGGGGCCTTACGCCGTAGACTTGGGTGGACACGAACGCGTGGTGTGGGGGATCTGGGAGGGGTGCCAGCCGTGACAAGCACAGCCGACGACGTCATTTCGGTGGGCGAGCTGAAGGAGCGGCTGCAGCAAGGCGCGCCCACCGTTTTGATAGACGTCCGTCTGGCAAAGGTGGGCACCATCCCGGGAGCGCTCCAGATCCCGGTCACGGATCTGGAGGACGAACCGCGGGAGTACCCGTCAGATGCGCTGCTGGTCGTATTCTGTCAGCACGGGCATGGCGCGAGCGAGTACGCGCAGGAAGTGCTGAGGGAGCAGGGCCACCGGAACGTGTCGCGTCTGGCGGGAGGTGTGGATGCCTGGCTCCTGGCCGAGGGCCCCTGAGCATGCACATCACCGCTGGCGGGTGGCTTGCGGTCGCCGTGTTCCTGGGCCTTTACGTGGTGCTGGTCACTGAATGGGTGCATAGGGCCGTGGCAGCGCTTCTCGGCGCCGTGGCGGTAGTGGCTCTCGGCCTCCTGTCTGCCGGGAACGCGGCGCGGGCGCTCAATCTCAACACCCTCGTGCTCTTGCTGGCCATGATGCTGATGGTGGTCGTCCTGGAGCAGGAGGGCCTGTTCGTGTGGCTGGCCGAGAGGGCCGAAAAATGGGGCGGCGGGAGTCCCCGGCGGGTCCTTCTGATCTTCATGCTCATGACGGCCGCGGCGTCCGCGTTCTTGCCCAACGTGACCGTCATCCTGATGGTGGGTCCCGCCCTCATTTCGCTGGCCGAGGGCTTCGGGCTCAACCCGCCGCCTATTCTGGTTCTGAGCGTGGTGGTTTCAAACCTGGGCGGGATGGCTACCCTCATCGGTGATCCGCCAAACCTCCTCATCGGCACGGCTTCGTCGATGACGTTCGTCGACTTTGTCCGTTACCTGGGCCCCCTGGCGGTGGTGCTCACGGCGCTGACCGCCTTTTGGCTGCTCCGTCCGCCGACTCCCCGCCTCCACGGCGGGAGGGACCGCGAACCGGTCTTCGTCCACCAGCCGTCGCACCATATGCGCACGCTCCTCATTCTGTTCGGCCTGATGGCAGTCTCGTTCGTCCTGCAGCCCCGGATCGGGATGCCTATCGGCCTTCTCGCGCTTCTGGGCGCTCTTTTGGCCGTGATCGTCGTAGGGTCAGACTTCGATGCCCTCATGGCACGGATCGACTGGTCAACCCTCATCTTTTTTGGCGGACTGTTTGTGGTGGTGGCGGCCATGGTGCAGCAGGGGGTCGTAGCGGCCCTGGCCACGTTCATCCTGGAGCGGCATCTCGGGGTCTGGCTGCCGGTGGCGGTGCTCCTGGGAGCCGCGGTGCTCTCCGCCATTCTGGACAGTCTCCCCATTGTGGCGGCCATGATCCCGCTCGTGGATCGGCTGACAGTCGGCCATCCCGCGTATTTCCCGGGACTGTGGGTGGCCCTGGCCGCCGGGGCGGCGGTCGGCGGCAACGCGACCCTATACGGAGCGGCGGCCAATGTGGTGGCCGGGAGCCTCGCCAAGGCGCGCGGCTACCGGTTAAGCTTTAGTGAATGGTTCCGGGTGGCGGGACCGTTGACGGCCTGTCTGGTGGCGGTGTCGGTGGCGTGGATGTGGGTCGGAGGCTTTGTGAAGTGAGACGCGTGGCAGGCGAAGAGGGACTCGCGGAGGGGGCGGCGCTTCTGCGCGCGGGCGGGATTGTGGCCTTCCCGACCGAGACCGTCTACGGCCTGGGGGCGGACGCTCGCTCTGATAGCGCCGTGCAGCGCATATTCGCGGCCAAGGGCCGGCCGTCGGACAACCCGCTTATCGTGCATGTGGCCGACCGCGAAGGCGCCCGGCGGCTTGCACGCCGCTGGCCCGACCTGGCGGAGCGCCTCGCCGCCCGCTTCTGGCCGGGGCCCCTCACGCTGGTGGTGCCGGCCCGGAAGGAAGTGGCGTCCGCGACCCGGGCGGGCCTCGACACGGTGGGTCTCCGCTGCCCGGCCCATCCGCTGGCGCTGCGGCTCCTGCAGGCGGCGGCGCTTCCGGTGGCGGCCCCGTCGGCCAACCGGTCCGGCCGTCCGAGCCCGACCACCGCGGAGGCGGTGCTGGACGACTTGAAGGCGGCGGACGGACTGGTGCTGGATGGGGGTCCGAGCGGCATCGGGGTCGAGTCCACAGTCGTCGATGTGTCCTCAGGTGCACCGGTGCTGCTGCGGCCGGGAGGACTTGGCCGGGAGGAGGTAGAGGCGGTGGCGGGACCGCTCCTCGTTCTCGGAGACGACGGCAAGGCGCCGCGGGCCCCTGGCATGAAATACCGGCACTACGCGCCCGCCCTGCCCGTCCGACTGCTGCGGCTGGAGCCCGAGGCGGCCATCGCGGTGATACGCCGGCAGTTTGACCCCGCCGACACCGGGATATTGGCCGCGACCGAGGTCCGGGAGGCATTGTCCGCCTACCGGGGGGTGGACCTGGGGCCGGATGCTGACAGCGCGGCGGCAGCGCTGTTCGAGGGCCTCCGGCGGCTGGAGCGGGACCCCGACCTCGCGCGCATCGTAGCCGTCTGGTGCGACACGCGGGGGCGCGGGCTTGCGGTCCTGAACCGTCTGGAGAAGGCCGCCGGAGGGGGCCGCCATGTCTGAGGGCGGGACCATCCTATTCGTCTGTACCGGCAATACCTGCCGGAGCCCGCTGGCGCAGGGACTGTGGCAAGCACTTCACCCGGGAGCCCGGGCGGCATCGGCGGGAGTGGGGGCGTGGCCGGGATCTCCGGCCGCGGCGGCCGCCCAGCGTGTGGCGCTCGAATATGGGGTGGACCTCTCCGGACACCGCTCCCGGCACGTGCGGGACGTGGACGAGCCGGTGCGGCAGGTGTTTGTGATGACGCGTGAGCAGGCGGCCGAAGTGGTGCGGATGCGGCCCGAGTGGGAGTCGCGGGTGGAACTATTGACGGAGGCCGCGGGCGAGACGGGAGACATTCCCGACCCGCTGGGGGCCGGCATCGAAGTCTATAGAGGCCTGGCGGAACGCCTGTTGGGCCTCATGCGGAAAATAGACGAGTGACAGGGAGCGGCGGATGCGCCAGACCGAGAGGGGCCGAGGCCGTCTTTAGGAAAGCGTCGTCCGGGAGACGCGCCTGCAAGTTGGTTGAAGTCGGCAGCGTGAAATCTACGTCCGCTCGACGGGGTCGACAAAGTCGATAGAGAGTCGATAGAGAAGGAGGGAATAACCCATGCGCATCGCAATCGGTGCCGACCATGCGGGCTTTCCGCTGAAGGAGCCCACGGTTCGCTGGCTCATGGAGCGAGGCTACGATGTCCACGATGTAGGCACTTTCGATGAAGGTGTGTCGGTTGACTACCCAGACTTTGCCGCCAAGGTGACGGAGTCGGTGGCGGCCGGGGAGGCCACCTACGGGGTTCTCTTCTGCGGAACCGGGCTTGGCATGGCCATCGCGGCCAACAAGGCCCAGGGGATCCGGGCCGTGACCTGCCACGATGTGACCTCGGCGCGGTTCGCCCGGCAGCACAACGATGCCAACGTGCTCACGATGGGTGGACGGCTGGCCGCGCCGGAACTTGCCCAGGAGGTGCTGGCAACGTTTTTGGAGACACGGTTTGAAGGGGGGCGGCATCAGCGGCGGGTGGAGGAGATTTCCGGTCTGGAGCGAAGCTAACCGCGATCGACAGGATGGAGTGTGTCGGGTGGAGGCGGAGCGGGGGATGGATAGTCGCTTGCTGAGGGTGTTGGAGCATCCCCTGCTGGCCGTTCACGTGTCGGCCCTTCGGGCCGTCGAGACGGAAGCGGATGCATTCCGCCGTCACCTTACCGCCATCGCACGACTCATGGCCTATCCGGTGCTGGCCGACCTGCCGGTGGAGGGGTATGCGCTCACAACGCCTCTCGCCGGTGCCACCGGCCATCGGCTGGCCCAGGTGCCGGTGCTGGTTCCGGTGCTGCGGGCAGGACTCGGAATGGTGGAGGCGTTTTTGGACCTGGTGCCTGATGCGGTGGTGTCCCATCTGGGGCTTTATCGCGACCACGTCACCAAAGAACCTGTGCGCTACTACACCAACTTTCCTCAGGGCTTGATGTCCCATCCGGTGCTGCTTCTCGACCCGATGCTGGCAACGGGCGGATCGGCTGTGGACGCCTTGACCCTTCTCAAGCAGGAGGGGGCGCGTGATCTGCGCCTCGTGAATGTGATTGCCGCGCCGGAAGGCATCCGCCGGGTCAGCGCGGAACACCCGGACGTGACCATCTACGCGGCGGCCGTGGATGAGCGGTTGAATGACGAGGCGTACATCGTGCCGGGGCTGGGCGACGCCGGTGACCGGCAATTTGGCACCCTGCCTTAGGCGGGGCGATGGCACACGTGACTTTGTGCCATTTTTCACTTTCAGACTTGTTGGGCCCGAAGGGGTCCGTTATAATTCAGGCGGTGTTCTGGGAGCCGCATCCGGAACCGACACGGCCCGACGCGTGTCGCCATCGCCCACCGCCGTCCTTGGAGCGCAGGACCCCGATGGGGTTTTTTGTGTAAACGCGGAGGCGGAAGATGGACCGAGACCCGCGAACACGAATGCTGATGCGGGGCGCGGCTGCCGGCGGCGAGATGGTGTTCTGGTTTCTTTTGGGGTTCTTCGCGGGACGATGGCTCGACGGGGTCTTTCATACGACCCCCTGGCTGACCGTGGCGGGTATCCTCCTCGGCTTCTCCGGCGGTATCTGGGCCATGTACCGGATGCTAACCGCCAAGGGCAGGGACTAGGCTATGCGCTATGACAGGGCGTCGGCCTTCACGCATCGGGGATTCTGGGTGCTGGCGGGACTCGGCGTGGCGGCCTATGTGACACCTGCGGCCAAAGACTTGGGTCTGTCGTTTCTGGTTGGCTTGCTGATGGGGCTCCTGAACGTACGGATGCTTTCGTCGGCGTTCCGACGCGGGTTGAAAATCCGTTCGAAGGCAGCGGCCTCGTCGCTGTCGGTGGCGGGCGTCTTGCGTCTGGTGCTGATAGTCGGGGTCATGGCCTGGCTTCTGACGACCCGGACCGACGTCAAGCCATGGCCGCTCGTCGGGGGGTTCTTCATGCCGGAGGTTCTGTTCGCCGCGGCGCTTCTCGTATTGAAGGTGCCGTACGACCCGGACCCCGGACACGAGGAGGATGTAGCGCGTGACTTTTAGCCTCACCGGGTTTGACTGGCATCTGGCCATTTACGTGTGGGTCAGCGTCGTGCTGACCGCGCTGGTGGCCTGGAGCATGACCCGCAGGGCGACGGCCGGCGTGCCGGGGCTCGCACAGAGTCTGATCGAGTTTGTCTTCGAGTTCATCGGCGACCTGGCACGGAGCTCGCTCGACCTGGAGCGCGATCCGGCCTTTCTGGAACTTCTGGTGATGATTTTCCTGTTCCTGGTGGTGGCGAACTTCCAGGGCATGATCCCCTTCCTGCATTCGCCCACGTCCAACCTGAACGTGACCGCCATGATGGCGATTTCCGTGTTCTTCCTCATGTGGTACTACGGCTTCCGCGCCCATGGCGTGGGCTATTTCCGGCATTGGACGCATCCCGAAGGGCCCATCGGCAAAGTGATGCTGCCCATCAACATCATCGAAGACCTTTCGAAACCTCTCACACTGGCCTTCCGACTATTCGGGAACATTCTGGTCGGCGAGATTTTCATGGGGATCATCGCAGGGTTCGGCCTTTACTACTACACGGGCGGGTTTGTCGCAGGATTTGTCTGGTGGGGGTTCACGGCCTTCGTGAACATTGTTCAGGCCTTCATCTTCATGATCTTGACACTGTCGTACGTCGCTCAGTCTCAATCGCATTAACGGAGGTGCCTCATGGCAGTGCTGGTGAATATCGCATCGGCTCGCGTAATCGGAGACGCAATCGGGTTCGGTGTGGCGGTGGCCGGAGGCGCCATCGGTGACGGTCTCGTGTTCAGCCGCCTGGTAGAGGGTGTCGCGCGCCAGCCGGAAGCCCAGGGCCGCCTGATGGCGCTGGCCTTCATCGGGGTCGGCATCGTGGAGGCCCTGCCGATTATCAGCCTGGTGCTGTTCCTCATCCATCTGATTGGATAAGCCCGGCGGGGAAGGGGTGTAGCCATGGCCTATCACATCAACATCCACCCGCTGGACATGCTGAACACCCTCATCGCGGTGTTGCTGCTGTTCTTTGTCCTGCGACGGGTGGCGTTCCCCCCGCTTTTGAAGGCGATTCGCGACCGCCAGGCAAGGATCGAGGGCGACATCAAGGCGGCGGAAGACATTCGCCTGCAGGCGGAGGATTTGAAGCGTGATCTGGACCAGCAGCTGAAAGACGTGCGCCAGCGGGCCGAAGCGGCCATGACCCGGGCCCTGCGTGATGCGGAGGCCGAGTCTTCCAAAATTCTGGACCGGGCGCGGCAGGAGTCACGCCGACTGGTGGAAGAGGCGCACACGGAGATTCAGGCTGAACGTGACCAGGTGCTGGCGACCGTCCGGACCCAGGCCGTGGAGCTGGCGGTGACGGTGGCCACGAAAGTGCTGGGGCAGGGACTCACGGACACGCAGAACGAAAGGCTGCTTGAGCAGTTCCAGGCCGAGGCGGAACAGTCATGAAGTACGGGGCGGCCGCGCGGCGCTACGCGCTGGCGCTTCTGCAAAGCGTGCCGGAGGCCGAGCAGGCACCGGTCGGCGCCGTGCTGGGAACCGCGACCCGGGTCCTAACCGGAGGTCCGGTCTGGCAAATCATGAAGAATCCGCTCGTGAGTCCGCGCGCCAAGCAGGAGATTGTGGGCGAGCTCGTCGACCCCGCCCACCCGGTTTACCGGCTTCTGGCCATCGTCTTGCAGAACCGGCGCGAGGCGCTCCTTGCTGACATTGCCGAGGAGTACGATACCGAGCTCATGCGGCGGCAGGGCCGCCTGCGGGCGGTCGTGCGTACGGCACAACCCCTGTCCGAGGCGTGGACGAAGCGGCTCGGGGACATCCTTTCGCGCCGCCTCGGTCACGAGCTGGTGGCTACCTACGAAGTTGATCCGACCCTTATCGGCGGCGTTGAGGTGAGGCTCCCCGGGCAGGTACTGGATGGAACCATTCGCGGGCGGCTTAACCGGCTGAAGGCCCAGTTGAAACGTGAGGTGTGAGTGGTGAAGCTTAAACCCGACGAGATTACGGACATCCTGAAGCGTCAGATCGAGCATTTTGATGAACACCTCGCGCTCGAAGAGGTGGGCACCGTGCTGACGGTCGGCGACGGCATTGCCATGGTCTACGGGCTCGAGCGCGCCATGGCGGGCGAGATGCTGACGTTTGAGAATGGCACGGCCGGCATGGTGCTCTCCCTCACGGAAGACAGCGTCGGCGTGGTGCTGATGGGTGAGGAAACCGGCATCAATGAGGGCGACCGGGTGCAGCGCACGGGGCGGGTCGTGGACGTTCCGGTGGGCGAGGCGCTGGTGGGCCGGGTCGTCAACGCCATCGGGGAGGCTATCGATGGCAAGGGTCCCATCGATACGACCGAGCGCTGGCCGGTTGAGCGCGATGCTCCCGGCATTATCGTGCGGCAGCCGGTCGACACCCCCCTGCAGACGGGGCTCAAGGCCATCGACTCGATGATTCCCATCGGTCGCGGGCAGCGCGAGCTCATCATCGGGGACCGCTCCACGGGCAAGACGGCGCTCGCCATTGACACGATCCTGAACCAGAAAGGTCAGGGCGTGACCTGCGTGTACGTGGCCGTCGGTCAGAAACAGTCGACCGTGGCCCGCATCGTGCGGACCCTGGAAGATGCGGGGGCGATGGAGTACACGATTGTGGTGTCGGCCGCCGCATCGGAACCGGCGCCGCTGCAGTTTCTGGCTCCGTATGCCGGCTGCACCATGGGGGAGTTTTTCCGTGACCGCGGTGAGGACGTGCTGGTTGTTTACGATGACCTCTCCAAGCATGCGGTCGCCTATCGCGCCATGAGCCTGCTCCTCCGGCGCCCGCCGGGGCGCGAGGCGTATCCCGGAGACGTGTTTTACCTGCACTCCCGGCTTCTTGAGCGGGCGGCCCGGCTTGCCGACGAGCATGGGGGCGGGAGCCTCACGGCCCTGCCGGTTATCGAGACCCAGGCGGGAGACATCTCCGCCTATATCCCGACCAACGTCATCTCCATCACCGACGGGCAGATCTTCCTGGAGACGGACCTGTTTTTCGCCGGGTTCCGGCCGGCGGTCAACGTCGGCAACTCGGTGTCGCGCGTGGGCGGGGCGGCTCAGATCCGGGCCATGCGCCAGGTGGCGGGGCGGCTCCGCCTCGATCTGGCCCAGTATCGCGAGCTGGCGGCATTCACGCAGTTCGGGTCTGACCTCGACCGCGCCACCCAGGAGCGGTTGAACCGGGGCCAGCGCCTCATGGAGGTATTGAAGCAGCCCCAGTATCAGCCCATGCCGATTGAGGAGCAGGTGGTGGTGCTGTACTCGGCCACCAACGGACATCTGGACGAGCTGCCGCTTTCGGCCGTACGCGAATTCGAGCGGGGACTCTTGCGGCTTCTGAGGGAGGAGCAGCCCGCCGTGCTGGAAGCCATCCGGACCGAGAAGGCCGTGTCTGACGCGACGGCGGAACAGCTGAAGGCGGCCATCCAAGCCTTCAAGGGAACGATGGTGGTCTAATGCCGGCACTCGGGATTCAGGCTCTGAAGCGCAGGATTCGGAGCGTCGAGAACACGGCGCAGATTACGCGCGCCATGAAGCTGGTGGCCGGCGCGAAGCTCCGCCGCGCCCAGGAACGCGCGGAGCAGTCGCGCCGGTACTTCGAAACTATCCGCGCGACCATGGCCCGGGCCGCTGAAAGTGCCGGGTCGATGACGCGTAGCCCGCTTTTGGAAGAGCGCGAGGTGCACCGCGAGGGTTTCGTGGTGGTGTCGTCAGACCGGGGCCTGGCGGGACCCTTCAACGCCAACGTCCTCAGATTGGCGGCCGAACAGATGCGTCGGGCGCCCGGATCCGGAGCCGCGTTTGCCGTGGGCCGAAAGGCCCGCGATGCCTACCGGCGCCGGGGGGTGCCCATGCTGGGGGAGTTCATCCACCTGGGCGATGACCCGCACTACTTTCAGGCCAAGGCGATCGCGGACGCCATCATCGCCCAGTATCTGACGGGTGAAGTGGACCGGGTGACGCTCGTGTACACCGAGTTCATCAACGCGATGGTCCAGCGCCCAAAGGCGGTCACCATCCTGCCCATGTCCACCGAGGCCCTTCGGGGCGACCGGGAGGAGGGGGCGGTGCTGTACATGTTTGAGCCGGACCCGGAAACGGTGCTGGCCGACCTCATCCCCCGGTATGTGGAAGTGGTGCTGTATGGGGCCCTGCTGGAATCGAAGGCCAGTGAGCACGGTGCCCGCATGACCGCCATGGACGCCGCCACCAAGAACTCGGAAGAGCTTCTGCGAACGATGACGTTGACCCGCAACCGCCTTCGCCAGGCCGCCATCACCCGCGAGATTGCGGAACTGGTGGGCGGCGCGGCGGCGCTCGAATAATTGGAACGGGGACGGAGAGGAGACAGCGCGATGGCGGAGAGTTTCGGACACGTGGTGGAAGTGAACGGACCGGTGGTCGAGGTCGAATTTCCGGCCGAACATCTGCCCACCATCTATAACCAGGTGATCGTGGAAGCCGAGGACCGCGAGGCACCCGGCGAGGGGCCCGAGACCGCCGCGAAGCGCGAGCGGATAGAGCTGGCGCTCGAGGTTGTGCATCAGGTGGGTGACAATCGGGTCGCCTGCATCGCCATGGCCTCTACCGACGGGCTGGTGCGGGGCATGCGGGTGCGCGACACGGGCGGCCCCATCCGGGTGCCGGTAGGCGGCGAGACCCTGGGCCGCATGTTTAACGTGCTGGGGCGGCCGATTGACGGCAAGCCGGCTCCGGAAAACGTGCAGGTCCTGCCCATTCACCGACCGGCTCCAAGCTACACGGAGCAGTCGGTGACGACCGAAATCTTCGAGACCGGCCTCAAGGTGGTTGACCTTCTGGCCCCGTACGCCAAAGGCGGGAAGGTTGGCCTCTTCGGCGGCGCCGGCGTCGGCAAGACCGTTTTGATCCAGGAGCTCATCCACAACATCGCCACCGAACACGGCGGCTTTTCCGTATTTGCCGGTGTCGGCGAGCGGAGCCGCGAAGGCAACGATCTGTACCGGGAGATGACGGAGTCGGGCGTCATTGACAAGACCGCCCTCGTCTACGGACAGATGAACGAACCGCCCGGCGTGCGCATGCGGGTGGGCCTGTCGGCCCTCACTATGGCCGAGTACTTCCGGGACGATGAAGGACGGGACGTGCTGCTCTTCATCGACAACATCTTCCGTTTCGTGCAGGCAGGCTCGGAAGTCTCCGCCCTCTTGGGCCGCATGCCCTCGGCCGTGGGCTATCAGCCCGTGCTGGCCACTGATGTGGGCACCCTGCAAGAGCGCATCACCTCCACCAAGAAAGGCTCCATCACGTCGATTCAGGCCATCTACGTGCCGGCCGATGACTACACCGACCCGGCGCCGGCCACGACCTTTGCCCATCTGGACGCCACCACCAATCTTGAGCGGCGGATTTCCGAGAAAGGCATCTTCCCGGCCGTGGATCCCCTGGCCTCCACCTCCCGGATCCTGGATCCGGCGGCGGTGGGCGAGGAGCACTACCGCGTGGCCCGCGGCGTGCAGGAGGTGCTGCAGCGCTACAAGGACCTGCAGGACATTATCTCCATCCTGGGCATGGACGAACTGTCGGATGACGACAAGCTCACGGTGTCGCGGGCGCGCAAGATCGAGCGCTTCCTGTCGCAGCCGATGTTTGTGGCCGAGGTGTTCACGGGACAGGAAGGCCGTTACGTGCCCATCAAGGAGACCGTGCGGGGCTTCGCAGAGATCCTGGAAGGCAAGCATGACGACTTGCCGGAAATGGCGTTCTACATGGTGGGCGGCATCGACGACGTCGTCGAAAAGGCCCAGAAGCTTTAAGGAGACCCACGATGGCAGACTACCCGCTTACGGTGGTTACGCCGGAAGGCGTGGTGTACGAGGGGCCGGTCACGGAAATCATCCTGCGGGGCAGTGAGGGCGATCTGGGCGTCCTCGCCCATCATATGCCGCTCGTGACGGCGGTCCTGCCCTGCGTGCTGCATGTCGTGGACCGTGACGGCAACGGACGCCGGTTCGCTCTGGGCGGCGGCTTTTTGGAAGTCGGCCGCGAGGAAACGGTGGTGCTGGCCGATACGGCGGAGCCGTCGGAGCAGATCAACCGGGGCCGGGCCGAGGATGCGAGGCGGCGGGCCCAGGACCGCATCGATCGAGGCGGCGCCGATCTTGACCTCCCGCGGGCGCGGGCGGCGCTGTCACGGGCGGAGGCGAGACTCGGCGCGCTCGACGGCGCGTAGGTGGCCGCCCGATGGCGTAACGGGGCGGGCGTGAAGTCCGGCGGGCCGCTGGGACTGTCCCGCGCGGGCCTGTTCCACCTGCTGGTTGTCTATCTGGTCTGGGGCAGCACCTATCTCGGCATCCGTCTGGCCGTTGAAGGGCCTCATGGATTTCCTCCGTTCTACCTGGGCGCCGCCCGCATGCTGCTCGGCGGTGGCGGGCTTCTGGCCTACGCGCTGATACGAGGCCGCCCGGTGCGGTTCAGCGGGCGCGACTTTGCGGTGGCCGCGCTCTCGGGCGTCTTTTTGTGGGTAGGCGGCAACGGGCTCGTAATGGTGGCGGAGCGGCACCTGCCGTCCGGCTACTCGGCGCTCGTGATGGGTGGGCTCCCTATCTGGGTGACGGTCATCGGCCTCTTCTCGGGGCAGCGCCTGCGCCCTATCCTGGCGGCCGGGATGCTGATCGGCCTCGGCGGTCTCTACTTTCTCACACGCAGCAGTCTTCATCTCACGGGGGGCCACGACAGTCTGATTGTCCTTCTGGTGGCCGCCAGCTGGTGCTGGGCGCTTGGCATGTCGTTTCAACGCTGGTGGCTGCACACGACCGACGCGCAGGTGAGTTCAGCCTGGCAGCAGATCTTTGCCGGCGCCGTTTTTCTGGTCCTGGCGCTGGTCACCCGGGAGCCGGTGCCCCATCCCGGCACCACGGCCATTGTGGGCGCCTCATACCTGGTGGTCATGGGCTCCTGGTTCGCGTTCACCTCGTTCATTCTCGCGACCCGGCTCCTGCCGATGACGGTGGTGACCACCTATTCTTATGTGAACCCGCTGGTGGCGGTGGTGCTCGGCTCCCTGGTGCTGGGGGAGCGGGTGACGTCCATGATGGCGGTGGGAGGATTCCTGCTCCTTGTGGGCGTGGGCGCCGTCATCCAGAGTCAGAGAGCCCCGGCGCCCGTGCAGCTCCCCAAGCCGGCCGCCGGCTGAGACGGCGGCCGCGGCCAGAGGGCCGGGGATGACAGGGATCTGGCCCGCTCACGCACCCGCGCCGTCAGGGTCGAACAGGGGCAGGCGAAACCAGAAGCGCGCGCCCCCGTCGGGATTGTTGCCGGCCCCGACCCTTCCCCCGTGCGCCTGCAGCAGGGCCGCCACGATGGCAAGCCCGAGGCCGGCGCCGCCCGTGGCGCGGGTTCGGGAGGACTCGGCCCGGAAAAAGCGTTCGAAGACCCGGCCCTGGACCTCTTCGGGCAGGCCGGGACCGTTGTCGATGACGTCCACCTCGACCTCCGTGCCCACGCGGTCCACGACAACACGTGTGCGGGTTCCGGGCGGCGTGTGGGCGCGCACGTTCGCCAGAAGATTATCAAGCACCTGGCGGAGGCGCGCCGGGTCTCCCCACACCTCTACCGGCCGGCGCGCCTCGACCACGACCGGCCACTGCGGGCCCACGAGCCGGGCCGCTTCGGCCGCGTCAAGGGCCACCTTCACCAGTTCCACCGGTTCTCGTGCCAGCGGACGGCCCTCGTCGAGCCGTGCCAGGAGCAGGAGGTCCTCGACCAGTCCTCCCATGCGGGTGCTCTCGCGCTCGATGCCGCGGATGACGCGCGCCAGGTCTTCGGGCCGGTGCTCGGCCCCGCGCGAGAAAAGCTCGGCATAGGCGCGCACGGCCGCCACCGGGGTCCTCAGCTCGTGGGAGGCATCGGCCACAAACTGGCGAAGGCGGGCCTCCGTCGCATCACGGCGTGCAAACGCGTCCTCGATCCGATCCAGCATGAGGTTGAAGGCCCGGGCAAGCCGACCGAGCTCGGTGTGGGGCGGGAGCTCCGGCACGCGTCGGTCAAGCTCGCCGGCGCTGATGGCGGCGGTCGCTGTCTCCATTGCCCGCAGAGGGCGCAGGCCCGCGTGGACGAGCCACCAGCCAAGCGCCACCGCCGCGGCCAGGGCAAAGGCGGCGACCGCCAGCTCTACGGCAATCAGGCGGTCCAGCACCCCGTTCACGGAGGTGAGGGGATTGGCCAGAATCAGATACACCCCATGCATGAGGGACGAGACCTGCACGTGGAACTCGGGGCCGCCAGACGCCACGGACGGGCGGTTGAAGTACTCCCATCCGGTCCCCGGGTTCTTGATGGTGGCGGGCAGGGCCGGCCGGTAGGCCTTTCCGGCCTGGTAGGCGGGAGCCAGCACGAAGGTCTTGCCTGCGGCATAGATGCCGATGTACATGCCCGGCGCATCCTGGGCGGCCATGGCGGGAGGAAGACCGCGGGCCAGGCTCTGGTCCACCAGCACGGAGACCGGTGCCGCCGCTCGCTGCATCTCGGCTTCTACCTGGCGATAGAGTTCCGCGTGCAGGGCCGAGTACGTGGCGACCCCAAACACGGCCAGTGCCAGAAGCGCCACCATCGTAGCCGCGGTCAGAAGCCGCGCGCGGAGCGACACGTCAGGCGTCCTGTTCCGGTTCGCGCAGCCGGTAGCCCACGAGGCGCACGGTCTGAATGAGAGACGGGCCCAGGCGGTCCAGCTTCTTTCGCAGATAGCTGACGTAGGTCTCGACGATGCTCGGATCACCGCCAAAATCGTAGTGCCACACGTGGTCCACAATCTGGGCCTTGGACAGCACCCGGCGCGGGTTTTGCAGGAAGAAGCGCAGGAGCTGAAACTCGGTCGCCGACAGATGAATGGGAGTGCCCGCGCGGAATACTTCATGCGTGTCTTCGTCCAGCACCACGTCCGCAAATTCGAGCCGGGAGCGATCGCCCTCCGCGTCGCTCCCGGTCCGCCTTAAAATGGCGCGGACGCGGGCGACCACCTCCGCCAGCGCAAACGGCTTGGTCACATAGTCGTCACCGCCGACGGTGAGTCCCATGACCTTGTCCTCGAGGGCGTCTTTGGCCGTCAGAAACAGGACCGGGCTCCGGACACCGTCCTGGCGCAGGCGCCGGGTCACTTCGAGCCCATCCAGGTCCGGCAGCATGATATCCAGCACGATAAGGTCCGGCGGCGCGTCCTGGGCCATCGCGAGGGCCGCGCGGCCGCTTCCTGCCTCCCGAACCTCAAACCCTTCGTATCTGAGCGTCGTCGACACCGCGTCGACGATTGCCGGCTCATCATCTACCACCAGGACTGCGGGTCGTCCGCCTCCCGTCGCCATGCCCACGCCTCACTTCGATGCCCGGCCGCCGCCGGGGCTGTTTTTCCGAGCTTAGCAGACGAGGTGGGAGCCGGCTGGGTCAGGGCTGAGACATCGCTGAGTCGGGCCTGGGAGTCACGGCTGGTAGCTCGCGACCGGCGCGAAGACGGATGCGGTGCCTGAGCCCACAAACCAGTAAAACACGCCCAGCACACCGGCCTGCCGTGCCGCCTGCAGTTCCTGGGCGATGCTTTTCTGGTTGGTGAAGTAAACCGTATGACGCGCGCGGCGGGGGCCGTAGTGGAAGTAGGGGACGTGGGCACGGCCGTCCCAGCGAATGCGGACCCGGTGCGACGCCGCCACTTGCCTCACCTGAGCGAGGGTGAGTCCGCTGGCGCGCCGCCCCACCCAATCGTATCCGTAAAACGGAAGCCCGAGCCGGATCTTGGCCGCGGGAACCGTCGCGCGCGCATAGGCGAGCACGTCGCGGACCCACCAGAGGGGCGCGATGGGGCCGGGACGGCTTCCGGGATACGAGTAGTCGTAGGCCATGACCAGGATGGCGTCTACCTTTCGCCCGAGCGCCCGGTAAGAAAACGCGCTCGAAGCGGCTTTCTGCCGGGTGAGGGCCGGCACGTCGATGCTGAGAAGTTTGTGCCGTCGATGAAGGGCGGCCTCGAGCCGCCCCACAAAGGCCGTGAGACGGCCGCGCTCCCTGCGCGGCACTCCTTCAAAGTCGAGATTGATGCCGGCAAAGGGAGTGCTGGCAGACACCAGGGCACCTGTCAGGGCCGCCTGCAAGGGTTTATGGTTCAGGAGCTGCACGAGAATTCTCCGGTCACGGGCAGCGTTGGACGAGACGAGATTTGATACCGTGAGTTCGATCGGGACGTGATGGCGCGCCAGCATCTGCACGAGCGAGGCGGGGGCGCTGTCATCGAGTCCGCCCCGGCTGGTGATGACGGCCGTGTCCAGGTAAATCATCGCGAGCCGGCGAGCGTGGGCGACGAACACGGTTACGGAGGCCGGGTCGTAGAGGACCACGAAACCGCCGTCCCGCGGCGGGGCGGGCGTCCGATTCACCGATGGCCGTACGAACCCCGTGGCCGAGGCACCGAAGACTATTGTCAGCATCACCATCGCAAATCGTCGGAGCCGGCGATTGCGGCCATGGCTGGGCCTGTCGTCGCACGTGATGAATCTGCCTCGTTTCATGGCAAATACGGCGTAGCCAGTATCCCACCTGGGTTTTAGGGTTCTCGGCCCGGCACGGGTCTCCTTCTCGATAAAGGCCAGCGGCGTCAAGACGCCAATGTCTCTCCGAGTGGGTTCTCAGGCTTCTCCAAGTTTGGGGTTTCATTATGGTGTTGCAGGGCCACGGTTTCCCATGAAGACCGTCGGCCGCCGTGAGTCCCCTAGGAACATGCACAGCCAACCGTCATGCGACCGTACCCAGGCTTGTGACAAGGACCGGGAAGGCGCGGGCGGGACTTAAGCGAATCGAGAGGAAGGGATGGGCAATGTCCTTTGATGATCGACCCGAGGGCGGCGCCTCCCCGCCGGAGCAGTCGGGCGACTCCTACCGCGGACTTACCGCGGGCGCCCCGCGGCGGCGCTGGCACGCCGTGAAGACGGGGGCGTCCGTGGCCGCCATCGCCCTGGTGGCGGGAGGCGCCGGCGCCTATGCGGCGCGTCACTATCTGAGCCAGCCGTCCAATTCCATTTCGGTGGCGCCCTCATCGACCGCGAGCCAGGCCAGCGCCGTCGGCAACACCACCATCAATGCCGGAAGCGTCGCCAAACCGGTTGAGCGCGCCGTGGTCGACATTAACGTGGTCCTCCAGCAGGGTGAGGGCACGGCGGCCGGCACGGGCATGATTCTCACCTCCTCGGGCGAGGTTCTGACCAACAACCATGTCGTGGAAGGGTCCATCAGCATCAAGGTGACCGTTCCCGGGCGTGGTACCTACCAGGCCCACGTCGTCGGGGTCGACCCCACCGCTGACGTGGCGCTCCTGCAGATAGAAGGGCTGAAGTCCCCGCTCCCGACGGTCACGCTGTCCGGATCCTCCGCGGCCGTTGGCCAGCCGGTCGTCGCCATCGGCAATGCCCTGGGCATGAACGGCACCCCGACGGTCACCGAGGGCACCATCACGGCGCTTGACCGCAATATCACGGCGGGCGACACGCTCGGAAACAGCGAGCGCCTGCACGGGATGCTGCAGACCGACGCGGCCCTGGCGCCGGGCGACTCCGGCGGCCCGCTCGTGAATGCCAAGGGGCAGGTGGTGGGCATGGATACCGCCGCCTATTCGGGTCAGCAGTCGAAGGCCAACTTCACCAACGTCGGGTTTGCGATTCCCATCTCCACTGCGCTCCACATCGTGCGCCAGATGCAGGCGGGGCAGGCCTCCTCGACCGTCATCCTGACCCAGCGCCCGATGATCGGCGTGGTGGCGGTGGCCACCAGTCAGGCGAGTCCCTTCTTTCAGAGCCAGGCAGGGATGCCAACCTCGGGCGCCTACGTGGAATACGTGGAGCCGAGCAGCCCGGCCTCGCAGGCTGGCATCACACCGGGAGACGTCATCGTAGCCTTCAACGGGCAGACGGTCACGAGTCCGTCGCAGCTGCAGTCGCTGGAAAAGTCCTTTCACGTGGGGCAGACGGTGAGCGTCAACTACGTCAATACGTCGGGCCAGCAGCAAAGCGCGACCGTGACTCTGGTGCCGGCCCCGGTGCCTTAACCGCGGGCGTCGCGCTCCCGATGCCGATCGGCCGTCTTCCGCCTTCGCGACGGGAGACGGCCGGATCGCGAAGGGGCTGTCTGACCCCTCCCGGCGGGCGCGCCCCGGGCGTTTACGACTCCTCGGTTCTCCGCATTTCCCACACAAAGTCCACCAGGGCCTCGTTTACGGCCCGCGGATTGTCCTGGTGCGCGGCGTGGCCCGCGTTGGCGATGAGGACGTGGGTGGCGTGTTCTTCCTCCTGCGCCCACCGTTCTGCCACCTTCTTCAGATTGCCGGTCGGATCCTGATCGCCCACCAGGATGAGCATGGGCTTTCCGAAGCGGTACTGCGGGTCCGCATGCAAAAAGCGCGCCGTCTCCAGGAATACCCGGGTAAAGTCCCGGTGGCCAAGAACGCGAAAGCATTCAGCCATGTACCGGCGCACGTCCGCCTTGGTGGAACTGGCGTGGCTGGCGGCGGAGACCAGGGCGCCCCACGGATACCAGGCCAGGATTCGCGGCGCCAGCCGGACGGCAATCCCGTCGCTCCAGCCCAGCGTCCCGGTATTGCGCGTGCAGTCGATAAGGACCAGCGCATCGACGCGGTCCGGCCCGCGTCGGGCCGCTTCCTGGGCGACATTGCCGCCCATCGAGTGCCCGATGAGGGTGGCGCTTTCCATCTCCTCCCGATCCATGACGGCCAGCAGGTCATCGGTCAGGAGGGGGACAGAAAATCTGTCGCCCATCGGCCGGGAGAGACCGTGGCCACGCGCGTCCCAGGCGAGCACACGGTGGTCCGCGAGAAGAGCGGGAAGCTGACGGGCAAAGCTGCGGTGGTCGGTGCCGGCGCCGTGGAGCAGCACCACCGACGGGTTTTTGGGCTCGCCCGAAATCCAGTAGTGGAGTGCGCACCCGTCCTTGTCCAGGACCCGTTCCGAAAAGTGCTCGAAGCCCGAAGCCCCCGGCATGACCGCCCTCCCGCCTCAGGATAACCGGACCGGGACGGTCGGGATCCAGTCCTGAAAGCTTTCAGATGGCTCGGGCCGGCTGACGCCCGGGCAGCACTCGCGCATCAGCTGGCGCGAGTGCCCGCCCCACACGCTTTTCTTGCGACGGCGGTGTGTCCGGTGATGGCCAAAAGCCCGGTTGCACCGCCAGGCAGCAGCAGGTGATTTGGACCTCACATCTCCTGAAGGGTGACACGACGTCGCGCGGCCGCAGGCACCGGGCTCCGCCCTATTGGCCGCGCGCGATACGGCTACGAATGATCTCGGGGACAGCATCCACACGCTCGCGGGCCCGGATCCTGCACGACGCGCATGAATAGGCTCCTGCCCGCCCGGACAGAACCGCGGCCGCGGTGCCCACGGGCTCGAGAAGTCAGGGTCTGCCGACGCGGGGCCAGCTCGGCTGCGAAGTGCGGCGGCGGGCGCCGCTGGTTCGACCTACCGGGTCGGTTCGGCCGCCCTCTTCCGACGCTCAGCCGGCCGGTACACCGATTCCGGACTCCCCTGGTCTGACGACGACGCTCAGGTGTCCAGGCGGTGAACACGCGTGCACCGTGCCGGCACGCGTTGATCTTCGCCCGGGCCGATGCTATAGTGACCGCAACTTCATAGCGCTTCCACCTTTATCAAGACAGGCAGAGGGATCGGCCCGATGATGCCTGGGCAACCGGCGCACGACGCGTGCGGTGCCAATTCCGACGGCGAGGACGCCGACAGATGAGGGGGGAACCGGAGCCCTGCGCGCTGCGGCCCTCCTGGGGCCGCTTTTTTCATGGACGAAAGGACGTGGGGGTCATGGGGGACGCAAGCCAGCAGACGGGCGAGTTCGAGGCCGTCTACCGCGTGCAGGGGAGACGGCCCCTTGACGGGGACGCGGCCAGCAGCACGAAGAGTAAGCCCGCGGGCGCGCTTTCCCCGAAGGATGTCCCGACGCCTCCCGGCGGTCGGGTGCTGGAAGTTCGCGACGGGGGCGACGGGCTTTACGTGCGGGTGGCCATCCCCTTGCCGGTTCCCGCGGCTCCCGCGGCCATCGCCAATCTTCTCCTGGGCTCGTGGACGGCGGGGTCCTGTGTGCGGATCCTGCACGTGGAGCTCCCGACGGGGCCCGCCCGGCATTTGCCCGGGCCGCGGTACGGGGTGCCGGAGCTCCGCCGGCGCCTTGCAGCCCGGTTCCGCCCCCTCCTCCTCGCTACGATCGCGGAGCCATCCGGAGGGGATCTCGACACGTGGGCCGCCACGCTTCGCGCCGAGTGGATGGCTGGCGTCGACATCCTCGTCGAGGCGGGGGACCAGGGCCCTGCCGACTGGTCGCGTACCCAGCGCCGAATCGATCGGGCCCGACGGGAGGCCGAAGCGTTGGCACGGGATGCGGCTCGGCGGCCGCTCTACGCTGTCCGTCTCGCGGCATCGGGACCCGATTTCGCAGAGCGGGTCCGGCGTCTTGTCGACGCGGGCGCCGAAGCCCTGACGGTCGGGTGGACCGTAGGAGACCTTGATGCGCTGGCAGCGGTGGCCGCGCGTCCGGGGGGACCGGTGCTGCTGGCCGGAGCCAGGATCGCCGCACAGTCCTCGGGAGTCCTGGCGCCATCGGTGCTTTTCGGCGAGCTGGCGCGGGCCGCCGGGGCCGACGTTTCGGGATACGCGGGTACTGGCCCCGATGGGCAGGCGGCACCGCTGTCGGCGACGGAACAGGCGTCGGTGGGTGCGGCGCTGGCCGCGCCCACAAGCCGGCGTGCCGCCTGGGCCGCGCCGTCGCTCGGCATTCATCCCGGGGCCCTTCCGACCCTTGTGCGGGAGTTGGGCCCGGACATCGTGGTAGACGCGACGGCCGCGATTCAGGACCATCCCGGAGGTCCACGGGCGGGCGCAGCCGCGTTTATCCAGGCGTTTGACCGCCTGTCCGGGAGCATCGGCCCGCTTCCGGACGAGCTGGCGCAGGCGCTCGCGCGCTGGGGGGGCGCGGCGTGATGCGAAATGTAGAGCCGGATGGGGAGCCGTCCTCATCCCTCATCGGCGGGTTACGGCTGGCCCGGCGCATGGGGGCCCTGCCGGAGCAGTTTTTTTCGACCTTGGTGGCGAAGACCGAGGCCCGCGTCGCGGCGGGGCATGACGTCATCAATCTCGGTCAGGGAAACCCTATCGACGAGACCCCGCCGCACATCGTGGACCGCCTCCGATCCATGGCGGGGGAGCTTCGCTACCAGCGCTACGTGCCGTTTTCCGGGCTTTCCGAATTGAAGGCTTCGGCGGCGCGCTGGTACGCCGCCCGCTACGGCGTCCAGCTTGATCCGGTGCGGGAGATCGCGATCACCATGGGCATGAAGGTTGCACTGCAAGAGATATCGCTCATGGTGTTGAATCCCGGGGAGGAAGCGCTAGTGGCCGATCCCGGTTATCCCGACTACTGGAGCGGAATCGCGCTGGCCGGTGGGATTCGGCGTTCGCTTCCGCTTCTGCCCGCCAACGGATTTCAGCCCGCATGGGATGCGGCGCCCGCGTCGCGGCTCGTGTTCTTGAACTATCCGCACAACCCGACCGGGGCCCTTGCCGGACCGGACACGTTTTCGGGAGCCGTCGCCTACGCCCGCCGCTCCGGAGCGGTCATCGTGCATGACCTCGCCTATGGCGACATCGTATTTGACGGCCGTCCGGCGACCTCCTTTCTGGCCGAGCCGGGGGCACGGGCCGTGGGCCTCGAGCTTACGTCGTTCTCAAAGTCCTACAACATGGCCGGCTGGCGGCTCGGTCTCGCGGCCGGCAGCGGCGAGCTCATCGCGGGGCTGGAGACGATCCAGGACCATCTTCATTGCAGCCAGTTCGGCGCCATTCAGCAAGCAGGCATCGCGGCTTTGGAGAGTCCGTCCGCGGTGGTCGCGGGGCAGGCTCTCCGCTATCAGAGGCGGCGGGACGCCCTTGTCGAGGGACTTCGACAGGCTGGCTGGGAGGTGGCGCCGCCAGGCGGCGGGATATTCTGCTGGGCGCCGGTACCGGCCGGGGGTGATGCGGTGACGTTCGCGAACTTCCTCCTGGAACGCGCCGATGTGGTGGTAGCGCCTGGCGTTGGCTTCGGACGGTTCGGCGCGGGATACGTCCGGCTGTCGCTGACGGCCCCGGCCGCGCGGCTTGAAGAGGCGGCCCGGCGCATCGGCGACGTGCTGCCTGCCTGGCGGGACGGCGGGTCGCCAGACGGATAGCGGTTCCCGCGGCCGGGCCGTTTCCCGGAGCCCGGCCCGCGCCCCCAGCGCTCAGAGTCCACCGGGCGGCCTGTGAGTGAGTGCCAGTTCTTGGACTCAGGCATATCGCGGGAGGAAAAGGGGTTGGAACGAGTTGGATCGGGTTGGAAGGGGAGAGACCCTTCCTCCCAGAGTTCTGGACCTCGACACACCATCCACTGAAGCCGGGACGACGTCCGCGACGGCCCCAAGGTCTTCGGCGCCTTCATGACCCGCTCGCCCATTACGGTCGCCGACGCTTCTCTAACGTGCATGCCTGGTCGCCCGCGAAGCGAAGAGCGTTCTCGAGATCCATCGGAACGAACACGACCGCCGCGACCGCGGGATCGCCGGAAAGAGAACTCTTCGCGAACCCAGCGACCGGCCGGCTGGGGCCACCGCGCCATCGACGGGCGGACGGCCCGGGCAGGATTCCCCTTCCCCGACGCGAAGTTCGGCCCGGGAGGAGTCGATTTGGACCTGAACATAGAGGCCGTCATGGCGCGGCTGCCCCATCGCTATCCGTTCCTGCTTGTAGATCGGGTCATCGAACGCGTCCCGGGGCAGACCGTGCATGCGCTGAAGAATGTCACGGTCAACGAGCCGTTTTTTCAGGGCCACTTTCCCGGACGTCCCATCATGCCGGGCGTACTCATCCTGGAAGCCATGGCTCAGGCGGCCGGGCTCGCCCTCGATGACCAGGACGGGGCACCGCTTGGCGTTCTCACCGGTGTGGACAAGGCCCGCATCCGGCGGATGGTGACGCCCGGCGACCAGCTGCACCTGCACGCCGCTCTCGTGCGTCAGCGGGGGCGCCTTATGCGGGCAGAGGTGCGGGCCGAGGTGGATGGCCGCCTCGTGGCCGAGGCCGAAATTCTGTTCATGCTGCTCTTGCCCACCGAAATAGCGGGCGACGGTCCGCAATAGGCGCCGCCGGGTCACATACCGCAGTGCACGGTGCGCGCGCGGTCGCTTCGGTAAAGTAATTGTCCTCACGCTAAAAGTTCGCATGGTCATTCCGTTGACGATGACGGTATAATTGCCCATGTGTAAACGGTCTTTCGGAAGGGGCTGGCCATGACGGACTCGATCATCGCCGACGACGCGCGTGAGGCGGTCGGCGCATTCCTGCGCATCGCCGCGCTGGTGGAGACGATGAGCGGTGAGTTGTGGCGGTCCCATCAGCTGACCCTGACCCAGGCCCGCCTCCTGCGCGTGATCCAGGAGCGGCCCGTGGCGGCGGGACGCCTGGCGGGAAAGCTTGGCCTGTCGGCCGCTTCGTTGACGCGGGTGCTGGAGCGCCTCGAGGAACGGGGGCTTCTGGAGCGGCAGGTGGATCGGTCAGACCGCCGCCGGGTGACGGTCTCCATCACGGCCGGCGGCCGCGATACGGTGGGCGGGCTGAAGTTCTGGATGGCCTCGCCCATTACCGCGGCCATCCAGAAGATGGGCGACGAAGACCGCAGGCAGTTTACGGAGATTCTGGACCGATTTCTAGCGGACGTGCAGGCCTACCAGGGAGGGACCCACTGACATGACGGCTTCCAGCCCCACGGCCGGACCACGCCGGTTTGGCCACATTCCTTACAAATGGATCGCCCTGTCCAACACCACGCTCGGGGTGCTGATGGCCACGATCAACGGATCCATTCTGATCATCTCGCTGCCGGCTATCTTCCGGGGCCTCCAAGTGGATCCCCTGGCGGTAAATCAGACCGGCCTGTTGCTGTGGGTGCTGCTCGGCTTCAATGTGGCCACGACGATATTCCTGGTCACATTTGGCCGCATTTCTGACCAGTACGGCCGGGTCAAACTGTACAATCTCGGGTTTGCCGTCTTCACGGTCGGGTCGATCCTGTCGTTCCTCACGTGGGGACATGGACTCGCCGGCGAGTGGCAGCTCATCATCTTCCGGTTCATTCAGGGCATCGGCGGAGCGTTCTTGTTCGCCAACAGCGCGGCCATCCTGACCGACGCCTTTCCACCCAATGAAAGGGGTCTCGCGCTCGGGTTGAATCAGGTGGCGGCTATCGGCGGCGCCGTGATTGGCCTCGTGCTGGGCGGGCTTCTGTCGGCGTTGGACTGGCGCATGGTGTTCCTGGTGAGCGTGCCGGTGGGGCTTGTAGGCACCGTGTGGGCGTATGTTGCCCTGCATGAGCTGCAAACGCCGCCGGTGGAGCATCGCATCGATCTGCTTGGCAATCTCACGTTTGGGATCGGGATTCTCGCGGTGCTGGTCGGACTCACCTACGGCATCATCCCGTTCCACGCGCACACCATGGGCTGGAGCAGCCCGTTTGTCCTCAGTTCCTTGATAGGCGGCGGCGTGCTCCTGGTGGCCGCGGTGTTTGTAGAGAGCCGGGTGGCTGACCCCATGTTTCCCCTGAGTCTGTTCCGCAGCCGGCCGTTTGCGGCCGGCAATCTGGCAGGCCTCCTGGCGTCAATCGCCCGGGGTGGTCTTATGTTTATGGTCATTATCTGGCTGCAGGGCATCTGGCTTCCCCTGCACGGCGTGAGCTATGCCCATACGCCGCTGCAGGCAGGCATCGACACGCTGCCGCAAATGGTGGGTTTCTTCATCGCGGGACCGCTGTCGGGCCGGCTGTCGGACCGCTTTGGGGCTCGTTGGTTTGGGTTTGTGGGCATGGTGGTGAGCGCGCTCGGCTTCTTCTTGCTGCAGACGCTGCCGAGCGACTTCCACTACTGGACGTTCGCGTTCGACCTGTTCATGGTGGGCCTCGGCATGGGCATCTTCGCGGCGCCTAACTCGACGGCGATTATGAATTCGGTGCCGGCGCGCCACCGCGGGGTGGCCTCGGGCATGCGCTCCACGCTGCAGAACGCGGGCATGATGATGAGCATGGGCATCTTCTTCACCATGGTCATCACGAGCCTGGCCGGCACCCTGCCGACACGGATGGCACAGGGTCTCTCGGGATTCGGCCTGCCGCTGCGGCTCGTGTCGGCAATCGCCCATCTGCCGCCGACGGAGACGCTGTTTGCGGCGCTCCTCGGGTACAACCCGATGGCGCACCTCATTCCTCCGCAGGTGATGGGACACCTGCCGCCAGGCACGGTCCACCGGCTTTTGGGCGAGAGCTTCTTCCCGCACCTCATCTCGGCGCCGTTCCAGACGGCTCTGGACACCGTGTTCATTTTCTCGATGGTGCTGTCCCTGATCTCCGCTGTGGCCTCTCTTCTGCGCGGGCGGCGCTTCATCTACGATGAGGAGGAGACGTCGCCGGAGCTGAGAGAGACTCCCCAGAATATGCTGGCGCTGGCCGTTATGGGAGCCTGGAACGCCCGCAGCGGCACTCGCCCGGACGCTCCTCGAGCGGATCGCGAAGCCCTTGAGCGTGCGCTGAGCCTCTTGGCGATCGTGCTGAGAGAAGGCAGGGCCGGTCATGTCGGGGACGGCGAGGCACCGACGGGAACCGATCCCCTTACCGTAAAATAGCGTCCCCTCGGGCGCTGGAGGAGGCGGCGATGATGTCGAAGTATCTGTGGCCGATCACCACGATGGGACTCGTGCTGCTGATGGGAGTGGCCCTTCTGACCGCGCCGTTCGGTCTGCACTTCTATGTTTCGGGCCACCATTGGAATCACGCGACCTACTGGACCTTCTGGACCGGCGTGGGCGTGGTCGTGGTGGCAGCCGTCGGCCTCTACGGCTGGATCACCGGGATAGGCGAAGAAGGACGCCGCATCCTGCCGCCCCGGGCCGAGGCTGAGGCGACTTCCCAGGATGCACGGGCGGACGCCGGCGGCGCCGCGGCCATGAACGGGGACGAGGCCCTGCAGCAGCTGGCGCGGGCTGTCCTGCGCGATCTTAATCAACGGCTCGGCGACGGCGGGACCGGCGCCGGCATGGGGGGGGCTTGACATGCGGACGGGGGTTCTGGCATCCGTAATCCTTTTTCTGGCCGGCATCTGGATTGCCATCATGCCGGAGGTGGCCGGATTCCACCCTGCATCCGGCAATCCCTGGACCACACCATCACTGGTGGCGGCGGTCCTGGGCGGCGGTATCGCGATTGCCGCGCTCATCGGGCTCGTCGGCTTCTTCGGCCAGCTGCTGCGGCAGCATGAAGAGATGCTGCGTCAGGCCGCGAAAGCCCGGGAGGCAGAGGACGAGGCGCGCAAGCGGGCGCAGTCGACCGAGCCTCCCGCCGGCGGCGGTGACGGCGTCCGTGCCCTGTCGGACAGCCGGGAAGCCAGCCTGCGCCGGCTGTCGCGTGTGGAACGCGCCCAGGAGCGTACCTCCACGCGCCCCGACGACGATGCGCACGAACTTGCGTTGAAAGAACTGGCGGAGACCATCTTGAAGGACCTTCAGAAGTCTCAGGCCCATTGACACCGGCAACGGCCGCGCCGGGCGGCGGGAGCTCCCAGGTGAAGCGCTCCCGCCGCCCTGTCACGGCCGGTGATTGACACCTATTGGCATCCGATGCTACGCTTTTCGCCGATCGCCGGATAAAGAGTCTGGCGCCTCATCAAGAGAGGTGGAGGGTTCGGGCCCGATGAAGCCCGGCAACCGGAGCGTGGCTCACGGTGCTAAACCCCGCACGGCCTGGCCGTGAGGGATGAGAAGAAATGGAAATTTCGCCTCTCCCTGTGTGTGGGAGAGGTTTTTTTGTGGAGGTGGACGATTGATGGGCGACGGGAAGAACCGGACCCTCTTCACGTCAGAGTCGGTGACCGAGGGCCATCCTGACAAGCTGGCCGACCAGATCTCCGATGCGGTGCTGGACAGTCTTTTGGCGCAAGACACCGAGTCTCGGGTAGCGGTTGAGACCCTGGTCACCACCGGACTGGCCCTGGTGGCCGGTCAGGTATCGAGCGCGGGCTACACCGACATTCCCGGTGTGGTGCGCGAGGTGGTGCGCCGGGTCGGATACACCGACCCGGCCATGGGTGTGGACTGCGACACGATGGCGGTCCTGACCAGCATCGACGAGCAGTCGAGTGACATCCGCATTGGCGTGGAGCAGGCAGTGGAGAGCCGGGCGGGAGAGGCGGACGCGCTGTCCCGGATCGGCGCGGGCGACCAGGGCATGGTGTTCGGCTACGCCTGCGAGGAGACGCCGGAGCTGATGCCGCTTCCCATCTCCCTGGCTCACCGGCTTTCGCGGCGTCTCGCCGAGGTGCGGAAGTCGGGACGCCTGCCGTTCATCTGGCCCGACGGCAAGACGCAGGTGACGGTGGCGTACGAGGACAGCCGTCCGGTGGCGGTCACGGCGGTCGTGGTGTCGACCCAGCACGCTCCGTCCGTGAGCCAGGGGGAACTTAAAGATGCGGTGCAGAGCCTGGTGATCGAGCCGGCGCTGGGCGACTGGTGGGGGAGCCACGTCCGGGTGCTGGTCAATCCCACCGGCCGCTTCGTGGTGGGGGGGCCACACGGCGACACCGGCCTTACTGGCCGCAAGATTATCGTCGACACCTACGGCGGGATGGCCCGGCACGGGGGCGGCGCTTACTCCGGCAAGGATCCGACCAAGGTGGACCGCTCCGCCTCCTATGCTGCGCGCTGGGTGGCAAAGAACCTGGTGGCGGCCGGACTCGCCAGTCGGGCGGAAGTCCAGGTGGCCTACGCCATCGGAGTGGCCCATCCCGTCTCCGTATCGGTTGACACTTTCAAAACCGGCGCGGTGCCAGACAGCGTCCTTGCCGCCATCGTGGAACGGGTTTTCGACCTCCGTCCGCTGGCCATCATCCGAACGCTGAAGCTTGACCGGCCCATCTATCTCCCGACGGCCACCTACGGCCACTTTGGCCGCACAGATCTCGACCTGCCCTGGGAGTCGCTCGACCGGGTCGAGGCTCTGACGCGGGAGGCGCGCCTCTCCATCTAGACGACCGGTCCCGCCTGCCCCACGTTGCAATGGCCGGGCGTGTTCTCGCCGTGCCCCGGCCGTCTGGCCGCCGGTGAGGCACCGGACCGCTCCGGGGGGATCCCGACCGGCCCGTGACCCACGCCCGGCTTCCAACACCGGTTGCACTGGCGAAGGCGGTGGGAGCCAGGTGAACCGCGCTCGGAACGGGACGGGTCAGGTCGGTCGCCACGTCGATTGGGGTCGATTCACGCGGTGTGATGGCTGGCGCGTAAATAGTTAACGAAATCCATCTGATTCTCGATGAAAACTTCATCGCGATACCGCGAAAGCCTAGTAACGACGCCTTATCAACAGAGTTATCCACGTTATCCACAGATGAGAACGGGCGACGCACACCCGATCCTGTCGGCAAATTGGCATTGCCTCCCAGCTGCCCGCGTGCTATAGTCAGCGACGGCCCGCTCCCGCGGGCCGCCAGAAGGGAGATTTCCGGCATGCAGGGACGGGTCAAATGGTTCAGCGCCGACAAGGGCTACGGGTTTCTGGAGAGTGATGAGGGCAGTGATGTCTTCGTGCATTACAGCGCCGTTGCCGGCGAAGGTTTCCGGTCGCTGAATGAAGGCGAACGCGTCGAGTTCGAGGTGGTGGACGGCACTCGCGGACCTCAGGCGGCCAACGTTATCCGTGTCTAAGACGGCCTTTGATCCCGGGGACTCCCCCGGGATTTTTTGCGCTTATAATGGGGCACTCGCCCGGTTCAGGATACGGCCCCGAGGAGGTTCAGCCCGATGGACGTGATAGTGCGCGGCAAGAATATGGACGTTACCGACGCTCTCCACAATCATGTGGCGAAGAAGATCGGCAAGCTGGCGCGGTTTGTGGACCGTCCCGACGTGGTGGCCGAGGCGGTGCTGTCGGTGGAGAAGGAGCGGCAGATCGTCGAGGTCACGGTCCCGCTGGAGGGGCGCCTTCTGCGCGGTGAAGAGGCGACCGACGACATGTACGCCTCGGCCGACCTCGTGGTCGACAAGCTCGAGCGGCAGCTGGAGAAACTAAAGGGACATCTTCGCGCCCGTCATGCGCGCCAGAACGGCGAGGAGCGATCGGAAAGCGCCCCTGCCTCGGTCGTCCGCCGCAAGACATTCTCGCCCAAACCGATGAGCCTGGACGAGGCGCGGTTGCAGATGGAGATGCTGGGTCATGCCTTCTTCGCCTTCGCCAATGCCGACACGGAACAGATAAACGTGCTCTACCGGCGACGGGATGGGAACCTCGGACTGCTGGAACCGCAATAGTACAAAAAGTCCCGCTCGAGGTCTCATCCACTGGCAGGAATGTGCAAACACCTGTCGAACGGGGATAGCTACCGGAGGTGAGCGGTTCTGTCCACCCTGCGAGCGGAGGCGCTGATCGAACGATTGGTCGGTGTGTCGGCGGCCCGGGTGGAGTGGACGGCGGATGAGACCGTGTCCCGGGTGCATGTGCTGAGCGACGGTGAACGACCGCCGCGAATACTTGTGCGGGATATTCAAAGTCTCCTGCAGCACCAGTGCGGACAGTCGGTGCAGCTTGACGCCATCAATGTGGTGGAGTTCGGGCGCAGAAGTGATGAGGCACCCGGCCGGCCGCGGCTCTTGGGGTTCGAGTGGAGTTGGGCGCGCGACGTGGTCAGAGTCGCGTGCCGCCTCGGTGTCGAAGATCGGACCGCGGAGGGAAGCTCGGAGCGAGAGGATCTGCACCTGGCCGCCGGCGAGGCGGTGGTGCAGGCCGTGAACGCTCTCACCGGCGGCGTCCTCGACCTTCGGCTGGTGGCGGTGCACACCGTGCCAACCAGTCGCGGCCCCGTGATTTTGAGTCTGGTCGAAACCGGCGGGCGTGAGCTTCTGTCAGGGAGCGCCGCCAAGGCCCAGCGGGAGACGGTGGAGGCGGTGATTCGAGCCACGCTGGATGCGGTGAACCGCCAATTGATGCGGCGTGGCCGGGCGGGATAGCCCGGCTGCCATGACTGAGTGAATTCACGAGCAACATTGGTTTGGCCGATCGCGGATCGCCCTTCTAGCGGAGCAAATGGTAGGCAGTCAACGAGCGGGACTGCTACCGGCATATCGCAGGGGGTTACCTAGCGAAATGCAGCGAGTCTACCAGGTACTACGGGGCTTGTTGGACATTATGGTCGCTGGCGCCGGACTGCACCTAGACTAGTGACAAGCGGTCGGTCAAAAATTTAGACGGTCAGGGGTTCGACGACGAAAGGAGTCTGCGATGTACCCGCCGCTCATGAAACGGTATATCGCGGTCGTGTGCGTGGCGGCAGCTGGGGTTCTTGCTGTCACTGGCTATCACCTTGCCCTTAACCTCTCAGCCATTCCGATCGGACTCCTGTTCGTGCTGGTGGCCATGACGTTCGTGACATCGGTGTTTCCAGTCAGATTTCTGCGCGGAAATGGCATGGCCTCAGTCCAGCTTCCGGTGCTGGTGGCGGCCTCCGTCATCCTGGGCCCAGCCCTGGCGGCGTGGGTAGGGATGGCGGTCCCGTGGACCTATCGGGAACTGAAGCTGCAGGTCCGCTGGCCCTCCATCCTGTTCAATCGCGCACAGTTTGCCCTTATTGCCTGGATGGCCGCCTGGATTTTCCGCGGCCTCGGCGGATCCATCAGCCACCTCACGCTGGCGTCGATGAGCCTTCCCCTGGCGAGCGCGGCGATCGCGGCCTTTTTCGCGAATATGCTGCTTATGGTCTGGGCCTTTCACTTCCGGCTGGCCCGTCCGGTGCTGGAAGTGTGGCGGGTGCACTTCAAGTGGCTGACGTTTAACTTTTGGGCGATGGTGCCGATTTCTTATCTGATGGCCGCCGTCTATCACCAGGGCGGGGTGTGGCCGGAAATTATCTTCTTGATTCCGCTCGGACTGTCGCGGTGGATCTTCTCCCTGTTTGTCGTTGTGCGCCAGTTCTATCAGAACACGGTAGACATTCTGATGACGGCTCTCGACGCGAAGGATCCCTATACACGCGGTCACTCAATCCGGGTGGGGCGATTTGCGGCCCGGCTGGCGCGGGAGATGAACCTGGCCGAAGATCTGGTGGAGGAGGTGCAGCGGGCCGCCGCGCTCCACGACGTGGGCAAGCTTGGCATACCCGACGCCATCCTGAACAAGCCGGGGCAGCTTAACCCGCAGGAGATGCTCGTGATCCAGCGTCACCCGCTCCTGGGAGGAGCGATCTTGTCTCAGATCGAGGGGGTGGGGCTAGCGCGCGACTGGGTGCTGCACCACCATGAGCGCTTCGACGGGCAGGGCTACCCGCACAACCTGGCGGCCGAGCAGATCCCGCTGGCAGCCCGCATTACGGCCGTGGTGGACGCCTACGACGCCATGACCACTGACCGCCCCTACCGGCAGGCCCTGTCTCACGAGCAGGCCGTGCAGGAGATCCGGGCGGTTTCCGGAACGCAGCTGGATCCGCAGGTAGTGGCAATCTTCCTGAGCATGGTGGAGGATCGCGACCTCGCCGACGAGGAGAGTCTCGGCAGCGGGTTTACCACACACCTCGGACGGGATCTGGTGGTGGACGTTGACCAGGACCCGAAGGCGGCGGTGGGTCGGCTCCGCCTTGGCACCAGCTGACAGCGTCGTCGGCAGCCGACCGCTTCGGTACGGCAGGCGCATTGAACCGGGGTCGGACCGGTGCTAAATTAAAGAGCGACCACGCCCGTCAGGGACCGGGAGCGGTCCTTTTGTTATGAGGAGGTGCAAGACGTGCTGAAGGTGTTGTCCAATTGGTTAAACCGCTTCTCGGAGCGGGAGATGCGGATCTACCTGCGGGTGGTCGAAGACATCAATGCCCTGGAGCCGGGCATGCACGCCCTCAGCGACGAGGAGCTCCGCCAGAAAACCGACGAATTCCGCAGCCGCCTTCAGGAGGGCGAGACCCTGGACGCGCTGTTGCCGGAGGCCTTTGCGGTGGTCCGGGAGGCAGCCCAGCGCACCATCGGACAGCGGCATTTCGATGTGCAGCTGGCGGGTGGTATGGTGCTCCACGACGCGCGTGTCGCGGAGATGAAGACCGGCGAGGGCAAGACTCTGGTCGCGACCCTGCCCGTCTATCTGAACGCTCTCAAGGGTGAAGGCGTCCACGTGGTGACGGTGAACGACTACCTCGTGCGCCGCGATGCCCAGTGGATGGGCCAGATCTACGAGTTTTTGGGATTGCGCGTCGGCCTCATCCAGCATGACATGGAGCCCGACGAGCGGCGGGAGGCATATGCCGCCGACGTCACTTTCGGAACCAACAACGAGTTTGGCTTTGATTATCTGCGCGACAACATGGTGCTGACCCTGGCTGAGCGCGTCCAGCGCGGCCTCGCGTACGCCATCATCGACGAATGCGACTCCATTCTGATTGACGAGGCCCGTACGCCGCTCATCATTTCCGGTCAGGCCGACCGGCCGACCGAACTTTACTACACGTTTGCGCGGCTCGTCACCAACCTGCAGGCCGAGGTCCACTACACGGTTGACGAGAAGTTGAAGACCGTCGCTCCCACCGAAGCTGGCATCGCCAAAGTTGAGCGGATGCTTGGAGTGCCGAATCTTTATGACAACCAGAACCTCGATCTTTCGCATTACCTGAACCAGGCTCTCAGGGCACGGGCGCTCATGTTCCGCGACCGCGACTACGTGGTCAAAGACGGCGAGGTCATCATCGTCGACGAGTTCACCGGCCGGCTCATGTTTGGCCGCCGGTACTCGGACGGTCTCCACCAGGCCATTGAGGCCAAAGAAGGCGTGAAGATCGCGGAGGAGACCCAGACGCTTGCCACGATCACCTTCCAGAACTATTTCCGGATGTACGCGAAGCTGGCCGGCATGACCGGCACGGCGGTCACGGAGGAAGAGGAGTTCCGGAAGATTTACGGACTGGACGTCATTGTGGTCCCGACCCACAAAGCCATGATCCGGATCGATCATCCCGACATGGTCTACAAGACGGAGGCGGCCAAATACCGCGCCGTGGTGCGCGAGATCGAGGAGTGCTTCCAGCGCGGCCAGCCGGTGCTGGTGGGCACGACGTCCATCGAGAAGTCTGAGCGCCTGTCTGACATGCTCACGCGGCACGGCGTCCCCCATAACGTGCTGAACGCCAAACAGCACGAACGGGAGGCGCAGGTGGTAGCCCAGGCAGGTCAGAAGGGCCAGGTCACCATCGCCACCAATATGGCCGGCCGGGGGACCGACATCGTGCTGGGCGAGGAGGTGCCGGCCCTCGGGGGTCTTCACATCCTCGGGACCGAACGCCACGAAGCGCGGCGGATCGACAACCAGCTCCGAGGACGCTCCGGTCGTCAGGGCGACCCGGGCTCGAGCCGATTTTACCTGTCGCTGGAAGATGACTTCCTGCGCCTGTTTGCGGCTCCCGCTCTCTCCGGTCTGATGGACCGGCTGGGAGTGGAAGAGGATGAGCCCATCTCGAGCCCGGTGCTGACCCGCGCCATCGAGACGGCCCAGAAGAAGATGGAGAACCGGAACTTCGAGATTCGCAAGCAGCTCCTGCAGTACGACGACGTCATGAACGAGCAGCGCAAGATCATCTATAACCAGCGCACCCAGATCCTGTCCCAGGAATCTTTGCGCGACGAGGTCTTGAACATGGTGCGGGGTGTAATCGATGACGCGATGGACCTGCACTGCCCCCCGTCCCAGCACCCGGAGGAGTGGGATCTGAAAGGGCTGGTGGAGGGGCTGGAGGAGTTCTGCCTCACGCCCCACCAGGTGGACCCGGAGAGTCTCGGGGGCGATGTCGGGCGCGACACCGTGGCCGGCGAACTCATGACCCTGGCCGAGGCCAACTACGCGGCCAAGGAGGCGGAGGTCAGCGAGGAGGCCATGCGCGAGCTCGAGCGGGTCATCCTGCTGCGGGTGGTCGACTCGAAATGGATGGAGAATCTGGATGCCTTGGACGCCCTCCGCGACGGCGTGGGACTTCGCGCCTACGGACAGCTCGATCCGCTGGTGGAGTACAAGCGGGAAGCCTTCGACATGTACCAGGCCATGCTGGGCGCCATCCGCGAAGAGGTGGTGCGCATCCTGTACCACATCACCATGGCGACCCCGGAGATGATGGCGGAGGCCGAGGCCCCCGTCGCCACCCCCATGCTGGAGCGTCACGGCGATGACGTGCTGGACGTTCCGGGCGCTGCCCCGGGTCGCCCGGCGCTGCAGGTGCTGCCGGGCGGCAAGACGCCCCGGCAGGTCGGTCGCAACGACCCCTGCTGGTGCGGCAGCGGCAAGAAGTACAAGCGCTGTCACGGCCTTTCGCAGGCCACCTGACCGGCCGCAGCTGCCCTGCCACGCCGAAAACACGGGAGGTTGTCTAATGTTATTGAATGATGCCTTGATCCTGCGGCGCGACGAGCTCCAGGAGCTCCTCGCGCGAGTCAGGGGGTCTCTTTGACCCGGCCCAGCGCGCCACACAGATTGAACAGTTGGAGAAGGACATGTCCCGACCGGGCTTCTGGGACAGCCCGGAGGCTGCCCAGAACCTTCTGAAGACCCTCCGTCGGGTGCGGGTGCCGCTTGACCGCTATCAGCCGCTGGCAAGACGGGTCGAAGACTTTGATGAGCTTCTGGCCCTGGCGTCGGCCGAGGATGACGCCGAAACCTTGAGGGCGCTGGAAGCCGAGGGGCAGGCTGTTCTGGAGGAGCTTCAGGACCTGGAACTCTCCCTCATCCTCACCGGACCGTACGACGCGGAGTCGGCCATCGTGACCCTCCACGCCGGCGCCGGGGGCACCGAAGCTCAGGATTGGGCCGAGATGCTGGTGAGGATGTACCTGCGCTGGGCGGAGCGCCACGACTTTGAGACCACCATTCTAGACACGCTGCCCGGGGAAGAGGCGGGAGTCAAGAGCGCGACCATAGCCGTCCGCGGCGACAACGCCTACGGCTTTTTACGCGCCGAGCGAGGGGTGCACCGCCTGGTGCGGATCTCGCCCTTTGACGCGTCCGGCCGCCGTCACACGTCGTTTGCCTCCGTAGATGTGGTGCCGGACCTGAAGGACGATGCGGAGGTGGAGATAGGCCCCGACGATCTCCGGATCGACACGTTTCGCGCCAGCGGTGCCGGGGGTCAGCACGTGAACAAGACGGAGTCTGCCATCCGCATTACCCATATCCCGTCCGGTATCGTGGTGACCTGCCAGAACGAACGCTCCCAGCACGCCAACCGTGACACCGCCATGCGGGTCCTGCGCGGAAAGCTTGCTGAGTTGAAGGAGCTCGAACGGCAGCGAGAGATGAACAAGATCCGCGGGGTCCAGCAGGACATAGGCTTCGGCAGTCAGATACGGTCGTATGTGTTCCAGCCCTACACCGTCGTGCGCGACCATCGTACCCGCACCGAGGTGGGGAACGTCCAGGGGGTAATGGACGGGGACATCGACCCTTTCATCCGCTCCTATCTGCAGACGGAGGCGCGGGGCGCCCTGGTGCTTGAGACACCAGGTGAGTAAGGTGGTCCTGGGCCTGCTGCTGGTGGTTCTCCTGCTGGCGGCCGGGCAGGTGCTGGTGCCACGGATCGCGGGACAGGCTCTTTCTCAGGCGCTCACGCGTGTGACCGGCCCCGGAAGCCGGGACACGGTGACGGTGGGAGCGGTGCCGTTCTTCCAGTTGTTTCAGGGCCGCTTTCAGGCGGTCGACGTGTCGGCGGAGCATGTGGACGCGCACGGTCTCACGATTGGAAGTCTCGTCGTACTGTGGCAGAACGGAACCGTGAACGTACCGGATCTCGTACAGCACCATGAGCTCCGGGTCGTGAAGCCGGGGGCGCTCGCGGCCACCGTGCGTGTGAGCGGCTCCTCGTTGGCGCAATTTCTGGACGAAAGCGGCCGCATCCATAATGCCCGCGTGACGGTGGCCGCGGCGTACGTGCGCATCAGCGGCACCGTAAGCATCGGCGGCATTAACGGCCCGCTCGACGCGACCGGACGCTTCAGCATTGGCCCCGGGGGACGCACCATCTTGTTCCAGCCTCTGTCGGTCAATGGACTCGGGGTGCCGGCCGTGACCCGGCTCCAGCTGTGGAGCATAGCGAGCCTGCATCTGCCGATTCCGGTCACGGTGACCGGAATCCGCCTGGCCCCGCCCTACGTGGTGGTGACCGCCCACTCTAGCTGACGCTCACGACACGCCGCTATTGTCGATGGCGGAGAGCAGGCGCCGCGCGGTCGCCGCGGTGATGCGGCCGGCGCGAAGCTCTTCCAAGATGAGGCGACGACCACGCTCCCGCTCCTGCGCCGAGGCTAGGGGTGCCGCGTCCTGCCGCCCTCGAAGCACGGTGATGGAGCCCCGCCGTGTCCTAACCGACAGCACCTGCGGTCCGTCATCGAAGGTCAGCACTACTCGCTCGCCGGGTGTCGGCGCGCCGGCGAAAGGGAGCCGGACCCGGGGGAGCTCACTCACGACCCGACCGTGGTGCGCGAATGCCTCGAGCCGGCCTCCCTGCCGGCCATCAAGCTGCAGATGGGCGTTGCCGGACGCCACTTCCACGTCGCCGCCTTCGATGCGCGACTGGTCCACGCGGAGGTTTCCGCGCGAAAGAGACGCTTCCAGGTTAAGGAGGCGGCCGCCCGTAATCTGCACCGGTCCCATGCCGCCCGTGAGTTGAAGGCGCAGGTCGCGGGCATTGTGGACGTCAATCGACCCGAGCCCGCTCTCCACCGCGACGTGTCCGCCCACATCCATCAGTACGATTCCGCCGGTGCCGGTCTCCACCTCGCCCTCGCCCACGGCATCGGCGAGGTGCACCGATCCCGCGCCCGCGTCAAGCGCATAGGGTCCCCGATGCCGGATCACCTCGATCGACCCGAGGGCGGTGTCAATCTGAAGCTCGCCGTCCATGCCGTCCACGACGACATCGGCGTGGCCGGCGTCCACCTGCAGTTCCCCCGCCAGTTTCCGCCCGCTGACACTGCCGTTTGCCACCTCGACGGTCATCTCGCCGGTCAGATCCCGCATCTCCACCCGCCCCTGGGCCACATCCACCTGAAGCGTCTGAAGCTCTCGTGGCATCCGAACCGTGAGATCGACCTGCCGGGGGTCGCGGCATTCGAGACCGAGCTCCGCGCCGTCTTGATGGATGGCCACCAGGGAAGGGACGGCGTCGAACTCCAGGTCGCCTCGGTCCTCCCCTCGAAGGCGGACGATCCCGCGCCGCAAGGCTACCTGAAGCTCTGCCGGGGCGCGAAGCGTGGGCATCAGTACGACTCCAACGGTGCGTCGGGATCGCTTCTTCGCGCGTCGCGGATAGCGTCCAGCTGGCGCATGGCCTCATCGACCGAGAGCTCGCCCCGGGCCACCCGCTCCAGAATGTCGTCTTCGGTGGGGGTGGCGCGCTCGGTTGTGCCCTCAGGGGTGCCCGCGGTCGGAGGCGGCTCGGGCCGCGGTGGCCTGGGCGGTGTCGGTGGCGGGCCCTCCATGAACCGCGTTGCGAAGAAGTCACGGGTGAAGCGGCGGGTGGCGTCAGCCAGCTGCCGGGACAGAGTCCCAATCTCTTCGGCGGGAGGACGGGGTGGCGGCGCGGCCGGTTCACTCCCACCAGGCTCACCCTCGAACGCCTCCACCAGCTGGTCCAGTTTGGCGCGCACGGTGGGGTAGGAAACACCGAGGGCCCGTTCCATCTCGCGCAGATTGCCACGGCTCACGACGAAGAGCCGCAGGAACTCGGCCATCTCCGGCGTGAGCCGGTGAAACGGCGGCAGCGTGAAGCGGGAGCGGAGGCTCAATCCACAGTGGGGGCACTCCAGTTCACGAACGGTGAGTCCATGCTGGCATACGGGGCAGATGCCGAGTAGCTCGGCCATGACATCCCTCCTGCACCAAACTTAATCACGATATCAACTTTATTGCAATCACACTTACCAAAGTTGCAGTGGCGTGAGCGCCGGTCGATTTCGGCGCGTGTCGTGGCGGCCCCACCCGGGCATGGACTATGCTGAGCAGGCAGGTTTCCGAAAGAGGGCGGCGATGCCGGTGCTTTACGTGGTAGGAAGCGTCAATTTGGATCTGATTGCGCATCTTGCGCGGATGCCGGCCGCGGGGGAGACGGTGGTGGCCAAGAGCGGCGCCCTCTCGCCGGGGGGCAAGGGTGCCAATCAGGCCCTGGCGGCGCGCCGTATGGGGGTGCCGGTGGCGCTGGTGGCCGAGGTGGGGGACGACAGTTTTCAAGAGCCTGCCCTGCGGCTTCTGAAGACCGACGGCGTGGATCTGAGCGCCGTGAGGACAGGAGCGGGGTCAACCGGTCTCGCGCTCATCTGGGTGAGTCCCGAGGGCGAAAACACCATCGTCGTCATGCCTGGCGCCAATCAGACCTTCCTACCGACCCGCTTCGACCCGGGGCCGGCGCTGGCGGCTGGCGACGCCGTGCTCATCTCCATGGAGGTGCCCGAAAACGTGGTGGAAGCGGCCTTCGCGTGGGCCGTGCGCCATCATGCCCCCGTGTATCTCGACCCCGCCCCCGTCCCCGATCGCTTCTCGGCCTCGCTGTTTCGGGCCGACGTCCTGATGCCCAACCGCGGAGAGGCAGAGCGCCTGCTGGGCGTGGAGCTGCCGGATGTGCGTGCGGCCAAATGGGCCGCCGAAAAACTGGTGGAGCGCGGGGCCAGGGTTGGCGTCGTGAAGCTCGGGTCGGAGGGACTCGTCTATGCGAGCCGGAGCGGGGTGTTTGTGCGGCCTGCCCGGAAAGCTGAGGTGGTGGACACCACCGGTGCGGGCGACTGCTTTGCGGGTGTGCTGGCGGCCGGCCTCATGAGCGGCCTGGGCCTTGCCGAGGCGGTGGATCGGGCCATGGACGCGGCGGCCATCGCGGTGACGCGCCCGGGTGCGCAGCCCTCTTTTCCATATCTCCACGAACTGGACTCGAAACTTTAAGGCGAAACGCTGGACAAGCCTGGTGGCTTGCGACAGGGTGGACAGGGGAGGCATACGAGTTTGGCGCAGGTAGAAATTCAGGGCGTTACGAAGCGCTTTGACAACGTGGTGGCTGTCGACAACGTCACCTTGACCGTCGAAGACCGTGAATTTCTGGTTCTTTTGGGTCCTTCCGGATGCGGCAAAACCACGACGCTCCGCATGGTGGCCGGTCTTGAGGATCCCACGGCCGGACGCATCGTGATTGCCGACCGCGACGTAACCTACGCGGAGCCCAAGGACCGGGACATCGCCATGGTGTTCCAGAACTATGCGCTCTACCCCCATATGACGGTTTTCGACAACATGGCCTTCGGTCTCAAGCTGCGCCGGTTCCCTCGAGATGAAATTCGGACCCGCGTCCAGGAAGCGGCCGGGATTCTTGGCCTGGAGAGTCTCTTGCATCGGCGTCCACGCGAGCTTTCAGGCGGCCAGCGCCAGCGCGTCGCCCTCGGCCGGGCCATCGTCCGCAACCCGAAGGTATTCTTGATGGACGAGCCGCTCTCCAACCTGGATGCCAAGCTCCGGGCCCAGACCCGGGTGCAGTTGAAGGCGCTCCACGAGCGTCTGCAGGCCACCGTCATCTATGTGACGCATGATCAGACGGAGGCCATGACCATGGGCACCCGCATCGTCGTCATGCGCGACGGGGTGGTGCAGCAGGTGGACACGCCGGAGAACATTTATCATCATCCGGCAAACCAGTTTGTGGCTACCTTCGTGGGTACGCCGGCCATGAACATCCTGAATGGAACCTTGAAGCGAGCAGGCGACACCGTATCGGTGGACCTTGGCCAGGGCACCGCGGTGGCTCTCACCCCCGCGCTTGGCCGGGTGGCCGAGCACCTTACGTCTGGCGCCGCGCTCGGCATCAGGCCTGAAGACGTCTACCTCGACCGCTCGCACACGGGTGTGCCCATCGATGCGGTCGTCAGCGTCTTTGAACCCATGGGGCACGAGAACATGGTCTACCTGACGGTGGGAGACGGGCAGACGCTCATCGTCCGTGTCAACAACACGTGGCATGGGAGTCCCGGAGACCAGGTGGTGGCGATGCTGGACCCGGAGCGGATTCATGTGTTCGACCCCGAAACCGAACAGGTCCTGGCCGTCGGCTGAGGCGCCGCTCGCCGCCCGTATCCGGGCCTGCACGCGTTGCCCGGCCCTGGTTCGCTGCCGCAACGCGCCGGTGCCGGGAGCGGGGCCGGAGGATGCCCGCCTTATGATTGTGGGCATGGCTCCGGGCCGTCTCGGCGCCGACCGCACCGGTGTGCCTTTCCTGGGCGACCGGAGCGGAAGCCGGCTTCGAGGCGCCCTCGGTTCCGCCCTCGCCGGCGTCTACATCACGAACGCGGTGAAGTGCTCCCCAAAAACCTGTCGGTGGATGAAAGAGGCGTCCTGCAGGCCATCCCGGCATGAGATAACAGGCGGGCGCTGTCGTGTCGATGGGGTGGCCTGTCGACCGCGAAACCGCGATCCGGTGCCGGAGGAGGTCAGGAACTGCGCCCCGTACCTGAGCGAAGAAGTGACGGTCGTGCGTCCGGTCGGCATTTTGGCCCTCGGACGCCTGGCCGAGGCAGCCGTAGACATGGCCCTCGGTCTGGTGCCGTCTCGTCGACCGCCGGGCCGACCGACCGGTTTCCGGCCTTTTGTGGTCTATCTGCCCCATCCGGCATCCCTGCACTACCATCCAGAGTGGGATCGGACGTTTGATAGGTGGCTTTCGGAAATCTCGGTGATGGCGGGTGTAACCCCGGCTCCCGGACATCCGTTCTACCAGGTAGAACCGGAAAGAGGGTGAACTGATGGCCGGGACCCGCCCGAAAGATCAGCGCCGTGCGGACTATTTTCTATATACCTGGCAGATTCGCGCCATCAGGCACCTGGCTGACGAACGGAGTCTACCGCCCAGTCAGGTCGTGCGCGAACTGTTGAGTCAGGCTTTGTCGGGGCCGGCGGACGCGCCGCCCGCAGTCGAGCGGGCGACCGCCCGCTAGCTTGGCGCTGCCTCGGGGCCATGCGACAATCGCCGGGAAAGGCGGGTGTTGCATGGCCCATTCTCGTGTCCTCCTGAACCTTACCCGCGGACCGGACGATCCCGACCGCGCGACGGTCGCGTTCGTGATGGCGAACGCGTCCGCCACCCTGGACAAGACTACGGTCGTGCTTCTGTCCACCGAAGGAGTCCGGGTTGGGGTGCCGGCCGCCATCGATGCCATCCAGGAACCAGGCTTCCTGCCGCTCCGGGAGCTTGTGGCGGCGTTTCTCGAGGCAGGCGGGGAGATCTGGGCCTGCACGCCGTGCGTGAACAAGCGGGGACTCGGGGAGCGCATGCACCCGGCCATCAAGAACGTGGGCGCGGTCGCGGCCATCGAGTTCGTGACCGATGGCGGGGTGAGCCTCTCGTTCTAGATAGGGCGTCTGCCAGGCTTTATGCCGCCTCTATTGTGGGGGCGGCGTGTCAATCGCGGCGGGAACCTTAGCTCCACCAGTCCCCTTCCGGCAGCGAGACGCAGTGGTCTTCCGCACGGGCGAGCACATCTTCCGCGAGACGCGGCCCGAAAAACGGGGTCCACCCCGCACCGGGAGGGTTCGCCCATGATGCCCGCGCACGCGCGAAGAGGCCCTCCCGGGCCTCTTCGCGGGCTTCCAGGGTGAGGGTGTCGCCATAGACATGGGCCACGCCCTCGCGGCACGCCGCTACGGCCCAGACCGGCTCACCCTTCGGGCCCCACTCATCCGCCAGGGGGTAGAGCCGGACCCACCGCAGCCTAGCGTCCGAGAGCTTCGATAACTGCCTCATAATGCGCCTCGTCGGTCGCGCTGAAGGCCCTGTTCTCGTACGCCACCGTTCCGTCGGGGGCGATAACGAAAGTGGACCGGGCCGCAAATCCGCCCTCTTCGTTCAGCACGCCATAGTCCCGGCTCACCGCGCGGCGCCAGTCCGACGCGATGGGAAAGGGAAGCCCGCCGAGTTTTTCGCGAAAGGCATTCAAGGACGGCACCATGTCAACAGACATGGCCAGTATTTCCGCATTCCGATCTTTGACTCGGTCGGCGTATCCTCGCCACGAGGATAGCTCCGTGCTTCACCCGCCGGTAAAGGCCAGCGGGAAGAGGGCCAGGATGAGATGCTTGCCCGCGTAGTCAGAAAGGCTGCGGCGACCGTCGGTCGTGTCGACCGAGAATGCGGGAGCCGACTTTCCGGTGAGATCCATGTCGCACCTCCTCTCCCTATCATGCCGGATAGAGGGCGAAAATCCCAGGGGACGCATCTTGCCGAGGCTGTGGACCGCGCCGTCGGCAGTGAGGCTGCCGGCCACCGAGCGTGGGTTTCCCCAGTCACCATGCCTAAGGGACCGGCGCGGGCAGCGAAGACAGGGTGGACGCCGGGGATAGGATCGTTTGACCCCCGTGTTCCCGAGATTCACCTTTGCGGGGTCTAAGCCTGCAGTCACGGCTGGAGTGTCCACGATCGTCGTCGGGTCCGCCGCGGCCGGACGACAACCCGCGGTTTTTCATCGTGAACCGCGTGCCGCGGGGCGCGAGGGACACCGAACAGAGCGGCTGCGTTCAGGCCGCCCCAGCATGTCCTTGGTCTCTTTTGGAAGAAGCGTCGCGCGGACTTGTCTCACGAGGCCGGACGGACCGGGCGTGCTGGCGCCGTCTCGGGTCTGCCACTCCCCTAGCGCGGGGGCCCCCTACGGCGTCCTCATCGAAAAGGTCTCCGCTCCAAAGGCACCCCGGCCCGACGGTCCGGCCGCCCGCTGGCTCCGGACCGACCGGCGGTCACGGCACGGGGGCAGTCCGCGCGACCGGAAAGGAGAATCGGACCAGAGCACGAATTGACACGAAACGACGGATTTCGGGCGCCAAAAGCGACACGCGCGAGCCCGACGTCGCTCATAAAAAACAGGGGCGGACCCGGGCGCGGTCCGGCCACGGCCCCACAAGATTCCACTCCTGGCTTCAGTAAATCAACAGGAGTTGTTCCCTCAATGACGAAGTGTGGCCGAGACAGGTGATCGGAATAGCAGATCGGGTGTCGGGCTACGGTGCGGCTGCCTCGAGATGATTGGGGCAGATGAATGAGAGACGCGCGAACGTGCTCAGACCGAGCATCTCGTTTGGAGTCTCGTCTCATTAGAGCCAGGAGGTGCCACTTGAAGCACTGGAACATCTTCCGATTCACAAGGGGAGGCGTGCTCCGATCCCCCGGACGCCGCGTACGCGCGTTGGTGCTGGGGGTCGTGGGCGTGTCGATGCTGGCGCTGGCCGGGTGCGGAGCCGGTCCGGTATCGAGTGCGTCGGCATCCCACCCGAGCGCGCTCAACATCGCGATGTACCCGCAGACGGACGTCACATGGTGGCCGCCGCTGATCCCGGCCAACAACTGCGGCACCGTGACCGGCGGCCCCGGTGGCGGTATGTGGACCTATGTGCCGCTCCTCATGATGAACAGCGCGGCGCAGATTGACTACAGTCAGTCGATCGCCCAAAAGGTCACGTACAACAAGAGCGGCACGGTCTACGTCGTGCACCTGAACCCCAAGTGGCACTGGTCAAACGGCCAGCCGGTCACGGCGCAGGACGCCGCCTACTGGTTTACGCTCGCCAAGGCAGCCAGCAACACGAACGCGCCGATCTTCTACTGCTACGCGGGAACCGGCGGCGTGCCGACGGCCTACAAGTCGGTGCAGGCCACCAGCACGTACACGCTCACCATCACGACCACGGGTCCAGAAAACCCCCAGTGGTTCATCTACAACAGCATCGCGCAGTTCATCCCGCTCCCGAAGGCGCAGTGGGACCACTCCAGCAATCCCACCACGGAGCTCAACTGGATCAAGTCGATCTCCAACTCCCCGACCAATTCCGTATACCAGGTCACTGACGGCGCCTATCTGTTCAAAAAGGCCGTCACCGACCAGTACTACGAGTTCGTGGCCAACCCCAACTTCGACGGCAGCCCGAAGCCCCAAATCAAGAAGGTGTACTACGACTACGAAACGTCGTACTCATCCATCTTCGCCGCGCTGAAGAAGGGCGCCGTGCAGTACGCGCCCTACGACAGCACGCTGTGGGCCGACCGGGCTCAGCTCACGAACGACACCATCCTGTCTACACCGCAGTACGGGTTCTACTATGCGCTGACGGACTTCGAGAAGAACGCGCAGACGGTGGGACCGCTGTTCCAGAATCTGGCCGTCCGGCAGGCGATGCAGTACGGCATCAATCAGCCGGCCATCATCAAGGACTTCTACTACGGCCAGGCGACGCCGACGTACGCGCCGGTGCCCAGGATCGCCTCGTGGTACGACAAGTCCCTGCAGAACCCGTACCCGTTCAATCTGGCCAAGGGCAAGGCCGTCCTGGAAGCTAACGGATGGCACATGGTCAACGGCGTGATGGAGAAGAACGGCCAGCAGTTGAAGTTCCAGGCCCTCCTGCCGACGGGAGCGCCGGTGCTGCTCCACATCGCCGAGTATGAACAGGCCGAGTGGGCGAAAGAGGGCATCTCGGTCAGCCTGAAGACGCTCAGTCTCGACGCGTTCATTTCCATCATCGGGGCCAACCCCGCGACCGCGCCGAAATGGGCGTTCGCGTTCGGGGCGGAGTGGTTCTACATCCCGGACTACTTCCCGAGCGGTGACGGGCTTGTGAGCACGAACGGCGGCTACAACTTCGACTACTACAACAACTCGACGGCTCCCGACCCGCACATGACGGCGCTCATCAACAAGCTCACCGGACCCGCCACCCTGGCCCAGACCCGGCAGGCGTTCTACCAGTACGAGCACTACGCGGCCCACCAGCTGCCGATGCTGTACTTCCCGACGCCCACCGCCCTGACCGCGGTATCGACGAGTCTTGGTGGGATGAAGTCCTACAACGACCTCTACAGCGAGACCAACGTCCAGAACCTCTACTGGAAGTAAAGGCCGCCGCACGGACCGGGGGGCGAGAGCCCCCCGGTTTGTCGTGGCCGGGCCATCTGCTTGACGCGGCCGCGCCGCTGGGCTTTTGTGAGGGTGGACCAAGACTATTTTCATCCGTGGGCTCAAGGGGGATATGACACATGACTCAAGGCTTTCGCACGGAACGCGATTCGATGGGGGAGATGCAGGTCCCCGAAGAGGCCTACTACGGCGCTCAGACACAGCGGGCCGCGCTCAATTTTCCGATCAGCGGCATTCGCTTTTCGCGCCCTTTCATAAAGGCCATGGGCCTCATCAAGCAGGCGGCGGCCGAGGTCAACATGGACCTCGGACAGCTTGATGAGCGTCTCGGAGCCGCCATCGTGAAGGCGGCCGCCGAGGTGGCAGAGGGTCGTTTTGACGGCGAATTCGTGCTCGACATCTTCCAGACCGGGTCCGGTACGTCCACCAACATGAACGCCAACGAGGTCATCGCCCACCGGGCTTGCGAGATTCTGGGCGAGGCGCGGACCTCGAAGACGGTTCATCCCAATGACCACGTCAACATGGGCCAGTCCAGCAATGACGCCGTGCCGACCGCCATTCATGTGGCGGCCCTCGACCTGATTGAGCATGACCTCCTGCCCGCGTTCCGGCTTCTCGAGCGGGGGCTCTCGGATAAGGCCCGTCAGTTCGACGACGTGATCAAGATCGGGCGCACGCACCTGCAGGACGCGACCCCCATCCGGCTCGGCCAGGAGTTTGGCGGCTACGCGAGCCAGATCGCGCACGGGATCCGGCGGGTCGAGCGATCGGCCGAAGACCTCCGCGAGCTGGCTATCGGCGGAACGGCGGTGGGAACCGGCATCAACACCCATCCTGAATTCGGGCGGCGGATGGCGGAGCGCCTGTCCAAGCTTACGGGCATCACGTTCCTCGAAGCCGACAACCACTTTGAAGCTCAGGCGGCCAAGGATGCGGCAGTCGAGATGAGCGGGACCCTGAAGACGCTCGCGGTCAGTTTCTTCAAGATTGCCCAGGACATCCGCCTCCTCGGTTCGGGCCCGCGCTGCGGCCTCGGCGAGCTCATCATCCCCGCCACCCAGCCGGGCTCCAGCATCATGCCTGGCAAGGTAAACCCGGTCATCTGCGAGTCGGTCATGATGGTGTGCGCGCAGGTGTTCGGCAATGACGTGGTCGTGACGGCGGCCGGTCAGCACGGCAACTTCGAGTTGAACGTGATGATGCCGGTTCTGACCCACAATCTTCTCCAATCCCTGGAGTTGATGGCCGCGTCCGCGCGGAACTTTGAAGACAAGCTCCTGCGGGGACTAGAGGTGGACCGCGAGCGCGCGGCAAGCCTCGTGGAGCAGAGCCTCGCCATGGTGACGGCACTCGCGCCCGTTATCGGCTACGATCGCGCGGCCGAGATCGCCAAGCACTCGTTTGAGACCCGCCGCACCGTGCGTGAACTGGTGTTGGAAGAGAAGGTGCTGCCCCCAGAGGAAGTCGAGCGGCTCCTTGACCCCTGGAGCCAGACGGAGCCGGGACGGGGGTAGAGAGTCCTCGATCCGGGGGCCGCGAGAGCGGCCCCCTTGTCATCTCGCACGCAAGCCGTGCCGTGACAGGCGGAGGCTCCAGCACCAGATGGGACGCGCTGGCGCGACCGTCGAGACAAGTCGCCGATGGACACAGACCCCGCGCTCCGGCACCGGCGGCGTCTTTCGGTCACCGCGACAGCCCCACGGTTTGCTGACGCGGGCCGGGCACGCGTCGTGCGGGCTCGGCCAACCTGGGCGACGGCCTTGTGCGGACGGTTCCCCATAGCTCCGGGCCCGAGGGGACATCTCGTTGGGCGGCACGACGCGGACGCCGAAAGTGACAGAAGAGAGTCGAGGCCAGGTCATGGGCCATTTCGGGTACGGGCGACAGGGCCCGCGGGTGGCCAGGAGCTAGCGGACGTCGGTGAGCCGGGAGTCGGTGAGGGCGATGCGATGTCCGGTCGGCAAAATCAGAAGTTGAACCTGGGCCGTGTCGACCGGACGGACCTCCAGCACGCGGCCGCCCTGAGACTCGAACGCGTCCAGGATGGCGGGAAGCCTTTCGCTGTAGTAGAGGGGATAAAGCTCGCGGGCCCGGTGGTAGTCAGGCTCGAGCTGGACAAACACACGGGAACCCTGGACTTCCAGCACGGCCCCGTCGGAACGGAGACTCAGCACACGGCACTGAAGACTCCGCCACGAGAGCAGGGAGGCGGCCAGGTCGTCCGTGAACAGGAGGAGTCCTAGAAACTCCGGCCGTTCAGGCATCCGGCACCGTGGCGACGTTCCAGGACTCGAGCCGTCCAATCACGGCCCGCGTAATCTGGCTAGGGGTGGAAGAACCGGCGGTTACGGCCACCCGCCTGGCATCCGTGAACCATTCCGGGCGCAGGTCGTCCGCCGTCTCCACCCGGTATGCGGGCGTGCCGCCGACTTTCTCCACCACTTCCACCAGTCGATTGGAGTTGTTGCTGCGAGGATCACCCACGACCACCACCACGTCCACACCGGAGGCCGCCTTTACGGCCGCTTCCTGGCGAAGTTGGGTCGCGAGGCAAATTTCGTTGTGGACCTCGGCATCCGGGCGGCGAGCCGTGAGCACGGCGATAATGTCGGCCGTGTCCCACTGCGACAGTGTCGTCTGGGTCATGATGGCAAGAGGTCCCTCAGGGAGATCCACGGTATTGGCCTGGGCCAGCGAACTCACGAGGGTCACGCGGCCCGCGGGGGCCTCACCCATCGCACCCTGCGGCTCCGGATGCCCCGGGGTTCCGATGTATACGATGTGATAGCCCTGCGCCACGCGCTCCCGCACAAGCACATGCGTCTTGGTGACATCAGGACAGGTGGCGTCTAACACGTGAAAACCTTTTTCGCGGGCGCGCTCGCGTACGGCGGGAGATACCCCATGGGCCGTGAGGATGACCGTGGCCCCGTCCGGCACCTCGTCCAGGAGCCGCAGACGGTCGGGGCCGTCGAGCGTCAGAATGCCATGGCGATCAAGCTCCTCCACGGCGTAGCGATTATGCACGATTTGACCCAGCACCACGATTGGCCGGGGAATGCTTTCGTCGCGAGCCGCCCGCTTCGCGAGCGTAAGCGCATCGACGACACCATAGCAGTATCCCCGTGGTGTAATTTTCAAGACGTCCATGTTGGGTCGCCTCCTTCCCCGATCGTCTCCAGCATCCGCCGCGCCTCCGCCGACGTCAAGGTCGCCGGATCGGCAAGGCGCCTACAGAAGGCCCGGAATGCGGCTGTACCAGCCGGTGACCAGGGCCGCGCCCAGGAGTACCAGCAAGAGACCCGCGGCCCGCGTGATGAGAGGCAGATAGCGGCCGAGACCGTGCAGGATGGGCATGAGCCGATCAAGGACCAGGGCCATGACCAGAAACGGAAGGGACAGCCCGAGGGCATACACCAGCAGCAGGATGCCCCCCGTCGCCACCGAGTGCGCGTTGGAAGCGAGGAGAAGTATGCTGCCGGCGATGGGGCCGATGCACGGCGTCCAGCCGGCCGCAAACACGAGTCCCATCAAGAAGGCTCCCACAAAGCCACGCCGCGGCCGGGCCTGAAATCCCACCTGGCGCTCGAAAAGTCCTATATGGATGACGCCGAGGAGATTCAGCCCGAACACCACAATCACGATGCCGCCGAGTTCGGCCAGCAATTTCTGGTGAGAGGAGACAAACTGACCAAAGCTCGTGGCCAGGAGTCCGGCTATCACCAGGATCACGACGAGCCCGGCCATGAATGCCAGCGCATTTCGCACCACCCGCCCACGAAGCACGGTGGTATCCGAACCGGCGCCCACGACGGTGGTGCCGGCCAGAGCGGATAGGTAAGATGGCACCAACGGCACGACGCATGGAGACAGGAACGAGGCCAGGCCGGCCACGAAGGCCACCGCGAGACTCAAATTGCCCAACCGGGACGCCTCCGTTACCGTTATAGCAAATGATGGTGCGCGCCCAGGCACGCGTTTTGTGGAGGACTCGAGGTCGCTGCGTCGAAGAGCATCGGATCTGGGGGGATGCCGTCATCATCCGGCTTGAAACCGTTACCAAGCGCTATCCCAACGGCCATGTCGCGCTCGACGACGTATCTCTCACCATTCCCCGGGGTGAGTTCGTATTCGTCGTGGGCCCGAGCGGGGCCGGAAAGTCCAGTCTCATCCGACTGTTGTACCACGAAGAAGTGCCAACCAGCGGAGAGGTTTACGTCGACCAGTTCCGGCTGGGACGGCTTCGCCGCGGTCAGGTGCCCCGGCTCCGCCGGCTCCTGGGCGTGGTGTTTCAGGATGTTCGGCTTCTGCCTGACCGTGATGTATACCACAACGTGGCGTTTGCCATGCAGGTGGTGGAGGCGAGTCCCCGCGACATCAAGAAGCGCGTGCCCCAGATGCTGGAGCTGGTCGGACTGCAGGCCCGGTCCCACCATTTTCCGCATCAGCTTTCGGGCGGCGAGCAGCAGCGAGTGGGGCTGGCGCGGGCGCTCGTCAATAATCCCCATTATCTCCTGGCCGACGAGCCGACCGGAAACCTCGACCCCGAAACCGCCGAGGGCATCGTGAAGCTGCTGTCGGAGATCAATCGCCGGGGAGCCACGGTGGTCATGGCGACGCATGCCCGTGACATCGTAAACCGCATGAACCGGCGCGTGCTGGCCATCGAGGGAGGGCGGCTCGTGCGCGACGACGCCAGGGGCCGCTACGAGGAGGAAGGCCCCGCACGGACGACGTGGCTGTCCACGGTGAGCCATGAGGCTTAGGACCTTGGGATATTTCTGGCGTGAGGCGGCGCGCGGCGTGCGCCACACGGGCTGGATGAGCGTGGCCTCGGTGCTGACCGTAAGTGTGGCCCTCTTCGTGCTGGGAGTTTTCGGCGTGCTCAGCATCAATCTAGAACATGCCGCCAACGCCCTTAACCGGCAGGTGGAGCTGCAGGCGTATTTCAAGCCGTCGATGAAACCGGCCGCGGAACATGCCTTTCTGGCGGCGCTCAAGCATGAACCGGGCGTGCGCCGGGTCATCTTTGTCTCCAAGACACAGGCCCTCGGCCAGCTCAAAAAAGAGTTTCCCCACGACACGACGCTGTGGCAGCTCATTTCGCAGGGCAATCCGCTCCTGGACGGGTTTCAGGTTTACACCAAGCAGCCCCGCCAGATTCCTCCGCTGGCGCGGACGCTCCGCAAGAGTCCGGATGTGGGCCAGGTCGTGTACCAGGCCACGGTCGTCTCGCGGTTGACCGTGGTCACGCGCATCCTGCGTACCGGGGGCTACGTGGTCGAGGCTCTGCTGGCGTTTGCGACTCTCTTCATCATTGCCAACACCATTCGCCTGGGTGTGTTTGCGCGTCGTCGGGAAATTGCGGTCATGAAGCTCGTGGGTGCCACCGACTGGTTCATCCGCTGGCCCTTCCTCCTGGAAGGCATCTATCTGGGACTCATGGGGGCGGTGCTGGCCAGTGCCGCGGTCATCGTGGGCTACCACTGGGTATTCCACACCGCAGCGCACGTCGTGGCCTTCTTCCCATTGGCCGGGGTCTCGGTCATCGAACGCTCCACGATGGAGACCACCGGCGTGGGCGGGGTAGCGGTCGGGTTGCTGGGCAGCCTCTGGGCGCTGCGCCGTTTCCTTCGGGTGTGAGCCGCTATAATTGGCGGGGAGTGATGGGGTGAAGTCCATCGGCCTCGCCGTCGCGGCGCTCATCGCGGCGGCTCTTGTCGGATCCGGGGCCACCCTGCTCATCCTCCAGGCACGTGCCGCCCCTGTGTCCCGCCCCCTTTCAAGTGTGCCGGCCGGCCTCGCCCAGAACCCGGGCTTTCAGCGCCTGATACAGGTGTACAAAGATATCCGCACCCAGACCATCTGGCCGAACACGTCTGGGGCCCTGTTTACGGGAGCTATCAACGGTATGGTCGGCACGCTTCATGACCCTTTCAGCGACTATCTCACGCCGGCTCAGATGGCCGGGCTCAACCAGGAGCTCGGTCAAAGTTTTGGGGGCATCGGCGTGGAGATGGACGTCAACGCGACGGGCCAGTTCCAGGTCGTGGCCGTATTTGCGGGAACTCCCGCGCGCCGCGCCGGCGTGCATGCCGGGGACATCATCATGGCCGTCAACGGCCGCAGTGTGGCGGGCGAAAACGCCGACCAGGTGGCAGCTTCCGTCCGCGGGCGGGTAGGGACCACGGTCGTCCTCACCGTAACTCGCGGGGGGCGTCGGCTCACGTTCACCCTCACGCGGGCCCAGATTTCGGCGCCCACCGTCTTTACGAAGATGCTTCCGGGCCATGTCGGATATATGGACATTACCGAGTTTGGCTACCACACGGGGACCCAGGTACTGACCGCCTACCACAAACTGGTGCAGGAGGGCGCCCGGGGCATTCTGCTCGATCTGCGCAACAATCCGGGCGGGGATGTGCGTCAGTGTCAGATTGCGGCCGGGGCCCTCATTCCGCCCGGGCCGCTCGTAACGCTCAAATACAAGAACGCCAGTCAGGACGTGACGCTCGACTCACCGGGGCCCGGGACCCGCCTGCCCGTCGTAGTGATGGTAAACGGGGACACGGCGTCGGCCGCCGAAATCCTCTCCGCCGCCATTGCCCAGCGAGGCGTGGGCATCCTGGTCGGCACCAAAACGTTTGGCAAGGGCATCGTACAGGCGGTGGAGCCGCTGGCCGGCGGGGCTTACCTGAAGCTGACGGTGGCGCGCTACCTCACCCCCAACGGTGACTACATCGAGCACAAGGGACTCCTGCCGAATGTGGTGGTTCCGGAGTCGAAAGGCGTCACGCCGTCTTCTGACCTGGCTTCCGACCCTCAGCTCCGCCAGGGTTACCAACTGCTCTTGCAGCGGATGGCGAAGTCCTAGCCCTTCCCGGCCTTTGCCAGCAGCTGGCCAAAGCGCGCCCAGGACGACGTGATGGGCCACGATTGGGACCGCCACAGGACCCGTCCCCCGCCCGTCAGCAGCACGCTCTCGGGGATATTCTGCGCACCCAGAGCATCGGCAAGCTGTCCTGTGGCGTCGTACGCGACCGTCATCGGCGGCAGGGACGGGTTTGCGGCCATGAACCGCTCAAACGCGGTGGACGACGGTTCCACGGTGCCGATGTCGACCACCACCACACGGATGTTGGCGTGAGCGCGCGCCTGTGCCGCAAGCGTCCGCCAGTTGGCGGCGAGCTCGGGCGCCCAGGAGGCTGCAAACACGACCAGTGTGGGGCCGTGACCGGCGAGGGCCACCGTGCCGTGACGGCCCGATGCGGTGATGGCGGGAATCGACGCGGTCTTCGGCGACGGGGGCGGAGGAACCGTGAGCCGGGGCAGCCTCTTCACCGCCGCATGGGGCAGAACGCCCTGCACGACGCGTGCCAGGACCAGGGCCTCCGTGTTGACCGCCCGGTACTCCATGGCCGTCTCGGCGACCCACCGCTCGCGACCGTTGGGGGCAATGACGTAGAGGGCGGGGGTGTGGTCGACGACGCCGTGGATGACAGCCGTGTATATCCCGTATTGCTTCCAGACGCGGGCCAGGGTGGCCGGGGAGCCGGTCAGGAATAACCACCGATTCATAAGCCCGTGGGCGGCCGAGTACTGTCGCACGTCGGCGACCGACGTGGCTGTCGGATTGACGTTTACGGCCAGCAGCACCATGTGGCGGGCCGCCGCGGCCCCTAGAAGGCGCTCCGCCCCCACCATACTCTCCATTGTGAGCGGGCAGATGGTCGTGCACTGATCGTCGATGAAGGCTAGGACGACTGCGCGGCCCCGGAATTGCGCCAGGGTCACCGTCTGTCCAAACTGGTCGATGAGGCGAAAGGCCGGGGCGGGTCGCGAAAGATAGGCGCCCGCGTCAACAGGTGTGTTGGCGAGAATGGCGGCGGCCGTGGCGGGTGTCCTCACCGGGCCGGCCCCTCCGCGGCCCAGCCGGAGGTACGCGCCCGCGCCCACGGCCAGCGCCAGGAGAGCCACCAGCAGAACGCGCCGGCGGGCTCTCACCGGGAACGCCCGCGTCTCAAAGCACCGCGACCCCTTCTCCGAACCTGCAAATTCGTCAAATTGCCCCCGCAATAACTTGGAAAAGATAGAACGGATGGTCTATGCTTATGCGGACGCCGAAGCGTTCGCGCCACGCCGATAACTTGCCTGGAAGGCCACGATTCGACGCGTTACAATGTACCGGATCGGCTGGTGAATGGCCAAGGACCCGCCCCAACCTCATGCCCAGCGCCCGGAAGGACCAGGAGGCTCAGAGTCCATCAGTTTCTCCGTCCGCTTCAAGGAGGCCTACATGCCGTCGTTTCAAGTGGTCGCCCCGTATGAGCCTGCCGGTGACCAGCCAAACGCCATCCGCGAGCTGTCTCAGGGGTTTCGTGCGGGTCTGAAGCGCGAGGTGCTGCTGGGCGTTACGGGGTCCGGCAAGACGTTTACGATGGCGCATACGATTGCCGAGGCGGGGCTGCCCACTCTCGTCATCGCCCCCAACAAGACGCTTGCGGCCCAGCTGGCCGGCGAGTTGAAGGCATTCTTTCCGCATAACGCGGTCGAGTACTTTGTGAGCTACTACGACTACTACCAGCCGGAGGCCTATATCGCCCAGAGCGACACCTACATCGAAAAAGACTCGCAGATAAACGACGAGATTGACAAGCTCCGTCACTCGGCCACGTCGTCCCTCTTCGAGCGGAGCGATGTGGTCATCGTCGCCTCGGTGTCCTGCATCTACGGCCTCGGCTCCCCGGAAGACTACAAGGAGCAGGTCTTCTCACTCCGGGTCGGCATGGAACGGGAGCGGAACGATCTCCTTCGAGGACTGGTGGCCATACGCTACGAGCGGAACGACGTGAACTTCGTGCGCGGGAAATTCCGTGCGCGCGGCGACGTCGTCGAGATTTTCCCCGCCAACCAGTCGGAGCAGGCCATCCGGGTGGAGCTGTTTGGCGACACTATCGAGCGGATCCGGGAGTTTGACCCCCTGACCGGGGAGGTCCTGGGCGAGCGGCAGCACGTGGGCATATACCCGGCATCTCACTATGCGACCCGCAAGGAGCGTCTGAAGCCCGCCCTGGAAGCTATCCGCGAAGAACTTCGGGAGCGGTTGTCGGAGCTCAGGCAGGCGGGCCGCGAACTTGAGGCGCAGCGCCTGGAGCAGCGCACCCTGTACGACCTGGAGATGCTGGAGGAAGTGGGTCACTGCCCGGGCATTGAGAATTATTCCCGCCACCTGACGGGCCGCAAGGCGGGCCAGGCGCCCTATACGCTGCTGGACTATTTTCCGGGTCCGTTTCTCACCCTGATTGACGAGTCGCACGTGACCGTACCACAGCTGCGGGGGATGTATCATGGCGACCGGTCGCGCAAGGAGGCCCTGGTGCATTTTGGCTTCCGGCTGCCGTCAGCCTTTGACAACCGGCCGCTCCGGTTTGAGGAGTTTCAGGAGCGCATCGACCGGGTGCTGTTCGTTTCGGCAACACCGGGTCCCTACGAAATGCAGGTGCGGGAGCGGGTGGTGGAGCAGATTGTCCGTCCCACCGGACTGCTTGACCCCAAGGTGACGGTTCGTCCCACCCGCGGCCAGATTGACGACCTGCTGGGTGAGATCCGTGCGCAGATCGCACACGGATACCGCGTGCTGGTCACGACGCTCACCAAGCGCATGGCCGAAGATCTGACCGAGTATTTTCGGGAACAGCAAGTCCGGGTCCGCTACCTGCATTCAGACATCGACACATTGGAGCGGATGGCCATTCTCCGGGATCTGCGGCTCGGGGAATTTGACGTGCTGGTGGGCATCAATCTCCTGCGTGAGGGACTCGACCTGCCCGAGGTGGGTCTCGTCGCGATTCTGGACGCGGACAAAGAGGGATACCTGCGTTCGGAGACCTCGCTGGTGCAGACGATTGGCCGCGCCGCCCGGAATGTCGACGGCGAGGTCATCATGTACGCAGATCATATGACCGACTCGATGGCGCGCGCGATCGGCGAGACCGATCGTCGGCGTGCGATTCAAGAAGCGTTTAACCAGGCTCACCACATCACCCCCGAGTCGGTGAAGAGTGCGGTGCGCGAGGTGCTGGCAGCGACCCAGGAGGTCAAGGACGAGGTGTTGACCGAAAAGCCGCTGCGCGACCTCTCGGCACGGGAGCGGATCCAGATGGCGAACCGCCTGAAGAAGGAGATGAAGGACGCGGCCCGCAACTGGGAGTTCGAACGGGCGGCCGCGATCCGGGATCTCCTGATGGAACTGGAGTCGCTGCGGCCGGTCCGATCGGTGTCGGGAGGGGCCGGGCGTGCCTAAGAACGCCATCGTCGTCCGCGGCGCGCGTCAGCATAACCTGAAAAACATCGACGTCGAGATTCCCCGCGACCGGCTGGTCGTGATCACCGGTGTGTCCGGGTCCGGAAAGTCGTCTCTGGCGTTCGATACGATATACGCCGAGGGCCAGCGCCGATATGTGGAGTCCCTCTCTTCGTACGCCCGGCAGTTTCTCGGTCAGATGGACAAACCGGACGTGGATGCCATCGAGGGCCTGTCACCGGCGATCTCGATCGATCAGAAGACGACTTCCCATAACCCCCGTTCCACGGTAGGTACCGTCACCGAGATCTATGACTACCTGCGCCTTCTATACGCGCGTGTGGGTCGTCCCCACTGCCCGCAGTGCGGTCGTCCGGTGAGTCAGCAGACGGTGGACCAGATGGTGGACCGGGTCCTGGAGCTTCCCGAGGGAAGCCGCCTCGAGGTGCGGGCACCGCTGGTGCGCGGCCGCAAGGGCACGCACGAAAAAGTGATCGCGGATCTGATCCGACAGGGCTTCACCCGCGCCCGGGTCGATGGGGAGCTGTACGCCGTCGAGGAGATTCCGGCGCTGCCCAAGAACAAGAAACACAGTATCTCGGCCGTAGTCGACCGGGTCATAGTGCGGTCTGACGCCCGGTCTCGCCTGGCGGAGTCAATCGAGCAGGGGCTCGAGCTGTCCGGGGGTACGGTCGAGCTGCAGGAGCCGGACACGGGTGAGCCGATGCTGTTCGGACGGGACCTTTCGTGTCCGGAGTGCGGCATATCCCTCGAGGAGCTCACCCCTCGCCTCTTCTCGTTCAATGCCCCCTACGGGGCCTGTCCCGCCTGTACCGGACTCGGGTTCCGGATGGAACTTGACGTGGATCTTATCGTGCCAGACCAGGAGCGAACCATTACGGGCGGTGCCGTGGCCCCTTTCTTTGTCTCGTCCTCCCGCTTCTATCCGGACCTCCTGGAGGCCGTATGCCGGCAGTTCGGAATTCCGATTGATCAGCCCTGGCGGTCTCTCACGCCTGACCAGCAGGAGATCGTGCTGCGCGGGGCGCCCGAAGAGACGCCGTTTGAATTTGAGACGGCATTTGGCCGCCATCGCCGTCAGTTCATCCGTTATAACGGCGTCATCCCGATCCTGGAGCGGCGGTACCGGGAGACAGACAGCGAGAGCCAGAAGGCGGAGATCCAGGAGTACATGCGCGAGGTGCCGTGCCCGGTCTGCGAAGGACGGCGGTTGAAGCCGGCCGTGCTGGCGGTTCTGGTCGGCGGCCTGTCCATCTCGGCGCTCACGGATCTGTCGATCGTGGAGGCGCGAGGATTTGTCCACGGACTTCAACTCACAGAGCGGGAGACCACCATAGCCCGTCCTATCTTAAAAGAGATTGGAGAGCGTCTGGGGTTTCTGGTGGACGTCGGGTTGGGCTACCTTACGCTCTCCAGGGCCGCGGGGTCCCTCTCCGGCGGGGAGGCGCAGCGCATCCGCCTTGCCACCCAGATCGGCTCCTCACTGGTGGGCGTCCTCTACATTCTTGACGAGCCGTCGATCGGGCTGCATCAGCGCGACAACCAGAAGCTCATTGCGACTCTGAAGCGCCTTCGCGACCTCGGCAACACCGTCCTGGTTGTCGAGCACGACGAGGAGACCATGCGATCGGCCGACTGGCTCATCGACATGGGGCCGGGTCCGGGGATTTATGGGGGCGAGGTGGTGGCCGCGGGCACGCCCGAATCGGTGGAGGGACACGCCCAGAGCCTCACCGGCCGCTATCTGTCGCGACAGCGGACGATTCCGGTGCCGGAGAATCGGCGTACGCCCGATGGACGCTGGCTTACGGTGGCAGGGGCCGAGGCGCACAACTTGAAGAACATCACCGTGAAGATTCCCCTGGGACTGTTCGTGGCCGTGACCGGCGTTTCGGGGTCCGGCAAGAGCACGCTTGTCAACGACATCATTCGACGGCGCCTGGAGATGGAGTTGAACGGGGCCCGCAATCGGCGTCCGGGCGCCCATCAGCACATGGAAGGCCAGGACGCGCTCGACAAGATCATCCCGATTGATCAGAGCCCGATTGGCCGCACGCCGCGATCCAACCCCGCCACCTACACGGGCGCATTTGATCTGGTGCGGGAACTCTTCTCTATCACACCGGAGGCCAATCTGCGCGGGTTCAAGCCGGGCCGATTCTCGTTCAACGTGCGCGGCGGGCGTTGTGAGGCGTGTCGAGGTGACGGGATCCTCAAGATCGAGATGCACTTTCTGCCCGACGTCTACGTGCCCTGTGAAGTCTGCAAAGGCAAGCGCTACAATCGGGAGACGCTGGAGGTGCATTACCGGGGCAAGAACATCGCCGAGGTCCTCGACATGACGGTGGACGAGGGGGTGGACTTTTTCCGGGCCGTGCCCCGCCTGTATCGCAAGCTGAAGACGTTGGAAGAGGTGGGTCTCGGCTATATTCATCTCGGGCAGCCGGCCACGACCCTGTCGGGCGGGGAGGCTCAACGCGTGAAGCTGGCGACGGAACTGTCACGTCGCTCCGACGGACGGACCCTCTATATCCTCGACGAGCCCACGACCGGCCTTCACAGCGAGGACATCGCCCATCTGCTGCGCGTCCTGGAACGCCTGGTGGAGCAGGGCGACACGGTGTTGGTCATTGAGCACAACCTCGACGTCGTGAAGACAGCCGACTTCCTGATAGACCTCGGTCCGGAGGGCGGGGATGAGGGCGGGCGTGTGATTGCCTCCGGGACGCCGGAGGAGGTGGCCGAAAACGCGTGCTCCTTCACGGGCCAGTTTCTGCGGCCCTATCTGGAGGCGGGACGTCAGGAACCGCAAGCTTATGAGTCACGACGCTGAGCTTCTGGCCAGGGTCCGCAATCTGCCGGAGCGGCCGGGCGTGTACCTGATGCGGGATGCCGACGGGACCATTCTCTACATCGGCAAGGCCCTGTCCCTGCGAGCACGTGTCCGGTCTTATTTCCAGGATCCCGACCGGCTAGCGACCAAGGTCGCGGCCCTCATGCGCCACGTGACCGACCTTGAGGTGATTGTCACCGATACCGAGGTGGAGGCTCTCATCCTGGAGGCCACGCTGGTGAAGCGCCACCAGCCGAAGTACAACATCCAGCTGAAGGACGACAAGGCCTACCCCTATCTGCGCATTACGTGGGAGGAATCGTTTCCCCGTCTGCTGGTGGCAAGGCGGCCCGCCGACGACGGCGGGCGCTACTTCGGCCCCTTCCCCCGCGCCGGCGTGGTGCGGGAGACCATCCGGCTCCTCCGCCGCGTCTTTCCCATCCGCAACTGCAGCAACCAGAAGTTCAAGACCACGCCCCGGCCATGCCTCGAGCATCATATCGGACGGTGTCAGGCACCTTGCCACAACCTGGTCAGTCGTGAGGAGTACCGGGCAACCATAAAGCGGGTGGAGCGTCTTCTGGACGGCCATGGGGATGAGGTCATCGATGACCTGCGAGAGCGGCTGGAAGCTGCGGCCGCCGCCCTGGAGTTTGAGAAGGCGGCCGAGCTGCGTGATCAGCTGAAGGCGGTGCAGGCCTTCACGGCCCCCCAGAAGGTGGCGTCGACAGCCGGCCGGGAGCTTGATGCCGTCCACTGGGCGGTCTTCGGCCCGATGGCGCTGGTGCACGTCTTTACCGTCCGCGACGGGCGGCTCATCGGCCGCCAGCAACTGGAGCTCAAAGGGGTCGAGGATTGGAATGAGGCGGAGGTGGCGCACGCTTTCCTGACCCAGTACTACCAGAACGCGCGGAGCGTGCCGAAGGAAGTCCTGGTGCCGGTGGCGCCTGAAGACCAGACCGCGATGGCCCGGTGGCTTTCCGAGCGCCGCGGCGGGGTTGTGCGGGTCACGGTGCCGCAGCGTGGCGAAAAGGCCCGGCTTCTGGCGATGGTGGGGCAGAATGCGGAGTGGGCCCGCGACGAGGCCCGTCGGCGGCTCGCGATCAAAGAGGATGATCGCGAGTCCGCCCTGCTTGGCATCCAGCACACCCTGGGTCTCGATGCCCGCCCGCGGCGCATGGAGTGCTACGACATCTCCAACACCCAGGGAACCGAGTCGGTGGCCTCGATGGTAGTGTTTACCGACGGGCGCCCCGACAAGTCTCAGTACCGCCGATTCAAGATCCGGACCGTCGAGGGGCCAGACGACTTCCGGTCCATGGCGGAGGTGATACGCCGGCGGTTCACCCACCGAGAGCTTGCCGAACAGCAGCTCCGCCCGGATCTGAAGCGCTTTGCGGAGTTTCCTGACCTGGTCATCGTGGACGGGGGCCGGGGACAGCTATCGGCGGCCTTTGAGGTGCTGCAGGAGATTGGTGTCAACGTCCCCATCTTCGGACTGGCCAAGCAGCATGAGTGGCTGTTTGAGCCCCGCTCGCCAGAGCCCATCGTGCTGGACTGGGACGGGGCGGCCCTAAAGCTCCTGCGCCACCTTCGGGACGAGGCTCACCGGTTCGCCATCACATTTCATCGGCAGCTGCGCACCCGGCGAAACCTGCGCTCGCTATTGGACGACATCCCCGGCATCGGGCCCAAGCGCAAGCGGGCGCTTCTGGCCGCTTACCCGAACCTCGATGCCATCCGCAAGGCCAGCGGCGAGGAGCTGGCGCTGGTGCCCGGAATGACGTCAACGGCGGCCGAGGCGGTCGCCCACTACTTTCAGACGGAGAAAAGCTCATGAAGCGCCGATTCTGGGTATTTGTCGCCACGGCCGTGACGCTCCTCCTGCTGACCCGGCTTCATCTAGGCATCGGCGCCACCGGCATCTTGCCGGCCGTATGGGCGGCCCTCATCCTGGGGCTCTTCAACCTCCTCGGGCGCCCGGTGGTACGGTGCCTCACGCTGCCCTTCAACATCCTGACCCTGGGCCTCTTCGGGCTCGTGGTGTCGGCCCTGGTCCTCTGGGCCACGACAGCGTTTGTGCCCGGATTCTACGTCAACGGCTTCGTACCGGCGCTCTTGGGTGCCGTCATCTTAGGTTTAGTCTCGGGGGTGGCAGGTTGGGCAGCCAAGTAGGGCCGATGGAGCTTGTGGCTATTGATCTGGATGGGACGGCGATGCGGGCGGGCGACCTGATATCGGAACCCGTGCGGGCGGCCATCCGGGCGGTGCAGGATCGGGGCATGCGGGTCATGCTGGCTACCGGCCGCATGGTGCAGTCGGCGGCGCTTTACAGCCAGGACCTGAAGCTCGAACCGGGTCCGGCCATCTGTTACAACGGTGCGGCGGTAGCAGAGCTGCCCGCCATGCATTTCTGGTTTCGGGAGACCTTGCCGGACGTAGCCGCGCGCGCACTCGTCACGCGCCTGGTGGCGGACGATTACCTGGTGCAGGTGTACGTAGGCCTCGAGATATGGGCCAGCCGGGAGGACGCGCGCGTGCGGCGCTACGTGGAGCGCAATCATGTCGCAGCCTGGGTGCGCGGTGCGGCGGAGATTGTCGAGTGGCCGGAGCCGCCTATCAAGGTCCTGGTTCAGGACACGTCGCCACGTCTGGCCGGACTCCGTCGCGAGTTGGAGGAGGAGGGGGTGCCGGGCATGCGGCTCGTGGAGTCCCAGTCCGACTACCTGGAGGTGCTGGCCGAACGGACCGGCAAAGGCCGGGCCCTTGCACACGTGGCCGGGCGCCTTCAGATTCCCCGCGAGCGGGTCATGGCGGTGGGGGATGGCGAGAATGACGCGGACATGCTGACCTTCGCCGGTCTGGGGGTAGCCATGGGCCAGGGGCATCCGGCCGCGAAGGCGGCCGCGGACATCATCGCGCCGCCCGTGGAGGAGGATGGCCTCGCGTGGGCACTTCAGCGGCTCTTGCAACCGTCGGGAAGCTCGGTCCCGGGTGGCGCCCGCGCGTGACGAGGAGACTGCCCCCGGGTTTCCGCCCTCGTTTCAATGGCGTGGACCATGCACGGCGGATAAGTCAGGAGGGAGGACCGATATGCGGCTCGGCATCGAGGGAGTGGGCCAGATCGGGATTGGCGTCCGGGATCTGACGCGCGCGGTAGGTTTTTATCGCGACACACTGGGTCTTGCCTTCCTGTTCGAGACAGAGACGATGGCGTTTTTCGACTGCGGTGGGGTCCGCCTGATGCTGGCCCTGCCCGAGCGGGAAGGAGTGGACCCCACCTCGCCCACCATCTACTACCGGGTGACCGACATCGATGCCGCCTATTCGGGGCTCCGCGCCGCTGGCGTGGAACCGGCCGATGTGGGGGGCACGGGCGCACCCCATCTGGTGTACACGGTGGACGGAATGGACGGGTATATGTGCTTTGTCCGGGATACGGAGGGCAATCTGGTCGCCCTTATGAGTGAAGTGCCGGCCGCCTCTTCGTGATCGCCCCGGCCGTGCGACGATCCCTGGCGCGCTGAGGCTCCCCTGAACGGTCGGGACTGACCGAAAGTGAGCCGTCGCACGCGGGCGCCCGGGCAGCCTGACCGGCTCGCATGCCGTCGGGACCACCACCAGTTCTTGTCGGGGAGGTGTGAGGATGGAGCGGCGTACCCTCGGACGCGGTCTCAGCGTCTCCGCATTGGGCTTTGGGTGCATGGGCATGAGTCAGAGCTATGGTCCCGCCCCTGGCGACCGGAACGAGATGATCGCCCTCATCCGGGCCGCGGTCGATCGCGGCGTCACGTTCTTTGACAGCGCCGAATCCTACGGCCCCTGGACAAACGAACAGCTGGTCGGAGAGGCCTTGCGCCCCTACGGAGGTGCGGTGACCATCGCGACCAAATTCAACTGGCGGTTCGACGAGACGGGCGAGCCTCAGGGGCAGATAAGCCGGCCCGAAGAGGTGCAGGCGGCGGCGGAAGGCTCCTTGCGCCGGCTGGGGGTCGAGGCCCTCGATCTGTATTATCTCCACCGCGTGAACCCTGACGTGCCGATCGAGGACATCGCGGGCGCCGTCGGCAATCTCGTGGCCGCGGGGAAGGTTCGCCACTTCGGCCTTTCCGAGGCGGCCGCAGACACGATTCGCCGTGCCCATGCTGTCCAGCCGGTGACCGCCATCCAAAGTGAATACTCGCTCTGGTGGCGGCGGCCGGAGAATCGGGTGCTGGCCGTGTGCGAGGAGCTCGGGATCGGCTTCGTGCCCTACAGTCCTCTCGGCAAAGGGTTCCTGACCGGCACCATCGACCAGACCACCACATTTGCCGCCCAGGACATCCGCACGACGATTCCCCGATTCGATCCCGGGGCTCGCCAGGCCAATCGGGTTCTCGTGGAGACGCTGACCGCCATTGGCGAGCACAAAGGCGCCACCATGGCCCAACTGGCCCTCGCCTGGCTTTTGGCCCAAAAACCCTGGATCGTGCCCATACCCGGCACCCGTAGCCTGAGCCGGCTCGACGAGAACCTGGGCGCCGCCGCCATCACGCTCGGCCCCGACGACCTGCGCGAGATAGAGGCGGCCTGCGCGGCGATCGCCATCGAGGGCGCCCGATACCCCGCTTCTCTCGAACAGCAGACCGATCGCTGACCGGTAGCGGGACCGGGCCGAGAGGCTCTCAGTCCGCCAGGTGCTGGTTTATTGACGGCCGTCGACCTCTTCGCCGCGACGGCGCGCCCGGGGGCGTGCTGGATATCCGGGACGCCGTTTTCCCCGATCCCGGAATTCGATCGGGCGCCGCCCCGCCACCTGCTTAAAATCCGCCCTGGGACCTATGCCGCGGCGTTCACGCCCCGAGTAGTGTGGAGAGCAAATAGGCCAGGGAGGGATATCGTGCAGCCATTGACCAGCCCCAAGATGGTCGACACGGGGGTCCACGCCGCCGATCTGAAAGACGGCGGGCACCGAGTGATAACTGTCGGCCGCATGCCGCTTATGCTGATCCGCGCCGGAGATCAGATCGAGGCCATGGACTCGCGCTGCCCGCACATGGGCTATCCCCTGACCAAGGGCACGGTCGAGGACGGCATTCTCCGCTGCCACTGGCATCACTGGCGCTTTGACGTCCAGTCGGGCGGCTGTTTTACGGCCGGGGGAGATGACGTCCCCACGTACGACGTCGAGATCGACGACGAAGGGTGCATCTACGTCTCTGAAACCCCCCGCGGCTCTTCCGCGGACTCCATAATGCGGCACGCCTGGACCCGCATGGAGGAAGGCATCCGTGAGAATCGATCGTTTCTGCGGGCCCGGTCCCTGGTTACCCTCGCCGGCGAAGGCGTGACGCCGGCCGTGACGGCCGACCATGCCGCCCGCATCGCGCTTCTCTACAGTCGGGCCGGCGTGTCCTCGGGGTTGGTCGTGCTGACGGCCGTCCTGAACGTCCTGGACGCGGTTCCGCTCGAGTCGGAGCAGCGGGTGCTGGGTCTCGTCCACGCCCTGCGCCATATTGCCGGGGATATCTCGGCCCGCACGCCAAAGCGGCCGGAGCTTCGACTGCCGGATCCGGCTCCCGACCGTGAGCGATTGAAGGGCTGGTTTCTTGACTTTCTGGAGGAGCGGGAGACGGCCGGCGCGGAGCGATGTCTGCGCACGCTTCTCTACGAGGAGGGAACGGTGGAGGAGGCGCTCCGGTGGCTCCTGGTCGCCGCGAGCCGCCACGTGTTCTTGTCGACCGGCCATGTCCTGGACTTTCTCAACAAGGCCCGGGAGCTATCCCATCACCTGCGGGCCGAGCCGGCGACCGTGACCGAGGTGCTGGTGGGCATGCTGATGCCCATCGCCGACGGATTCCGGCATGAAGAGGATCTTGACTGGCAGGAGCTCCTGCCCCTTCTTGATGACGCTGAGGCGGCTCCGGCCGCGGCGCCTCCGCTCACCATGAACGTCCTCCTGGGTGATGACCCCGGCGCCATCGCCCGCTCCCTCGCGGGAGCGTTCCACAACGGGGTGCCGGTGGCCGACCTGGCCAGGCTGCAGGCCGAAGCGGCCGTGCGGCGGCTCGGGCGTTTTCCGGTCGCCAATGCAGACGACTGGGATGCCGTGCATCATCTGGTGACGAACGCGAACGGCGTGCTGGGACTCGCGGAGGCGCTGGGCGGCCGCGACCCCGAAACGGACCGCGCGCTCTACCGCGCCGTCTTGCATTCCGCCTTCTACGGATATCTGAACCGGTTCCTTAACCTGCCCCGGCACTACCTGCCGGGCGAGAACCGGGCCGTCGTCCGCCCCGACGATGCGGCGGCGACCCGGGCGGGCTGGACGGAGGCGATGGCCAACGGTCAGACCGATGCCGCGGCCGCCCGCGCCGCGGAAATGCTCACGGTGTCCCCGGCGGCGGAGGTGGAAGACACGTGGGTGCGCGCCGTCTGGCGTGAGGACGCGGGCTTTCATGCCATGCAGGCGCTTGACGCCGCGCTGAGCCTCGAGAGGCGCCTCGGTGGGCGGCTCGACGGCCCCTGGCCGCTTCTAGCCGGAATCCGCTTCACCACCGCCCAGCGTGACCGCCGGCTCGTGCAATGGGAGACAGAGACGGCATTCAAGCTCGCCCGCGGTGAGCATCTGGTCGATCCGGAGTAGATTGGCGGCGCCGGTAACATCCTGCCGCCTCTATCCGTTCTGGCTAGCGGTGATGCAGATGCGCACGCGGATAAGACGACTCGGATGGATGGTCTGGGTAATCCTGGGCGGCGCCCTCCTGCTGGTCGGAGCGGCGCTTCTCGGCGGACTGTCAGCGCCGACCCAGGTTGCCGGATCCGTGGCGGCGGGAACGACGCCCCAGGGGATGCTGGGCCCGAAAGCGGAGCCGGCCGGCAAAGCCACGGTGCCGCAGGCGGTCTACAGCCCCGCCGCCTCTGGACGGCAGGTGATTGAACAGGGATCGGTGAGCCTCGAGGTGTCCAGCGTCGGCCGCGCCATGGACCTTTTGACGGCGCGCACGGCGTCGGCCGGGGGCTATGTCGCGTCATCGTCCATGAATGGCTCCGGAGCCTCGACGATGGGGTACCTGACGCTGCGGGTTCCGGCCAGGGTGTTCCCGGGGTTTCTTGGTGACGTCGCGCGCATGGGGCACGTGACGGGCGAGACCCAGTCGGGAACAGACGTCACGGGAGAGGTCAACAATCTCGCCGTCGAGATAGGCGCCACCCGCTCGGAGATTGCCGGCTATGAGCAGCTCTACCAGAAGGCATCCACTATGTCCGCGCTCCTGCAGATTGAGCAGGCGCTCACGCAGGCGGAGGCGAACCTACTCTATCTCGAACAGCAAGCGGCCGGCCTCCATCAGCAGGTTCAGCTCGCGACCATCACTGTCACGTTGACGCCGGTGCCGGTCGTGGCCGCAGGGCGAGGCATAAAGGTAGGCGCGGTCTTTAGGGGCTCGCTCGCGACGATGTTGAGCGCGGGCCGACTCCTCCTCGCCGGCCTGGTGTGGGTGGCGCCGTGGGCGGTCGTGGCCGCCGCGGTGACGGCGGTGGTGATGTGGTGGAGGCGGAGACGGCCGGCGCGGCTCCTCTCCTAGACCACTCCCTGACGGGCCTGGGAGCGGGTGATGGGCGCATAGGCGACCTCGAACGGGAAATAGAGGAGTGGGTCGATCGCCATGGCGATGCCGTGGTCCGATACCTCACGCTTCAGACCGGCGATCGAGAACTCGCCCAGGACCTGGCGCAGGAAACGTTTGCCCGCCTGTACGAGTTTCGAGCCGCGCATCCCGAACGCACGCTCGCGGTGTCATGGTTGTACACGGTGGCCCGGCGGCTCGCCATCGATCACTGGCGCGCTGCCCGGGCCCGCCCGCAGACGGCCCTTTGGGACGCGTCGCTGGGCGCCGATGATCCCGCCGAGGAGGCCGTCGCGATCCGGCAGCAGGTAGCGTCGATCTTGACCCGGATGCCGAGGGGAGAGAGGCAGTGCCTCGTCCTCTTCTATATTGAGGACTGGCCGCTCGACAGGATAGCGCGAGAGCTGGGCCTGTCGCCGGTGGGGGTGCGGGTCCGGCTGCACCGGGCGCGGGGACGTTTCCGGGGACTATGGAACGACGAGGAGCGGGAGGAGGGCACGGGCCGTGGGCCACGATCCTGAGACCGACACCTTAAAAGAATGGTTTCGGCGCCGATTCGACCCGCTGACCGGGCGCTCGCGCCCCTTTGACCGCGAGCGGTTCTGGTCCCGAACCGTTCCGGCCCTGCCGGGGCGGCGCCGTCCCAGTCGCTTCGGCCTGCGTGCAGCCGCGGCGGCGGCGGTTACGGCCGCCTTGCTCGTTGGAGGCGGGTTTGTGGCCGCCGGCCTCCTGCACAACGGGGGCATAGGCTCGACGGCGATTGCCGGTCCGGCGGCCGCGGCCAAGCCCGTTCACCACGCGACGGCCGCCCTGGAGTCGCTGGCGGGGCTCCTGCCGCAGGGGGCAAGCCGGATCGCGCTCACCGAACGGACCGGGACGGCTCATCGCAGCATTATCATCACGGGTGCTCACGACATCGCGGTGCTGACGTCGGAACTCGGCCGGGCGGCGGTCATCGGACCGGGCGTGTACCACTGCCCGGCCGCCACGCTGCCGGAAACCGAAGACACGTTTCGGTTTGTCTACCCCTCAGGTCAGGTGGTCACGGTCAACTGGCTCCAGGCGGGTTGCTCGTGGCTCACGGCGGTCAGGGGGTCAAACCCCCGCGCGGTCACGCCGGGAGTCGCCGGGCGCAACACGTTCCTCGCCCCTACCGGACTGCAGTCGGAAGTTAAGCTCGCGTTTCAGTTCCAGAAGTAAAGACGGCTGCCCGACGGTGGCCTCCTGCATGACCATGAGCGGGGCGGGGACGCGCCTTTATTACGGAGAGTGCCCGGGGTCTTTGATTCCCCGTTGGAGGGCGGCACTAGGGACGCGCCGGTTGAGCGCCCGTACGATATCGTTCCGGACGATGAGAACCGCCGCCACGAGCGATTCCGTGGTGCTGTCGAGGGCCGAAGCCCGGAGCGCGTCCGCGGCCTCGTCGAGGCGGTCGACCGCCTGGAGCAGCCGGGCCCAGTCGGGCACGAAGCCCTGTTCTTTGAGGATCTTCTGCACGAGAAAATCAGGCCCGGCTTTCAGGTACTCCGGGTCCAGCGGTTTTCCCATTCCCGGTAGATGCTCGAACTCGCCCTCGCGCATGGCCTGGTCAATGGCAGACTCAATGCGCCCGTCCGGCGGAGCCGGTACTGACTCCGGCACGGCCTTTGGCTGAGAAGGCTTTTCGCGACGCGGTTTAAAGATGCCCACGGCCATCTCCTCTGGGTGACTGGGCTGGAGTCCAATGCTTCTGGCGCGAGTGGGATTGGGGCTCCGGCATCCGACCCGGCTCCGGTTAGACGTCTTTGACGTCAAACAGGCGGTGGTACAGCTGGAGGAGGCCCAGGCCCAAGGCTTGACCGGCGAGAAGGGAGATCGCCATCTGTGCGATGATCAGGCGGCCGTGGAAAGGCTCGAGCGCGTTCCAGGCAAAGAAGATGATTGCCCCCAGGAGCATAGCCGCGCCGACGCTGTTTCGGAAGCCGCCCATCCCCAACATCGGCGGTCCCTCCCCGATAGTCTGTTCCTGCCGGATCTTGCCATTGACTCTACGGGACGGTCGTCTTGGCGTCTTGTCGGCGCGGTTGCCGTTGAGGACGGTGATGCGGGCGGGGAAACCGGCCTGCCCGTCTCCGGCCACCTTGTGACGCGACGTTCGGGTTCGCTAAGGCATGCGGTGAAAAAGTTTCAAGGCAGCGTGCCACAGGGGTCCCCCCGCGACCAGGTCGCCCATTACCACGAGCGCGGTCAAGACAAAGAGACTGCCATACATCCGCTCAGCCCGGCGCCGCTGACGCTCGCGTCGGCGTCCGCTGCGCGAGGGAGGAGGGCTATCTTCAACCGGCCCCGGGTTCTGCACGCGACTCCCTCCGATTTGACATCCGCCTCATACTAGCAAACGCTGCCGCGGTGAGGGGGGTGACCGGGTGGAATATGGCCGCACGGTATCAGATTTTGGCGTCGAGTGGGAAATCGGAGGCCTGAAAAAGGCGAGCGGGTCACCGTCGGCAGGACGGGCGCCATACGAGTCACGGCCCTCGCCGTACGAGCGATCTTCTCTTCGGCGTCGGGCGTCCGTTCGAAACTCATCCCGATGCCAACCCGGCGGGGTCGCCCGAGCCCCTGCCGACGCCGGAAGGATCCCGATGCTCGCCGTCCGGCCGGCACGCGGGCCACTTGAAGCGCACTTTTTTCTTTGGGCGGCTCCTGCGGCCCACCGTCGCACAAAGCTCGGTGCCGCATCGACCACCCGGCCCCGTGAGAAGGGCGGCCAGGGAGGGTGATTCGCGCCGTGGGCAAACCGGTCCCGCCGTGGTTTGACGGCCGTCGTGCGGGCGCGTCCCGGGCCATGCGGGCAGATGCGCGCGCTGGGTTGGTCGAAACGTTCGAGGGCCGGTGAGCTCTCCCGCTCGCCGTAGGTTGATCTGATAATGTGAAGAGGGGGAGCATATACGCCACGCCTCGTCATCGTCACGGGCCAATCTGGCGCCGGCCGGACGCTCGCGTTGCGGGCGTTCGAGGATCTGGGCTACTACTGCGTCGATAATCTGCCCCCGGCGCTTTTGGGTCCGTTTTCGGACCTCGTGCAGAAAGCTCGCGTGAAGGGCGCCGCGATTGCCATCGATGTGCGGGGCGGCGCGTTTTTCCACGACCTGGACGCTGCCATCCTGGAGCTCCAGGGATCCGGGGTGGACGTGAGCGTGGTCTTTTTGGAGGCGGACGAGGATGTCCTCGTGCACCGCTACAAACTCTCTCGCCGCGGTCATCCCCTCGGCCCCGACCGCTCTCTTTTAAATGCCATCAGGGCCGAGAGAGCCGAGCTGATGGAACTGCGGGCGCGGGCTGCCGTGGTGCTGGACACCTCCCACCTCGGTCCCGCCCAGCTGCGCGAGCGCATCGGATCACTGTTTGCCCTCAATTCCGAGGGCCTTCCCTTTCAAGTCCGCCTCATTTCGTTCGGCTTCAAGCATGGGATACCCACCGACACCGACCTGGTGTTGGATGTGCGCTTCCTTCCCAATCCGCATTATGTCGAAGAGCTGAAGTCCCTCGACGGGACGGTCGCGGCCGTTCGCGAGTGGGTTCTGAAATGGCCCGAGAGTCGTGAAACGATGACGCGGCTGTCAGATCTTCTGCACTTTTTGCTGCCGCTGTACCGGCGCGAGGGCAAGGCGACCGTGTCGGTCGCGGTGGGATGCACGGGCGGCCAGCACCGCTCGGTCGTGTTTGTGGATGGGCTCGCGGAGCGGGTTCGCGAGTGGGGCTTCAGCTCCGAGGTGGAGCATCGCGACATCGACCTCGGCAGCGATGGTGAGCACGACTAATGGGTGGCTGGCTCCTGCCCGGACTGCATGTAAAGCGCTGGCTGGTGCTTCTCGGCCTCGGCTTCATCACGATGGGGTTCGGCCTCGGCCTGGTGGCCTTCCTGCCGCATGGGGTCGGCTGGTGGCGGGCGGGCGTGTTGACCGGAGTCGGGGGACTGGCGGCCATCGCGGTTGGGGCCGGCGGCACCCTCCGGTCGCTGTCCCGGGCTTTCAACGTCCCTCAAAGTTCGATGGCGGAGTGGCTCATGACACGCCAGCGGGCGGCCCGGGGCCCGAAGGTGGTGGCTCTCGGCGGCGGAACCGGACTGCCCACCCTTCTTCGCGGGCTCAAAACCTGCACGAGCAATATCACGGCCATCGTCACGGTGGCCGACGACGGTGGGAGTTCGGGGCGTCTTCGCGGGAGCCTCGGCGTGCTGCCGCCGGGGGACGTTCGCAATTGCCTTGTGGCCCTGGCGGACGCGGAGCCGCAGATGCGGGACCTCTTTCAGTATCGGTTTGAGGAGGGCGAACTGTCGGGCCACAGTTTCGGCAATCTCTTCATCGCCGCCATGGAGCGAACGGCCGGGGATTTCGTCTCGGCGCTAGGGGCGCTGTCGCGCGTTCTCGCCGTGCGCGGGGCCGTCTTTCCGGTGACGCTCGACTCGGTGGCTCTGGTGGCGGAGTTAGAAGACGGCACGCGGGTGGAGGGAGAAAGCCAGATCGGGCACAGCCAGGCGCCTATCCGGCGGGTATGGCTGGAACCCCAGATGGCGACGCCGCTCGTCGCGGCGTTGCGAGCCATTGAGGACGCCGACCTCATCGTCATCGGGCCGGGAAGCCTCTACACCTCGGTGATTCCGAATCTGTTGGTTGCCGAGGTCACCGACGCCATCGTTGGGAGTGCGGCGCCGGTGGTCTACGTGGCGAACGTCATGACCCAGCCCGGGGAGACCGCGTCCTATACGGCCTTTGACCATCTGGCCGCGCTTGAGCGCCACAGCCGCAAGGGTCTGGTGGATGTGATGGTGGTCAATACCGAGCGTGTGCCGGCCGAGGTTTTGGATCGCTATCGGGCCGACGGTGCGGAGGTGGTGCGGGTGGGACAGGATGAGGACCGGCGCGCGCGGCCCCGGGTGCGTATCGTGGAGGAGCGGCTCCTGATGCCCGACACGGTGGTGCGGCATGACCCCCAGAAACTCGCCCATGCCGTGCTGTCCGTATTGTTCAGTGGGAATTCGGAGTGGGTCAAACGCCATCCCTTTGACAGCTGGGCGCTTCATGAACGCATCCGCCTGCAGGGGAGGATGCGCTGACAGCATGTGGTCGTACACGCGCGAGGTAAAAGAGGAGCTGTGCCGCCTCGAAGTCGGGGGGCGCGGCGAGGCGGGGGCGGAACTGTTCGGCATGTGGGACGCGGCCGGGCACGGCGACCGTCTGGCCGTGGGCTCCGCCCTGGTCCTCAGGCGGGCATACCGGCTGGCACGCGCCGTCCATGTGAATCCTCTCCTTCATCTCATGCGCAAGAAACGCCGGCTGCAGGTGGCGCTGACACTCGAGCAGCCCGGTCGGCTCGCAGACCTCCTCGGGCGTCGCACGGCGCGCGCGTATCTTCGCGGCGCCTTTCTGGCCCGCGGATACGTCGCGGAGCCCGAACGGGCCTACAAAATGGAGATCGCGGGCCTGTCGGCGACGGCCTCGCAACGGATACTGGAGGCCTTGTCCGCGCAAGAGGTGATGGCCCACCTCATCTCCCGGCGCGGACAGGCCCTCGTCTATCTGAACGGTCACGAAGGACTGGGCCGGTTTCTGGCGTCGGTCGGCGCCTACAACGCGCGGCTCAGCCTTGAAAGCCTGCTGGTGGTGCGCGAGGTAAAGAACCGGGTGAACCGGCTCGTGAACGGGGAGTCGGCCAATCTCCGGCGGGCCGCCGAAAGCGGGGTGCGCCAGCAAGAAGCGATCCGGCGCCTTCTGACCGCGCGGGGAGCGGGCGCGCTGTCGCCTGCTTTCCTGGAACTGGCTCGTCTCCGGCTCCGGCACCCGGACTGGACACTGTCCGAGCTTGGCGCGGCCCTGAATCCGCCGCTTGGGAAGTCAGGCGTGGCCCACCGCCTCCGCAAGCTGGTCAAATGGGCCGGGGATTCGGCGGACAGCGACGGTCGGCGAAGAGTATAATGCCTATGTGAAACGGGGAACAAGGATGGCGGGCGGCAGATGCCCTTCACCCGAGGTCCTGGTATGGGTGTGGGGGAACGTCCGAGGTGGGGGAATGACATGAGCGGATACGGAGCGATCCTCATCTACGTGGCGGTGTCGGCGGTCCTGGCCGCCGCGATCTCCATGGCCTCCGAAATCATGGGGCCCCACGCACCGGGAGGCGTCAAGCGGGAATCCTACGAGTCAGGGATTCTGGTGGACCGCCCGCTCTCGCACTTCTCTGTCCGGTTCTACCGGGTGGCGATGCTGTTTTTGATTTTTGACGTCAGCGTGATGGCCATCTACCCCTGGGCCACCAGCATGCGGGCCTTTCACGCGGCGGGATTTGTCAAGGCGCTGTTCTTTATGGTGGTGCTGGCCGTCGGGTTTGCGTACGTGTGGCGACGGGGGGGATTTAAATGGGACTGACCGGGGCGCAGGAGGTACAGGATCTGGCGCTTCGCCGCGAGGCGGAAAAGGGCATTCTCCTCACGAGCGTCGACAAGATGGTGCGGTGGGCGCAGAAGTCGTCGGTGTGGCCGGCGACCTTCGGGCTCGCGTGCTGCGCCATTGAAATGATGAGCACCACCGACTCCCGCTACGACCTGGCGCGGTTCGGCTCGGAGGTGTTCCGAGCCTCGCCCCGGCAGGCGGACCTCATGATCGTGGCCGGACGGGTGAGCCAGAAGATGGCGCCGGTGCTCCGCACCATCTGGGAGCAGATGCCCGAGCCCAAATGGGTCATCTCCATGGGGGCCTGTGCCTCCTCCGGAGGTGTCTTTGACAACTACGCCATCGTCCAGGGCGTCGACCACGTCGTGCCCGTGGACGTCTATGTGCCGGGATGTCCGCCGACGCCCGAGGGGCTCATTTTTGGCATCTTGAGGATCCAGGAGAAGATTGTCCAGGGCATTCCCCCGAAGTATCAGGAACTGGAACAGGGCGGGGGGCGCCCGGCGTGATCACGGACGGCCGCATCCTGGACGCCTTAAATGCGCGGTTCCCCGGCAGCATCGAGGTGGTGCCCGCGGTCGATCACGCGGCCGTGCGCATCGACCGGGACAACCTGAGGGCCGTCATGGAGTGGCTCCGGGACGAACAGGGCTACGAGCTGCTGCTTGACGTGTGCGCCGTGGATTGGTTTCCTGCCCGCCCTCGCTTCGAGGTGGTGTACCACGTGCACAACCCGACACGCAAGGAGCGCCTGCGGGTCAAAGTTCCGCTCGGTCAGAACGAGGAGATCGAAAGCATGACCGCGTTGTGGCCGGGCGCCAACTGGCCGGAGCGGGAGGCGTTCGACCTTATGGGCATCACATTTCGCAATCACCCGGACTTGACCCGCATCTATATGCCGGACGACTGGGAGGGGCACCCGCTCCGCCGGGATTATCCGGTAGCGGGCCCCCGGGTGGATTAGGACCGGGCCGTTCATGGCGGGAGGTGACACAATGGCGACCGACACGCCGACCGATCTTCGCTCCGCGCTGTCGCGGGACACGATGGTCATCAATCTGGGGCCCCAGCATCCGGCCACCCACGGGGTGCTCCGGGTGCGGCTCGAGCTTGATGGCGAGAAGGTCTTGCGGGCGGACCCCGTAATTGGATATCTGCACACGGGGTTTGAGAAGACGGCCGAGACGCACACCTATCAGCAGGCCACCACCCTGACCGATCGCATGGACTATCTGGCGCCCATGAGCAACAACCTCGCCTACGTGCTGGCGGTGGAAAAACTGATGGGGCTCGAAGTGCCGAAGCGTGCCCAGTATATCCGGGTGCTGTTTGCGGAGCTGACCCGGATTGCGAGTCATCTGGTGTGGCTCGGGACGGCCGTGATGGACCTGGGCGCGATGAGCCTCTTCTTTTATTGCTTTCGTGAGCGGGAGATCATCCTGGATTTGGTGGAGGCCACCACCGGGGTGCGCATGAATCCGAGCTATTTTCGCGTCGGCGGACTGGCCTACGACCTGCCCGAAGGCTTTCACTCGCGCTGTCAGGCGTTTATGGACGACTTTCCCCGGTGGATGACGTCTTTTCGGGGCCTGATTGAAAAGAATCCCCTGGTGGAGGACCGGCTGCGCGGAGTGGGCATGTTGAACCGGGAGCAAGCCCTGGCCCTGTCGGTGACGGGCCCCATGCTCCGGGCCACGGGCTTTCCGCTCGATCTGCGCCGGGACGAGCCGTACTGCTTTTATGACGAGTTCGACTTCAAGGTGCCGACGCGCACGGAGGGCGATTCGTTCGCCCGCATGTGGGTCAGGATCGAAGAGATGTACGAGTCACTCAGCATCCTGCAGCAGGTGCTGCCGAAAATCTCCCCCCAGGGTCCCTACATGACGGCGGACCGCAAGGTGGCGCTGCCGCCGCGGGAGGAGATCTACGGCAACATGGAAGCCCTCATCCACCAGTTCAAGCTGGTGAGTCAGGGATTTCCGGTGCCGAAGGGCGAGGTTTACCAGGGAGTCGAGGGGCCGCGGGGCGAGATGGGGTTCTACCTCGTGTCTGACGGCGGGCCGCGCCCGTATCGGTGGCGGGCGCGGACCCCGTCGTTCTACAACCTGCAGTCGCTGCCCGACTTGTGCCGCGGCGAACTCGTCGCCGATGTGATTGTCAACATCGGCACCATCGACATCGTGCTGGGGGATGTGGACAAGTGACATCGGAAGAGTTGGGAACCGGCGGCGCGCCGGAATGGAATCCCGAATGGGCATCGTGGGCGGCCGCGGCCCGGGAGGAGTTCCCGCGCGCGCAGTCGGCCTTGATGCCGTTCTTGCACCGGGTGCAGACCGATGAGGGCTGGCTCCGGCCGGAAGCGCTCGACGCGGCGGCCCACTACCTCGAGCTGCCCCGTCAGTATGTGGAATCCGTCGTCTCGTTTTACTCGCTGTTTCGCACCGAGGTCACCGGGCATCGCACTATTCATGTCTGCATGAGCCTGTCCTGTGCGCTGGCCGGTTCCGATGCCCTGCTGCACAACCTCGAGGAGGCACTCGGGGTCCGGGTCGGGCAGACCACGCCGGACGGCGCCTACACGCTCTTGGAGGCGGAGTGCCTGGCCGCCTGCGATCTCGCGCCCGCCTGCCAGGTGAACCTGCGCTACGTCGGCCCGGTGCCGCCCGAACGTTTCCAGACTTTGTTGGAGGAGGAGGTGAGCACGCGTGAAGACGCTTGACCGGCACTACCTCCTGCGTCATCGCGACGTGCCCGGCATCGACACCCTCCAGGGCTATGAGGCCGACGGTGGCTATTCGGGTCTCAAGAAGGCTCTGGCCGAGTTTGAGCCGGATGCGATTGTCGACCTCGTCAAGGCGTCGGGCCTGCGGGGCCGCGGCGGCGCCGGGTTTCCCACGGGCCTCAAGTGGAGCTTCCTCGCCAAGGACGGCCGCCCGCGGGCGCTTGTGGTGAACGCCGACGAAGGTGAGCCGGGGACGTTTAAAGACCGCGAACTCATCGAGCACAATCCGCACCAGCTGATTGAGGGGATGCTGATTGCGAGTTACGCTACCCGTTCGCCGGAATCATTCATCTACATCCGGGGCGAGTTTCTCCACGGGCACGAGGTGCTGCAGCGCGCCATCGCGGAGGCGACCGAGCGCGGCTACCTCGGCGACCGGGTGCTGGGCACCGATTTCTCCCATCACATGTATCTATACCGTGGCGCCGGCGCCTACATCTGCGGTGAGGAGAGCGCGCTTTTGGAGTCGCTCGAGGGTCGGCGCGGCAATCCCCGCCTGAAGCCCCCTTTCCCGGCGGTGGCGGGAGTATACGGGCTTCCCACCGTCGTCAACAACGTGGAGACCATTGCCAATCTGCCCCCGCTCATCCTGAACGGCGCCGAGTGGCATCGACAGTGGGGGACCGAGAAGAGTCCGGGGCTGAAGGTCATGTCGGTGTCCGGTCATGTGACCCGGCCCGGCAACTATGAGGTGCCGCTCGATGCCACCCTGCGCGAGCTGGTGGAAATGGCGGGCGGCGTAAGGACCGGCCACCAGGTAAAGGCCGTGATTCCCGGCGGGTCCTCGATGCCGCTCCTTCCGGCCGGCCAGCTCGATACCCCCATCGACTACGAATCGCTGGTGCAGGCGGGGTCCATGCTGGGCTCGGGCGGATGCATCGTGATGGATGACAGCACCTGCATTGTGGCGGCGGTCGCGCGCGTCGTGCGCTTTTATCGCGACGAGTCCTGCGGCAAGTGCACGCCCTGCCGCGAGGGAACCTATTGGATGACCGATGTCTTGGACCGGCTCGAGGGCGGCCAGGGAGAGCTGGGCGACCTCGACACGCTGCTGGACGTGGCCGACAACATCAACGGCAAGGCATTCTGTCCACTCGGCGATGCGTCGGTCGGCTTCATGGTGTCGGCCATACGCAATTTCCGAGATGAGTTCGTGGAGCACATCACGGGGCGGACGTGTCCCCTGGGAGCGAGGCTTTATGATACGGTTAACTATTGACGGTCGGGAAGCCACGGTGCCGGAGGGCACCATGGTGGTGGACGCCGCGGCCACGGTCGGCATCGACATCCCCGTCTACTGCTACCATCAGGCGCTCGGACCGCTGGGGGCGTGCCGCATCTGTCTCGTGGAAATCGAGAAGATGCCGAAACTGATGACGGCGTGCACCACGGCCGCCACCGACGGCATGGTGGTCCACACCCAGTCCCAGGCGGCCGAGAAGGGCCGCCGCGGCATCTTGGAGTTCCTGCTCATCAATCATCCCCTGGACTGCCCCATCTGCGACAAGGGCGGGGAGTGTTTCCTGCAAGACTATGTGTTTCAGTACGGGGCCGGTCAGGCGCGCTTCGAAGAGGCCAAGATCCAGCGCCACAAAGAGTATCCGGTGAGCCCGTATATTTTGGTGGACCAGGAGCGCTGTGTGCTGTGTCAGCGCTGCGTGCGGTTCATGGGCGAGTACGTCGGTGAGGAAGAGCTGCTGATGGATGGCCGCGGCGTCCACACCGTCATAACCAACGTGCCCGGGATACCGTTGACGTCTCCGTTTTCCGGCAACGTGATAGATCTGTGTCCGGTGGGGGCCCTGCTGTCGGAGCCGTATCACTACCGGGCCCGGCCCTGGAACATCGAGCGCGAGGACACTTACTGCAGCCAGTGCCCGGTGGGCTGCTCGTCGTCGGTCACGGGCCGTGACGGTCAGGTGGTGCGGCTCGAAGGTCGGCCGACACCCGGACAGTGGGGCTGGCTGTGCGATCACGGACGCTTTACGTACGATTTCGGCGCCCATCCCACCCGGCTTACGGAGGCACGGCTGGACGGAGAGCCGGTGACAGTCGGGCGCGCGGCCCAGGTGCTGGGACAGCGGCTGGCGGCGGTGGTGCGTGAACACGGGCCGGACGCCGTCGCCGTGCTCACCGGCGGCTCGCACACGGTGGAAGACCACTACGCGCTGCGCCGGTTTGCGGATGAGGTGCTGGGCGGGTCGCGGGCGGGTCTCGTAAAGCCGGTGGAGGCCGACCTGCCGCTGGCGCTCCTCGGCACGTTCGCCGAGCTGGACCAGTCCGACACCGTGCTGCTGCTGGGCACCGATCCCTATGAGTCGGCACCGGTGGTGCACCTGGCTCTGCGCGAAAATGTGCGCCGGCGCGGCCTTGTGGTAAAGGCGCTCGGCGACCGCCATCTCCTGCGAGACACCCTGGCCGGCGAGGAATGGGTCGTGGAACCGGGGGGCATGGCGGCGGCGCTGGCGGCCGCCACGGCGGGGGTGAGCGAGCATCCCGACGCCCGCCTCGCGGCCGAAGGGCTCGCGCCGGCCGACGAGTCGCTGGTCCGTCTCGGGCAGGCGCTCATGGAGCCCGGGGCCCTTACCGTCCTGTGGGACGGGCGAGAGCAGGATCTGGCCCCGGCCCTGGTGGCGCTCGCACGGGCGCGCGGTGAGCATCCGACCCGGGTGCTCCCCACGTTTGGTCCGCGCAATTGGCTGGCCGCCGCACGCGTCGGCATTCCCACCGACTATGAAACCAGCCGGCGGATCCTGATGGACGCCGCCGACGGGCGCATCCAGGTGCTTCTGCTGTGGGGCGCCGACCCCGTACGGGACTTCCCCGATGGCGATCTGGCGGCCCGGGCTCTCGAACGCTGCCCGGAGGTGTACTTCGGCGGCGTGTTTCCGCCCGATGGCGCCGAACTCCTGGCCGGGGTACTGCCCACGGCCGCCTGGGCGGAGGAAGCGGGCACCTACGTCAACATGGAAGGTCGCCTGCAAACGGGTCGCGGGGCCGCCAGCGCACCGGGTCAGGCGCGTCCGACGCGCAACATTCTGCAGGCCGTGGCCCGCGCCTATGGAACCCCGCTGCGGAAACTCGACGAGTGGGACCCCTATGAGGGAACGGTCGACGACCGGCTGGTCCTGCCCCCCCTCGAGGGATCGGTAAGGCCGGTCTCGCCGCCTCCGGCGGCGGAGTCCGGCTTCAGGCTCATCAGCGGGCTCGAGGTGGCCTTGACCCATGATCCGAGCGAGGTCGCTGCCCGCACAAAAGAGGACCGTCCGGCCCGGATGCATCCGGCGGATCTGGCGGACCTCGGACTGCTGACCGGTTCCGGTCCGGTCGAGCTGTCTTCCGGTGACCGGAGCTTTCGCGTCGGGGTGCGGGGTGACCCACGCATTCCGCGCGGGCGGGTCTTTGTCCCCCGCGGACTCAGAGGTGTTCCCATCAACCGGCTGGGCGGCATTGCGGTGGCCGTCCGGGCGGTGGAAGAGGTGGCCAGCCGGTGATACTGCCGATCGTCATCCTGGTGGTCAAGATCGTGGTCCTGATTGGTATTCTGATGGGCGGATTCGCCTACACGATGCTCTTGGAGCGCCGCCTGCTGGGCTTTTTCCAGCTCCGCCTCGGTCCGAACCGGGTCGGGCCCGCCGGCCTCCTGCAGCCGGTGGCGGATGGCATCAAGATGATGAACAAAGAAGATCTGATGCCGACGGCGGCCGATCCCTGGGTGTTCCGGCTCGCGCCGGTGGTCGCTCTGACGGCGGCGCTGGCGGTGGATGCCGTTGTCCCCTTCGGAGCACCCATTCATCTCTTTGGGCTGACCATCAGCCTCGATATCGCCAACCCTTCCGTGGGCCTGCTCTATGCCTTCGCCTTCAGTTCCCTCGGCGTCTACGGCATCGTGCTGGGCGGCTGGGCATCGCAGAACAAGTACTCCCTGCTGGGAGGGATCCGTTCCTCGGCCCAGGTCATTTCCTACGAGCTTGCCATGGGCCTGTCGGTCATGGGCGTGCTGGTGATGACCGGCACCGCCAATCTGGAAAAGATCGTGCAGTGGCAGGGCGCCCACCATATCTGGCTCTTCATTCCCCAGATCATTCCGTTCCTGATCTTTTTCTTCACGGCCATGGCGGAGACCAACCGGACCCCGTTCGACCTGCCGGAGGCGGAGTCGGAGCTTGTGGCCGGTTATCACACCGAGTATTCGGGCATCCGGTTCGCGATGTACTTCATCGCGGAGTACGTCAACATGATCACGGCCTCGGGCCTGGCCGTGACGCTGTTCTTTGGCGGCTGGCTCGGCTTTCCGTTCCTGCCCCCCATCATCTGGTTCCTGCTCAAAGTCGGGGCATTCTTGCTGCTCTTCATCTGGGTGCGGGCAACACTGCCACGTTTCCGGTACGATCACCTGATGGACTTTGGCTGGAAGGTGCTCCTGCCCATCGCGTTCGTGTACTTCCTGGGCACGGCCGCATTCGCCACCGGGGTGCTGTAGATCGGCTGGGAAGCGTCTCCGATGAGTGGACGGGGAGCAGATGGCGGTGAAGCGGATTGCCGAAAAGCAGAAAGGAGGCCGTCCCCATGTTAGAAGCCTTGAAGGGAATCGCGTCGGGCATGAAGACGACGCTGTCCATGTTGAAGGAGCCGCGCGACACGTATCCTTACCCGGAAAAGCGGCGCGAGCTGGCGCCGCGCTATCGGGGCAAGCACATGCTGGCCGTGGACGAGGACGGCCACGAGCTGTGCGTCGGCTGCGGGCTGTGCGAGGCGGTGTGCCCGGCCCACGCCATCCGCGTGGTGGCCGCGGGGGCCGAGGGAGACCGGACGGTGTCGTGGACGGAACGCTACGCGGTGGATTACGAAGTGGACCTCATTCGCTGCATCTTCTGCGGGATGTGCGAGGAGGCCTGTCCCACCAACGCGGTGCGGCTCACGCCCTTCAACGAACTGGCCGCCTACGACCGGCGGGACATGATTGCGAAGAAGGACGAGCTCTTGGCGCCGCCGGTCCGCCGGTAGGGACCGCAGCGGCCGAGGGGCAAAGTCGAAGGGAGGGGCAGCGGTGGTGATCGGATTCATCATCCTGGCGATACTGGCGCTGGGCTTTGCGCTGGCCGTCGTGTTGGCGAAGCATCCCGTGCACAGTGCGCTGGCCCTCATCGGGCATGTGGTGATCCTGGCCATCTTCTATCTATTGCTGCGGGCCGAGTTTCTGGCGGCCGCGCAGGTGATTGTCTACGCCGGAGCCATCATGGTCCTCTTCCTGTTCGTGGTGACGCTGCTCTCGGCGGGCAAGGAGGACCAGGATGCGCGCGAGTCGCTGCCGGCGCAGCGCGGCCTGGCCGCCTTTCTGGCCATCCTGGGCGGGGCGCTTCTGGCCGGAGTGGCGGTGCGGGTGACCGGTACGCCGCCTCGAGGGCCGGCTCCCACCGGCTACGGGGGACTCTTGGACATGGGGCGCCTGCTTTGGGGTCCGGACTTTCCGTACCTCGCCGTGGTGGCACTCATGCTGCTGACGGCCGCGCTGGGCGTGATGGTGCTGAACCGTCCGGATCCCGCCGCTGCTGCCGTGAAGGAGGTCCGCTGATGCCGACATCCTGGGTGGTGGGACTGGCAGGCGCCATATTTGCCGTGGGTGCCGCGGGGGTGATGGTCCGCCGCAATCCGCTCATCATGTTCATGTCAGCCGAGATGATGTGGAACGCGGCGGCCCTGGCGTTCGTGTCGTATGCGCATCAGTTTCACCAGATGACGGGACAGGTGATGGCGTTTGTCATCGTGGCCACCGCCGCCGCTGAGGTGGGCATTGGCCTCGCCCTCATCGTCTGGATCTACCACCGCCGTCCGCGTCTCGATATCGATGAGATATCCGAGATGAAGGGGTAGGCGATGGGAGGAAAGTCATGATCACGTTGACCGAAATCATCGGCCTGCCGTTGCTCGGAGCCGCGACCTTAATGGTTTTCAAGACCATCCTGCCCCGCCGGACGGCGGGGATCTGGGCGACTCTTCTCATCGGCGTGGCCTTTGCGCTCTCGGTGGCGGCGACGGTGCACCTGGCCGCGCTGCCGGCCGGGCACCGCGTCGTAACGGGCAGCCTCTTTACCTGGACCACCGGGTTTGGCCCGTCCATCGCCTGGCGCTTCTACTTGGATCCCCTGGCGGCGGTCTGGATTCTCATCATTACCGGCGTCGGGTTCTTGATTCACGTTTACTCGAACGGGTATATGGGCGACGATCCAGACGTCGGCCGCTACTTTGCCGAGCTGAATCTCTTCATCTTCTCCATGCTGCTGCTGGTGCTGGCCGGCAATCTGCTCATCCTTCTCATAGGCTGGGCGCTGGTGGGGCTGTCGTCCTATCTGCTGATTGGCTTCTGGTACGAGCGGGCGAGCGCCGTGCGTGCGGCCAAGAAGGCCCTGGTTGTCAACACCGTGGGCGACGTCGGCATTCTTATCGGCATCGTCCTCCTCTATCAGCACTTCGGTACCCTGTCCTATCCGGGCCTCTTCAGTGCGCTCCAGCACGCGGCGCCAGGCTCCGCGTTCTTCACCTGGGTGGCCATCCTGCTCTACATCGGGGCCATGGCCAAGTCGGCCCAGTTCCCTCTGCACATATGGCTCGCCGACGCGATGGAGGGCCCGACTCCGGTGTCGGCCCTGATTCATGCCGCCACGATGGTCACGGCCGGCGTGTACTTCATGGCGCGGCTCTACCCGCTTTTGCATCTGGCGCCGGGAGTCGCGGCCGCCATCGCCGCCATCGGGGCGTTTACGGCACTGTTTGCGGCCACCGTGGCCGTCTTTCAGCGGGACATCAAGCGGGCGCTGGCCTATTCGACGGTGAGTCAGCTGGGCTACATGTTTCTGGCCGTGGGGATAGGCGCGTACGCGGCGGGCGTGTTTCACTTCGTGACCCACGCCTTCTTCAAGGCCCTCCTGTTCCTCGCCGCCGGGAGCGTCATTCACGCGCTTTCGGGTGAGCAAGACATGCAGAAGATGGGCGGGCTATTCCGGAAGATGCCGGTGACGGCCGTGTCTTTTCTGGTAGCGACGCTGGCCATTTCCGGGATTCCGGGCTTTGCCGGCTACTTCTCGAAGGAGGCCATTCTCGGCCAGGCGCTGCTGGAGGGCCACGCCCTGTTGTGGGCGGTCGGGGCCTTCACAGCCGGTCTGACCGCCTTCTACATGTTCCGGGTGTTCAGTCTGACGTTCCTTGGCAAGCCCCGCGACGAGAAACTCCATCAGCACGCCCATGAGGCGCCGCTCGTGATGACCATCCCGGTCGTGATTCTGGGCGCGCTCTGCATCTTCGGAGACGTGCTGGGCGGCTGGCTCAACAGCTGGCTCGGCCCCACATTCGACACATATGCGGGCGGGGCCACCTACGCCATCCGGAGCGGGCCCGTCTGGGGAACGGCGGTGGCGGTGCTGCTCGCACTCATCGGCATCGGAGCGGCCATCGTCCTGTACGTGCGGCAGGGCAAGGGCGCGTACGCCGGCAACGAGCGCGGTGCGGGCGTCCTTGGCCTGCAGGCGTGGGGATCGGATGCGGTGTGGCGGTGGGCGGCCGTGGTGCCGTTCCAGGCTCTCGGCGACGGTGTGCGCCGGGTAAACGTTGGGTTCGTAAGGGCGCTTGATGCGGTAGCAGGGGAAGTGGCCGCGTTCTCCGACGATCTCCGTCCCATCGAAACCGGCCAGATTCGCCGGTACGTGCTGGCGATGATGATGGGGATGGTTGTGGTGCTGGCGTACTTCCTGGTCCGGATGTAAGTCGTAGAGGTTTTTAGGGCCCGGAGTTCGTCCCGGGGGGAGGCCGTTTGATGCAGGTGTTCGGGTTGGTGCTGGTGCCGTGGGTGGGCCTTCTGGGCTTCTTGTTCCCGCGTGCCTGGGCCAAGGCCATCGCGCTCATCGTGAGTCTGGTTGATCTGGCATTGTTCGTGACCCTGCTGGCCCACACGGGGCCCGGTGTCAATTGGAACTGGATACCGGAGCTCGGGATCCACTTTCACCTGGCGGCCGACGGGCTCGGACTCTTTCTGGTCGGCCTCAGCACCGTGCTGGTGCCGGCCGTTATCCTGGCCTCGCCACGCGCGGAGCGGCCCGCCTACTACTTTTGGATCCTGGTGAGCGAATCGGCGGCACTCGGCGTGTTTCTGGCCCAGGACCTGGTCAGCTTCTATGTGTTCTGGGAAGTGGTTCTCATCCCGATCTTCTTCCTCCTGTCTGGGTGGGCGGGTGAGAACGGGCACGCTACGGCTCTGCGCTGGCTCATCATGAACCTGTTCGGATCGTTCTTCATGCTGATTGGCGTGGTGGCGGTCGGCATGATTCATCAGACGCAGACGGGCCACCTCACCTTTCAGCTGGCGAGTCTGGCCGCTACCAATTTTCACGGGGCGGCGGGTCCGTGGCTGTTTATCGCCTTCCTGGTGGCGTTCATGATCAAGGCCCCGCTGTGGCCGCTGCATGGCTGGATGCCCTCGGCCTATGGCGAATCACCGCCGCCTGTCACGGCGCTCATTTCGGGCGTGCTGTCGAAGCTCGGGGTATTTGGGATGCTGCGCGTGCTGGTGCCGCTGTTCTATCCGCAGATGCGGGCCTGGGAGCCATGGCTCATAGCGCTTGCGGCGGTGGGCCTGGTATATGGAGCGGTCATCGCCCTCAGAGGCCGCGACGTCAAGATGACGGCGGCCTACGCCTCGCTGTCGCACATGGGGATGATCTCTCTTGGCATCTTTTCGCTCACGACGGCCGGGGCAGTGGGCGCCACGTTCTACATGGTGGCGCACGGACTCATGGCCGGCGGACTCTTTCTCCTGCTCGGCTGGCTGGAGCGCGGCACCGGGTCACGCGCCCTGTCGGGCCTGTCGGGTCTGAATCGCCGGCTTCCGAGACTGTCGGCGTGGTTTCAGCTGTTTGCACTGGCCATGCTGGGACTCCCGGGGCTGGCGGGCTTTGCCGGGGAGTACATGATCTTTCAAGGTCTGATTCGCGCCAACGTGGCCGCGGCGGTCGTGGCCGGCGTGGTGCTGATCGTCGCCAGCTGGTACATGATCCGCCTCTTCCAGGGCGCGATGCAGTCCACGCCGCGTGAGGAGGCGGCGGCCGTCGACCTCAACTTCGGACAGGTGGGCCTGATCGGGGTGCTGGCGGCCCTGGTGGTGCTGCTGGGCGTGTGGCCGGCGGCCATCACAGGGCACGTGGGCACGCTCAGACCCTCGCCCTATCACGTGGTCGCACTCGTCCGGCAGGGAGGCAGCGCCCAATGATCAACCCGGTGCTGGAACCGGAGCTCCTGATGGGATTGGGGGTCCTCGCGACCCTCATCCTGGCCATGGTCGTGAGGGAGCGTTCGAACGCCGCCTACTGGAGCGGACTCGTGTTTGCGGTGGCCGCCGGCGTGCGCTCCTATACGCTGCACCCGACGTCTCACCTCGTGGGCGGGATGATGGTGGCCGACGGCTATGGCCTGGTCGTGAACATCATGGTGACGGCGGCGGTGGTGGCGGGCCTCCTGCTGGCTTTCGACTCCGAGCGTTACACCGTCGAGTTTCCGGCCCTCCTGCTGCTGGCGGGACTGGGCGGTATGATCATGGGACTCGCGGCGAACTTCATCCTCCTGTTCTTGGGACTTGAGCTGCTGTCGCTTCCGCTCTACATTCTGGCCGCGAGCCGGCGTGACGCGCGTTCGGCGGAGGCGGGAATCAAGTACCTTCTCACGGGTGCGTTCTCGTCGGGCGTTCTCCTGTTTGGCATGGCGCTCCTGTACGGGTCGACCGGCACGGTCACCTTCATCAACTACACGACCCTGCACCTGGTACCGGTTCTTCTGGGAGCTGGCCTGGCGCTCGTGATTGTCGGCCTCGGCTACAAGCTCGCCATGGTGCCGTTTCACATGTGGGTGCCGGACGTCTATGAGGGCTCCCCGACGCCGGTGGCAACCTTCATGGCCTTCGGCACCAAAGTGGCGGCCGCGGCCGCTCTCCTGCGCGTGCTGGCGTTCGGTTTCTCCCTGACCTCGGGGGTGTGGGGGCTTGCCCTGGGCTATTTCGCGGTGTTGACCATGCTGGCGGGAAACCTCATGGCACTCCCGCAGCGAGACCTGAAACGCCTTCTGGCCTGGTCCGGGGTCGGCAACGCCGGCTACGTGCTGGTGGGCATCGCCTCGCACACGGTGTCGGGTGCTCAGGCCGCCCTCTTCTATCTGCTCCCGTACGGCATGGCCGTTGTTCTGGCCTTCGCTGTCATCCGGGTGCTGGAGGGCCAGCAGGAGGGCGCCCAGATGGAGGACCTGACCGGACTCGCGCATCGAGAGCCGTGGCTTGCGGCGGGCCTCACGGTGGCGCTTCTGTCTCTGGCCGGAATCCCCCTGACGGCGGGATTTTTCGGGAAGTTCTACCTCATCAAGGGCGCTCTTCAGGGCGATCAGTGGGGAATGGCCATCGGGCTCGTCGTCGCGACGCTCGTGAGCCTCGGCGTATACTTCCGTCCTATTCAATATATGTTTCGGCCGGGAGAGGGTCGACCGGCGCGCTGGTCCGTGGGCGCGGCGGTGGTGGTGGCGGGAGCGGGGCTGGCCACGCTCTTTATTGGCGTGTACCCGGAGCCGCTCCTGCATTTTGTGGCTCAGGCGGCGACATTTACCTGGCTCCGCTAGGACGCCTGGCCCACAGATCCGCTAGGATGAGGATTTGGGAGATGAGCCCGGCAGTCCGGGGAGGGGGTCTCGGATATGAGTGAACCCAAGATGGCTCCCGGCGCACTGGGCGATCCTTTTCAGTCTGTCGCCGACGACCTTTTGATTGTCGACGCCCGGCTGCATGACGTGCTGCGGCAGGAGAACCCACTCGTACAGCGGGTGGCTGACTATCTACTGGCCGCCTCCGGCAAGCGCGTGCGCCCGTCGCTCGTGATCCTGACGGCGCGCGCGGCGGCGGGAGAGATGTCGCCGCCGATTCCCGTGGCCGTGGCGGTCGAGCTTATCCACATGGCGACCTTGGTGCACGACGACATCGTGGACCGGGGGGAGATGCGCCGCGGGATGCCGTCGTTGCGGGCGGCGTTCAACGACCAGGTGGCGGTGCTGGCCGGCGACTTTCTATTTGCCCGAGCCTTTGAAATTCTGGCCGGCACCGGTCAGCCGAAAGTGGTGGATGTGGCGGCCCGCGTGGTGCGTGTGATGTGCGCGGGGGAGATCCAAGAAACGCTTCAGGTAGGGCAGGTTCCAAGCGAGGAGGAGTATCTCCGCCGCATCGAGGGTAAGACGGCGCACTTTCTGGCGGCCAGCTGCCGGCTCGGTGCCCTGTCGGTGCGGGCGGCACCTTCGATCCGGGACTCGCTTACCGAGTACGGGCAGCACGTGGGCATGGCCTTTCAGATCTACGACGACCTCCTCGACCTGGTCGCCGACCCGGTGAAGCTCGGCAAGGCCGTCGCCTCCGACTTCAGCCAGGGGGTTATGACCCTGCCGGTCATTTACGCCCTGGACCGTTCCAGCCGCGGCGGGGAGCTGGTGGACGCGCTGTCGAGTCAGGACGACGCGGGTCGTCAGGCGGCACTGGCCATCCTGGAGGAGACCGGAGCCATCCGCGACACCGAACGGATGGCGGAGGGCCACGTAGCTGCGGCCGTGCAGGCCCTCTCAGCGCTTCCGAAGAGCGGAGCCCGGGACGCGTTGGAACAACTGGCGGGATTCGTGGTGGCCCGGCCGTACTGAAGGGGCAGGAGGAGAACGCATGGACCGCCGCGATGACGCCACGAACCCGCCCGGACGCCGGATTCCTGGCGCCACGGTACGCCGGCTGCCGGCGTACCTGCGGACGCTGGAGGAGACGGCGGACGCCCGCTGGACGTCGTCGGAACTGGGGCGGCGCACCGGCTTTTCCTCAGAGCAAGTCCGCAAGGACCTTGCCTATTTTGGGGCGTTTGGAACCCGCGGCGTAGGGTACGACGGCCGGGCGCTGGCCGGTCAGATCCGCCGCATTCTCGGTCTCGATGCCGGGGTGCGGGCCGTACTGGTGGGCGTCGGCCACCTTGGCACGGCTCTTGCGAATTTCGTCGCCCGAACCCATCAAGATGTGCGCATCGTGGGCCTCTTTGATGTGGATCCGCTGAAAGTCGGGCGGGAGGTCGCGGGCACGACCATTCTGGGTCTCGAGAGCCTCGATCGGGTGGCGGCCGAGGAGGCGGCCTCGCTCGGCATCATCACCGTGCCGAGCGACGCCGCCGGAGCCGTGGCCGCCCGTCTCCTGCAGGCCGGCATCCGCGGCATTTTGAACTTTGCGCCGACTGCCCTGTCCGTGCCCGAATCCGTGTACGTGCGCAACATCGACCTGTCGCTGGAGCTGCAGGCGCTGGCGTACTTCGTCCAGGCAGAGGCCGTCACCCACCCCTGAGAAGGCGGGAGCGCGGCCGCGTCCGCGGATGCGACCGACGGCCAGGGAGCAAGCGAGCCGGCCGTGTTGTTGCACGGGCCCCGACCCATCAGATGCCGCACCTGCCGTTATCACGGCGTCATCCGTCTTCCGGTTTGCCGGCGGTCACCTCTTCTGGCCACGACAGGACGCGAAAGCCTTCATGGTCCTCGGTTCCGTCGGCTCCGGTCGATCGGACGGTGTCGTCCGCTGCGAGCCGGGAAATCGATCCGGCATAGACGGGAGGCGGCGCCCAAAGGGACTTCAGAGACCCGGCCGACACGGTGGTGAGGATTACCTTCGTGGTGACGCCGTGCGTCACGAACAGCAGTCGTGAACCCGAAGAGGCGGCGCTTACAGCGCGGCGGAGGAGAGCCATCGCGCGGCGCCGGACCGCGTGCAGCGACTCCCCGCCAGGGGCGCCCGGAAACTCATCCGGACTCTCCCGATATAATGCCCAGCTCTCCGGTGTCAGCACTTTGACTTCGGGCTCGGTATGTCCCTCCCACAGTCCATGACCAATTTCCCGAATCTCTTCCGTCACCGTCACGGGAGGCTTTAGAACGAGGCTTTCGCCCATAAGCTCGAACGTGCGCCGACAGCGGCCCGACGGGCTCACGTAGGCATGGCTGAAGGCGATGCGGGAGAGCGCGCGGCCGGCCGCGCGCGCCTGCGCCTCACCCCGCGCCGTCAGCCGGGAGTCCTCGTGGCCCTGCACACGGCCCTCGACATTCCATACCGTCTCTCCATGGCGCACCAGATATAGATAAACGGGCAGATGGCATGCCTCCCGCGCCAGTTTATCAAGTGCGCGCACCCGCGTGGTCACGGACCGCCAGCGCCAAAAGCGGAGAGCGTCAGCTCCTCGCCGGCTGCGCGGCATAGCACGGGATGCACCGGATCCGGACCAAACCGAAGCCGGCGTGGCGGCTTTGGGTTCCCCGTGCATGAGGAGCCGCCCCAGATCGTTCTTAACGATTAGCGGGAGCGCCGGTGACCGTTCTCCTATGGTGCCTTCGCCGACCAAGCCGTGGCGCCTGCCGGGCGAAAAGAGCGGGAGAAGAGCCCATGGCCTAACGCAACCGGGCGGGAACGGACGCCCGCCCTCTCACCACACCGGCGAGGAGCTTTAACTGCGCGGAGCGGGGCACGCGGATCCGGGGGCCGAACAGGTTGAACCCGGACGCGCGGATGCGGCGCAGGGTCTCCTCGTATACGGCGGACAGCGCCATGAGGCAGCGCCGGGCGTCGGCATCGACAAGCTCCACCAGCGGCCGGGCAGAGGCAAAGAGGGCCTCCGCCCGGTCCGCCTGGCGGCTGCAGACCGCTAGAAACGCGTCTCCACGGCGGCGAGCCTGCAGGTCATCGAGAGAATACCCGGCGTCCGCCATCTCCGTGAGCGGGAGGTATACCCGTCCCCGTTCGAGGTCTTCGCTCAGATCCCGCAGGATGTTCGTGAGCTGCAGGGCGAGGGCCAGATCCTGACTGCGCTCAAGCGCTGCCGGATCTTCGAATCCGAAGACCCGCACCGAGAGTTCTCCCACCGTGCCCGCGACGGAGCGGCAGTACTCCAAAAGCTCTGAAAAAGTTTGGTAGCGCCGCCCCTCCAGATCCATCTCCATGCCCTCCAGAAGGGCCCAGAAGGGCCCGGCCGGAAGCCGGTACCGGCGCACGGCGTCGCCCAGCGCCACGGCCACGGCGTGCTTGGAGGTCTCATACTCCGGGGAGATCGCCTCCGTGATGAGCGCTCGGGCCGCATCAAGCCGCACACGGGCCTCGTCACCGACAAAGTCGTCCACGGCGTCGTCGGCCGCGCGGCTCCAGGCATAGACGGCGTACAGCGCGTGGCGCTTCGCAGCCGGCAGGAGCCGCAGGCCGTAGTAGAAGCTTCCGGCTTGCTCGCGCGTGATGGCGGCGCAGGCGCGGCGCGCCTCGCTTAGCGTCATGCCGCCGCCCCCGTCAGGACCCGCAGCACGAGACGGATCTTGCCTGCGGTCGAGAGCGCCGGTCGATCAAGACGGCCGAGGGTGCGGAGGGCTTCAAGCTGCGACAGCACCGCCGACCCGCCCAGCCGATAGAGCTGAAGCTGGCGGGCAAGCGTCCGGCTCACACGATGCTCAAGCGGCCGCCCCGCCTCAAAGAGAGCCCACGCACGATCATAAGAATATCGCAGGAGGGCGGAGAGGGGTCCTGTCATGCTGGATTCCAGAAGGTCTTCCCGCCGCACGCCGAAGCGATCCATCTCGTCGACGGGCAGATAAAGCCGGCCGCGACGGGCATCGAGCCGCAGGTCCTGGTAGAAGTTCACCAGCTGCAGGGCGGTTGTGGTGTGGTCCGACAAGCCATCAAGCTCGGCATCGTCATAGCCAAAGATGCGAAGCACGAGCCGGCCCACGGTCTGGGCCGACCCCCGGCAGTACGCCTCCAGATCCGCATAGGTTGCAAACGGCTCGGGATCCTGGTCCCGGCGGTTGGCGTCAATCAGAGCTGCCAAGGGTTCCAGGGGAAGCCGGCAGCGGTCGATGGCATCCCCCAGGGCAATAAAGAGGGGGCTGGTCCGCCGCCCTTCAACACACTCGCGGAGCGCCTCCTCGGTCTGGTCCAGGAGAAGGAGCCGGTCGCCCGCCGCCTCGTCGCCGATGTCGTCAACTGTCCGCGCATAAGCATAAAGCGCCCACATATAGGGGCGGAGAGGACGGGGCGTGAACAGCGAGGCGACCATAAAGTTTTCGTAGTGGTTCCGGACGAGCATCCGGCAGGCGCGATAGGCGTCTGTGACGGAGGAAGGTCGAGTCGACCCGCCGCCTGTGGGAAGCGCCCCGCTCACCGTACAGTTTCCGAATCTGAATCCGACGCACGGTCTCGCACCGAAAAGACGCCCCTTAGCCCCGAAGTTGTAGTCCGTCCATTCTAGCGCAAAACCTTTCTGAGCCCGGCACGACGTCCGGCGCCCGCCGCCCCGAGCAGTCCGGCGCGAGCGAGGACCGGGAGGCGGGCCCTGTACGGCGTGGTGGCCGGGAAGGGGCATGGCGCACCGGGGCGGCGTCTCGGCGACCGCCCCATTGCCCCTCGTCTCACACCGGCTACGGGAGGCCGCGCCAAAGCACTCGCCATGGGACGAGAGCCAGATTCACTGACCCCGGTGGGAGACGGGCACGGCCCTTTCCATAGGACTGGGGATGGCGCCGCCCCCTGGGCCGGATAGCCATGCGCGCGATGACGGCGGGGACCGGCCGCCTTGGCGGCGCGAGAGGACACAGATGGGACTGCCCGTGCGTGGGCGTCGATGAGCGCCGGCGGACGGTGGGAAACCCTGAGGCCGCCAGCGGCACGACCGTGAAGAGGTCAAGACCGCGGCCGCTTCCGGACGCACCACCCGAAAACGGGGCGGGGAGCATGGCGCGACGCCGGCGTTCAGGAGCCAACCGGTGTCGGATCGAGGAGTCAGCGCGAGCGGCGGCTCCGGCACCAGCGCCAGACCAGCTGCAGGCCCGCCCAGCCGAAAGCAAAGTAGGCCGACTCTCTCCAGCCGAGCGTGAGAAGCCACACGCCGAGGACGGAAAACCCCGTCACATAGAGCGCGGCGATGAGTCCCCCCACCTGCCGGCTCACCCGTTTTAACTCGTCCGCACCATCAACCCAGCGGATGGCGGTCTCAAGCTCTCCGTCCTCCGCCTGGCGAAGGACCCGCAGGGCGACTGGCGGCAGCGCGGTGACTGACCCCGCCCAGTCCTGAACCCGGTGGGCCAGGTAGCCAAGCCTGCCGCCCGCCTCTTCGGTGACGAACCGTTCCGCATAGGGGCGGAAGAGATTGATGAGGTTCACCGACGGATCCAGCATCTCCGCGAGGCCCATCAGCATGCTGATGGCCCGGCCCAGAAAGGCAAAGGATGCGGGGAACTGAATGGGCTCGTCACGCACCAGCTGCTCAAGATCGTGGAACAGACTGTCGAGATCAAGCTGGGTCACATCGGTCAGGGTCTCCGCGTAATAGCGCTCAAGCAGATAGCCGGCACGGGCCCGGAGCCGGCGGATGTCGGCCTCTGGCCGCACGACTCCGAGCGCGAGGAGGCTGTCGACGATGAGGGCGGCCCGCCGCTCCGACACCCCGACAAAAAGCCGGCGGATCTGGCGGCGGGCGATCTGAGGAATGTGGCCGGTCATGCCATGGTCCAGGAGCACGATGCGGCCGTCTTCGTCGACCAGGATGTTGCCGGGATGGGGGTCGGCGTGAAAGAAGCCGGTGTCCATGACCATGTGCAGATACAGGTGGATAACGCGCTCCGCAAGCACCGTCCGTGAGTGCCCGGCGGCCGTCAGCGAGTCGACGTCCGAAATTTTGATGCCGGGCTTGTATGCCATGGATAAGACCCGCCGGGTGCTCATGTCGGCATGCACTGAAGGCACCACAAGCCAGTCGAAGCCGGCGCCGTCTTCGGCGATGCGCCGGGCGTGTTCGGCCTCGAGATTGTAGTCAAGCTCCTCGTGCACGGTGCGCTGAAATTCCTGGAACAACGCCATCAGGTCAAAGGTGCGCCCGAAGCGGGTCAAGTAGGTGGTGAACGCCACGACGAGGCGGAGGGCGCGCAGGTCAATAGCGACGATGCGGTCGATGTCCGGACGCTGGATTTTCACGGCCAGTGTTTGGCCTGTCCAGGTGTCGGCGCGGTACACTTGGCCTAACGAGGCGGAGGCGATGGGATTCGGGTCAAACGTGGCGAACAATTGGGCCACATCCCCGAGCTCGTGCTCGAGGATCTTGTGGATGGCGGGCCACGGCGCCGGCCGCACGCTATCTTGCAGCACGCCCAGCTCCTGGATGTACGGCTGCGGGAGGAGGTCGACCCGGCTTGAGAGGAACTGGCCCACCTTAACCAGCAGGCCGCCCATGACCTCGGCCGTTTGGCGGAAGCGGCGGGCCTGGCGTCGGAACAGGGACTCCATATGGTCGCGCTCGGCATCCGCTCCGTACAGGCGTATGCGCAGTGAGAGGAGCCACAGTTCAATCAGGATGCTGAAGAAGAGGCTCAAGACCATGCTCACGCGCGTAATCGCCCGCATAGGCGGGCGGGCTTCCGGTTTGCCGGGTTGGGATATACTGAGGACGTCCTCGGAATCCCTGGAGTTCCGAACGGACATGGCCATGCCTCCGGCTCCCAGGTTATCATACAGGCTGTGGCCAGCCCGCGACCCCGCCAGCGGCTGCCGGAGGGTATGACGTGCCAACATTCATTGAATCTCTGAACTGGTCCGGATGGCTCCTGTCTCTGGTTGACATCGCCATCGTGGCATATGGGTTCTACCGCCTCTTCAAGCTTATCCGGGGAACCCGTGCCGTTCAGCTCATCAAGGGCATCATCATCGTGCTGCTGGCCGTTCCGGTCTCGCAGTGGCTCCACTTGAAGGCCACGCACGCGATCCTGCAGGACATTCAGGCCATGCTCATTGTGGCCATTCCGATTGTGTTCCAGCCCGAACTCCGCCGGGCCCTGGAACAGCTGGGCCAGGGTCGCTTTCTGGGCGAGACCCCGCTCTTAATGCCGCACGAAGAGGTTGACATGAACCATGTCATCGACGAGATCGCGCGGGCGGCCGAACACCTGTCACGGTCCCGCACCGGTGCCCTCATCGTGATCGAGCGGCAGACCGGACTTCGTGAGTACGCCGCCACCGGGGTGCCGCTGGAGGCCATGGTCACGGCGGCCCTGTTGGAGAACATCTTTGTGCCCAACACGCCCCTGCACGACGGCGCCGCGATTATCCGCGGAGAGCGGGTGGTGGCGGCCGGTGCGTTCTTGCCGCTCACCGACAGCGCCACGCCCGGGAGTGAGCTCGGAAGCCGCCACCGCGCGGCGCTCGGACTGTCGGAGCAGTCGGATGCCGCTATTGTCGTGGTATCGGAGGAGACGGGGACGATTTCGCTCGCGGTCGAAGGTCACCTGAACCGTCGTCTCGACGACCGTTCGCTGCGCGAGCTTTTGGGTCAGCTGTTCCGCGCGCGCACGCATAACCCGCTCTGGATCTGGCAGAGAGGGTTCGGGCGCTGATGGACTGGCTATTCGAACACGATACGGCGCTCAAGGTCCTGGCGGTGCTGGTGGCGGTGGCGGTGTGGGTCCAGGTGAACACCTCGACCCCTCAGCAGGTGGAGAAGGGCGTCGCGGCGTCTGTAAGCTGGACGCCGCCAGTGTCGCCCGCGCTGCACGTGGTCGCCCCACGGCCGGCAGAAGTCACGGTCGACATTCGGGGCACCCCGAGCGCGGTCTCCAGTGTCGGTGCCGCCGCCTATGTGAACCTGAATAAAATTGCCCGTCCGGGGACTTATACGCTCCCGGTAAGCGCGACGGTACCGGCCGGCACGTCTCTCGTCAGCGTGACGCCCTCGACCGTGACGGTCACCGTCATCGAGTACGCCTCCAAGAGTTTTTCCGTCAAATTGCAAACCTCCGGCAATCTCGCCGACGGCTATGGAGTCCAGGCGACGAGCATCCCGAACCCCCATGCGGTGGTGAAAGGCCCGGTGGGGGCCGTGAAGAAGGTGGCGGCGGTGGTCGCGCGTCTGCCCCTGTCCGGGCAGACCAGTTCCTTCTCCATCCAGGCGGCCCTGGTGGCCGTGAACAGGGACGGGGTGCCAGTGAAGGGCGTGACGGTCTCTCCCTCGAGCCGCCTGGCCGACGTGACCGTGTCGCCGGACAAGACGGTGCCGGTCACTGTCAAGTACAGCGGCCTGCCCGCCACTGGATTCAGCGTCGGGACCATCTCCGTGTCGCCGCTGCATGTGACCCTTTACGGTCCGGCGAGCGTCCTCGCCGGCATCAGCGCGGTCTACACAACCCCGGTCGACATCGCGGGCGCCACGGGCTCTGTGACCGCGACGCCGAGCCTCAAGCTGCCATCAGGGGTCACGGCATCGGTGCCGTCGACGGTCACCGTGACGATCGCGGTGCAGTGACCCGGCCTCTTTGAGATCCGGGAATATTGCTAATGGGGGTCGTTATGCCGCTCTTCGGAACCGACGGTGTGCGGGGGATCGCCAATGACACGCTCACCGCCGAGCTTGCGATGCGCCTCGGGCGCACGGTTGGCTCCCGGCTCGGGCCGGGCGCCCGTGTGGTGGTGGGGCGTGATACCCGTGTCTCGGGACCACTGCTGGAGGCGGCATCGATCGCCGGCCTCCTGGAAGTGGGGGTGGAGGCGCTGAGCGTCGGCGTGCTGCCGACGCCAGCGGTGGCGTATCTGGTCCCCGCTCTTGGAGCCGACGCCGGACTCGTCATTTCCGCGAGCCACAATCCGCCCGAATATAACGGCCTCAAGTGGCTGACACAGGACGGCCGGAAGTTCAGTGAGGAAGAAGAGGCGGCCGTTGAGCGGGCCTACACCGAGGATCGGCCATCACCGGCCGCCCCCGGCCGGATTGGTGCGGTCCGGCAGTGGCCCGAGGCGGTCGAACAGTACCGCGCCCATCTCGTAGGCGTGTTTGCCGGCCAGATTCCACCGCTGAACGTGGTGGTGGATCTGGGGCACGGGGCCGCATCCGCCACGGTCGTGAGTGTTCTCGAGCGCCTCGGCTGCCGCGTGAGCGTCCTGTTTGGGGAGCCGCACGGGCATCTCATCAATGTCAACTGCGGCGCCACGCATCCCGAGATGGTGGCGGATGCGGTCCGCCGAGGCGGATTCGACCTCGGCCTCACCTTTGACGGAGATGCCGACCGGGTGATGGCGGCCGATGCCGACGGACGCATCCTGAATGGGGATGCCATCCTCCTGGTGCTGGCCCGCGCGATGGCGGCTCAAGATCGTCTGCCCGGCCGGCGCGTCATCGCGACGGTGATGTCCAATCTGGGGTTGGAGCGGGCCCTGCAGGCGGATGGCATCGCAATGGAGCGAACACAGGTGGGCGACCGGTACGTGGCCGCGCGCATGGCCGAGACGGGGGCGGCGCTTGGCGGCGAGCAGTCCGGACACGTCATTCTCTCTGACTGGGCGGTGACGGGTGACGGCCTTTTGACAGCCCTTGCCCTCCTCCGTGCGATGGGAAGCACGAAAGAGCCGCTGGCGGCCCTCACGGCCGGATTTGTCACTTATCCCCAAGTCTTGACCAATGTTAAACTGGAACAGATCCCGGCCGGCTGGAGCGAACATCCGGCCATTTCCGAGTCCCTGATCCTGGCGAGGCAGGCGCTCGGTGAGGAAGGCCGGGTGGTGGTGCGGCCGTCGGGCACTGAGCCGCTTTTGCGCATAATGTTGGAGGGGAGGGATGAGAGCCAGATTCATGAATGGGCGGACCGCCTGGCCGCGGTCGTTCAGGAGGCGTTGGAGTCGGCAACGGCGCCTTAGGAATCAGCCAAATAGCGCCGGAACCCTCCGCAGGAGGGTTGACGAGGTGAGGGATCTCGAAGTATTCGGCGGGTGACCTCCGGCTTCTCGGCAGCCGAAAACGGCGGGACAAAGGGTCGGCAGTAATGCCGCCACAATACCGTCAGGCCGGGCCCGACAATCCATCACGAAAGGTGATCACGCACGTGTGCGGGATTGTTGGTTATGCGGGCGCCCATCCGGCGCTTCCGTTTCTACTGGAAGGTCTGGAGCGGCTCGAGTACCGCGGTTATGACTCCGCCGGGGTGGCGCTCGTGGAGTCGGAGGGCGTTTATGTAGAGAAGGCGGCCGGTCGGCTGTCGTCGCTGGTCGCGGTCGTAGATAAGTCGCGGCCGGCCCATGTTGGAATCGGCCACACGCGCTGGGCCACGCACGGACCACCCACCGATGATAATGCCCATCCCCACACCGATTGCGCCGGACGCGTCGCCGCCATTCACAACGGCATCATCGAAAACTACCGGGAGCTCCGGGCCGAGCTGGAGAAATCCGGCCACGTGTTTTCCAGCGAGACCGACACCGAAGTGATCCCGCACCTGCTGGAAGCCGGGGAGGGTCACTCCCTCGGAGAGCGGGCGCTCTACGCGCGCGGGCGCCTGGAGGGCGCGTATGCCTTTCTCGCCGTCTCGGCGGATGAGCCGGACGCGGTGGTGGCGGTCAGGCAGGCAAGTCCCCTGGTACTGGGGCTCGGCGATACCGGAAACTACCTGGCGTCGGACATTACGGCGCTTCTGCCCTACACCCGCGAGGTCATGATTCTTGACAACGGCGAGATGGCGGTCGTCACGGGACGCGGGGTGGAGATTCGGGATGCGGCGGGACTCGTTGTGGACCGGACGGCCTCGCACATCGAGTGGACCACGGAAGAAGCGTCGCGGGGCGGCTACCCCCACTTCATGCTGAAAGAAATTATGGAGCAGCCGGACGCCTGGGCAGACTGCCTGCGAGGGCGGATAGGGGCCGATGGCGCTGTCATCCTGGAGGAGCTCGGGCTGCGTCCAGGGGATCTTGAGCGCGTCCTGCGCGTTCAGCTGATTGCGGCCGGCACCGCCTACCACGCCTGTCTAATGGCGCAGCGCTGGCTTGAGGAATGGGCGCGGGTGCCGGTGCGGGTCGATGTGGCATCCGAGTTTCGATACCAGCACCCTATCCTGTCTCCCGGCACGGTGGTGGTGGCTGTGAGCCAGTCGGGCGAGACGGCCGACACCCTCGCCAGCGTGGCGCTGGCCAAAGACGCCGGCTTCCCGGTGTGGGCCGTCACCAATGTCGTGGGCTCGACTCTGGCCCGTGAGGTGCATCGTGTGCTGTACACACGGGCCGGTCCCGAGGTGTCTGTCTGCTCCACCAAGGCCTATACCACCCAGCTTCTGGTCCTGGCGCTGCTGGCCGACGCGCTCGCGGATGTCCATCGCCCAGAACCCCGGTCGTCGGTCATCCCGCACCTGCAGAGCCTGCCCGCGCTCGGGGCGGCGTGGCTTCGCGAGCGGCGGGATCTGGGGGCCTCGGTGGCCCGGGTGGCGGCGGCCCCCAGTGTCTTTTACATCGGCCGCGGCCTGGACTACGCGGTGGCGCTGGAAGGGCAGCTGAAGTTGAAGGAAATCTCCTACATCCATGCGGAGGCCTATCCGGCAGGCGAACTGAAGCACGGGACGCTGGCTCTCATCGAGCCGGGCGTTCCCGTCGTCGCGGTAGCCACGTCCGCAGCCCTGATGCCGAAAGTCCGCTCCAACATCATGGAAGTACGGGCCCGTGGAGGGAGCGTCCTGGCCGTGGTCCCCGAGTCCCTGGCCGATGAGATGCAGGATCTGGCCGACGCCATCATTACGATTCCTGCCACGGACGAGAGAGTGGCCCCGGTTCTGGCCGCGCTCCCGCTGCAGCTGCTGGCCTATGATGTTGCCACCGCGCTCGACCGGGATGTCGATAAACCGCGAAACCTGGCCAAGAGCGTCACCGTCGAGTAGGGCGGACCACGTCTGGGGCTTGGTGCGTCGGGTAACCATGCCGTACGGCCCGCTCCAAATGGCCGTGGCGTGGAGTAGAGCCTTGCGTGAGACGCTGGAGTCAGAACGCGCCGCCCATCAGAGCCGCCTTGATAGGGCCTGTCTTGTGGCCGGGGCCACCTCGCAGTTTTTGCCTGCGACGGTCGCGCGCGGGTCGAAGATGGCTCCTTCGCATGGATATCCGTCGCGGGGTTCAAGACCCTGGTGGGTGGGTCCGGCCACTTATGGACGCGTGCACCTGGCCGTGGGCCCGGTCTCGGCGAGGGCGGGTGGGGGCGCCCGGTGCCGCAGCGGACGGGAGGCGCCGTCCACCCGGCGACGGCGGCGGGCGGAGTTTTGTCACCGGCGGGCACCAGCGCGGCGACATGAGTACGCGGCAATTCTCGCAAGGATGAAGCCACGGCCCGACTGTCGCCTGTTCGCTTGTTTGTCCGGAGAGGTTTGTGCCGGCGCGGAACAGCCGGGACAGGCAGACACGCCTCGACACCACCGTTGACACGAGCCTTGCCGTGCGCTGGTTGAAGCCGCGTATCCGGAGCGACGACGACGCCGAGCGGCTGGAATTTGCCAGACAGCCGGGATAAGGCGCACACCGGTGGGGGCGACCTGCCTCCCTAAG
>JAJZYZ010000088.1 GCA_021797815.1 Bacillota bacterium
CCGTGGTCCGGGGGTGCCGCCATTTCTGTGAGCCGATCCACATGGCTCACTGAGCGCGCCGGTGAGCACCGGTGCCGACATTTAACGTGAGCCTCAACACCGCTTCGGCGGCGCTGACGGCCCGCGCGTCGGTTCGGGGATAGGTGGTAAGCCGCGCTTCATAGAGTTCTTGGGCCGCCTGGAGGGTTGCGGTGGCCGTAAAGCCGAAGCGCCGGTTCGCGTCTTTCTGCAGGTCGGCCAGATTATAGAGCGTCGGCGGCTTCACGGTCACGCGCTTCCGGTCGACACTCCGGATGGTGCCGGGCGTTCCCGGTGGGGCCGCCGTCGCGATGCGCTCGGCGGTGGGTTGGTCGCCGATCCGGTCGGCGGGCTCCTCCCCCGGCAGCTTCACCCACAGTCCCGCGTAGGCGGCGGGGTCGCTGTCGGCCTCAAAGGTCGCCCGCACTTGCCAATAAGGCGTCGCTTGAAAGACCGCGATCTGGCCGTCCCGGTCGGCGATGAGTCGAAGCGTCGGCGTCTGCACGCGCCCTACGCTCAAGGCCCCCTGCCCCGCCTGCCCGTGGCGGAGGGTCATCGCCCGGGTGGCATTCAAACCCATCAGCCAATCCGCGACCGCGCGCGCTTCGGCGGCGCGCGCCAGGGCGTCGTAGGCGGATGCGGGTTTCAGCGCCTGGAGGGCCGCCCGGATGGCGCTGGGCGTGGTCTCGCTGAGCCAGAGGCGGTCGGCCGGCTGTCGGGCCCCGAGGTGGCGGAGAATCCAGCGGGCGATGAGTTCGCCTTCGCGATCGGCATCGGTCGCGATGACGAGCCGGGTCACGTCCGGGCGCTTCAAGAGGTCCTTGAGGACCTTCAGCTGACCGCGCCCCGATGGGGTGGGTAGGAGCCGGACGGCGTCCGGCAGCATCGGCAGGGTGTCCCAACTCCATTTCTTCCAGCCCGGATCGTAGACGTCGGGTGCCGCTAGGGTGACCAGATGCCCGAGCGCCCACGACACCAGATCGGCCCCTACCTGCAGGTAGCCCTCGTGCCGTTGGGGGCTTCCGAGCGCGCCCGCGATGGCGCGGGCCACGGACGGCTTTTCGGCGATGATGAGACGTAACATAACGATTAACGCCTTTCGGGGCTTGAGGCCCCCGGACCTCTTGCACGCACAGAAAAGCCGCGCCTCCCGAAGGGGCAGGGCCGGGGGTCTGCGCTTCGCCGTGCAAGGCGCGCCGCTCGGGCCGCTCCCGCAGGAGTGTGCCACAGTGCCCGGATGTACACCACGGAGGGGTAGATCACCAGGCCGAAGATCACCGATTCCAGAATGTCCAGCGCGACGGCCATTACGGGATTCATACGACACCTCCTTCAGCCTGGGGCACGGGACGCCCGCGCGCCCGGCGGTGACGCCGACGGCGCTCGATGAGCACCATGCGGGCCAGAACGAGCAACAAGAGGAGCAGCAGGAGCCACCAGGGCGGAGGTGTGACCGCCTTCGTGGCGGGCGGCACACGACCCGTGACCCGCGCCGCCGCGTGGACTGCCGCCGTGCTCGCCACCACCCGGATGGGACCGGGAACCGTGGCCCAGACCCAGTCGGTCGCGACCCCCTGGGCGTTGGCGATCAGCGTCGCCTGACGGGCCTGGGGCGGGTCGCCGAGAGCCTGCACGGCTACACGGGCGTGTCCCCGCGGCTTGCCGTTGAGCGCCACGTCGATGTGCACCGGAACCCAGCGGTGGGCGCGGATACGTGGGGCCACGTGCGGGTGGATGGCCGCCTGCGACGGCGAGGCCTGCATCGGGGGATCCGTCAACCCGGACGGCAGCGCCGCCGGGCCCGCCACGCTCATCCGGCGGCTGATCTGACTGGCCTGTAGCGCGGCCATGTACCAGATGGTGCGCGACGGGGTCACCGGCAGGGTCAGGTGTGTCACTGGACGGCCCCGAGGACCTGACGGGCTGGGGCTGGTCGCGACCACCGACCGGCTGGCCGTCAGCACGATGGGGCCAGGGCCGCCGCCGCTCGATCCGAGCCTGAACAGCCGCATCGACTCGTCGCGGCTTCGCACGAGGGAGTGGGTACCCAAGGCGACATTCACCGCCGATACCTGAACCACATAGGTACCGGCGACCGAATACCCTAGACTGACGGGCGGGAACCCGCTCAGCGTCACGGCCACGCGCTCCCCAATGGAGAGGTGGGCACCACCACCGCCGTCACGATGTCATCGGCTACCACGGTTTACACCCGCACACGGCCAGGTCCGGCCAGCACCGCGACAATCTGGGCGGCGGTCGCGCTCTGCTGTCAAGGCCGGATTGGATTCCCCCAAAACAGCCGGGATCATTCCCGCGTGTCGGCCGCTGTGAAACCCGCGGCGGGCCGGTGGCATTTCCCCAACGGGGCCGGACGCAAGGGAGGCGCCCCGAGCAGGGCGCCTCCGGCGTGGTTAGGTACAGACCGGAGTCGGGCCGCGGAGCCGCTCGTCGGGGTTCCGCCGCCGCCCGGTGAGCGCCCCATACCGGGCGGGGTCGCGCGTCCGGGCCGGCGTCAGCAGATCCTGCGCGCCGCGGAGCCGGAGGACGGCGACCGTCACTCGCTCCGTCTGCGCCAGGACGACGAGCGCCTCCCACTGAGGACGAAGATGACCCGCCAGCCGAGAACCCGAACGCAATATTGGCGGAACTGTTCCCTCGGTCCGGAGAACTGGTCACAGATGATCCCACGCTCGATCCGGAGGCCCAGGAACTCATCACGCGACTGGTCCGCCGACTCCGCCGACCGTGATGCGGCCGGACGCTGCTTCGGACCTGATGGTGCCGCCTCCGTGGCACCCCGTCTCCGGCTTCCTAAGTTATCCACACTCGCTCATGCTGACGCCTCATACCGACGCCGTGGTATCTGAGTCTCGTCGATGGGCACAAGAAAGCCCCGCAAACGTTACGGGGCTTTGGATTTCTATGGTGGGCACGGGAGGTATCGAACCTCCGACCTCTTGAATGTGAGTCAAGCGCTCTACCACTGAGCTACGCGCCCAATAACCTTCTCGGTCCCGTCAACTTGGTGGGCCCAGAAGGATTCGAACCTCCGACCAACCGGTTATGAGCCGGCAGCTCTAACCGCTGAGCTATGGGCCCGAAAACTGGCTCCTCGAGCAGGACTCGAACCTGCAACCACTCGGTTAACAGCCGAGCGCTCTACCAATTGAGCTATCGAGGAGCGTACCGCTTGATGTTAGCATGGGACAAGAACCGAGGCAAGTGGCGGACAGCGCCCGGCGCAACGTTTCGCGCCATCCGGCCAGGCCTTAACTTGACCCAAAAGGAGTCCGAACGACGCGTGGCCGGGTACATCAAAGTCATCGCTGGCGAGATGTTTTCAGGCAAATCGACGGAGCTTGCGCGGCTCATCGAGCGCTCGCTGATCGCGGGGCTCACGGTTCAGGTGCTGGTGCCCGAATTTTCCAATCGCGGCAGCTCCCGCGACGTCGAACGGCGGCTTCGGGAGATGCGCGGTGAATGGACGATAACGCCGGTGCCGGAAGGCCGGGGAGCGGCCCTCAGCGAACTGGTCCTCCCGAACTCCCTCGTCATCGCCGTTGACGAAGCCCAATTTTTTGACGACGACCTTATAACGTTTTGCCGCGAATGGCGCATGCAGGGGCGTCAGGTCCTGGTGGCCGGCCTCGACATGGACTTTCGAGAACGGCCTTTCGGACCCATGGGCACCCTCATGTGCATCGCCAATGAGGTGATGAAGGTGCACGCAGTCTGCACGCAGTGCCGCCAGCAAGATGCCTTCATCTCGCACCGCCTGTCGAGCGAGGCGGACCAGGTGGTTGTCGGCGAAACAAACTACACGGCCCTGTGCTGCGACTGTTATCAACTGGTGCTCCGCGGCACCGATGCGCGTCGTGGCCAGTAGCCGCGACGAGCCACGCCTTAGGGCCGTGGCCGAGATGGTTGCGCCAGGCTCCACGGTCGCCGACGTCGGCAGCGGCGACGGGCGCCTCGCGCGTATGCTCGCGTCACGTGGCTGTACCGTCATCGCTACCGAAAAAACGCGCGGCCAGACCCGCCGGCTCACCACGGCGATCTCTGGTACTACCGTTCGGGTCGTTGAAGGATTTGGTCTCCGTCCCCTTCGAGATCTCTGTCTCGACGTGGTCGTCATCAGCGGTCTCGGAAGCCGCAGCATCGCCCGTATCTTGGAGGATGCACCGGCAGCGTTGCCCTGGTCCCTCCTGCTTCAGCCAATGCAGGACCCGGAAGCGCTCGCCCACGCCTTGCGCCGCCTGAACCGCGGTGTCGGCAGGGCCCGTCTCGTCCGCTCCCGAAGCCGGATCTATCCCGTCCTCGAAGTACCTCTTGGGCTCGGGTGGAATGGGGGCCCGGTCGGACGTCGCGAGGATCTGCTTCCGTGGTTCTCAGACGACCCACTCTGGGACGCCTGGCGCGACGAGGTTCTACAGCGCGGTCAACGAGCGGGGGCCCGCGCTTCGGATCCGGGAGGGCGGTGGCGACTTCACGGCGAAGACTGCGGGCCGCGGCGCGATGTCGGGCACGCATCAACGTCTCTCGCCTCGAAAATCTAAGACATCGTGGCGCATCGCGTACGCTACACTATCCGCAGAAGATCCGCGGGAAGCGTTTAGGGAACCTGAAAGGAGGAGCCGTGTCACAACATAGCTGGCAGGGCCACTTCGGCCCGGATGTCATCTCGCGTGCGTGGCCCGAGTTCTCGATGGTGACCCGCGTGGTGGCCGTATCCACCGACGCGCCGGAGCCCACGCTCGCCGCCTGGCGCGGGGCCTCTGAATTCTTGGGGGCCGGGGTCGTTTCCGGCACCTTCGCCCGCGCCCGGTCCGTTGGCCACGTCCTGGGCGGTCGTCCCGTGGGACCGTCGCTAACCTTTCGACCCTATCTGAAGCTTGCCGTGTACGTGCCCGCCAACGCCGTCAACCGAGTCCGCGACGCCGTCACGGAGGCAGGCGCCGGCGGCGTCGGCACGTTCACCCATACCACATTTGCCACGGCTGGCACCGCGACATTTCGGGCCGCGGAACGCTCCCGGCCCCCCGGTACTCATCCTGCCGGTTTGGAATACGCCGATGAGTACCGTCTGGACGCGGTCCTCCCACGCTGGCTCGAGGACCGCGTAGTGGATGCCATGCTGAAAGTGCATCCCTATGAGGAGGTGGCCTACGACCTCATTCCTCTCGCCAACCGCCTGCTCGTGCCTCAGGCCTTTATGACCGACGAGGGCACCGTCAAAACCCCCGAGGTGACGCGGGAGCTGGGCGCGTGGGCCATCACGACCGGCGTGCTGCGGCTTGAGGCCGAGCGATCTGATGAGCGCACGCGCCTCGAGCTCTCCCGGCACGGCATCTCTGTCAGCCTGGTGCCCCTTGGCCTGTGGACGGTCCCCGGTCTGGAAGAAATGTTGGGCGAGGTGCGCGGCTAGGTGGCGGCTTCGTACGACTACATCGTATACTCCGACGGAGCTTCCCGGGGAAACCCGGGGCAGGCGGGATACGGGGCTTATGTAACGGACGTGCGGTCCGGCCAGGCGGTGGAGCTGTCCGGATATCTGGGCCGGGCCACCAACAATGTCGCCGAATACCACGGACTTCTGGCCGGGCTCCGCTACATCCGCGACCAGGGAGGGACCCGTGTGCTGGTGCGGGCCGACAGCGAGCTCATGGTCCGGCAGCTTCAGGGTCGCTACCGGGTGAAGAATCCCGGGCTGCTGCCCCTCTACCAGGAGGCCATGGACCTCCTGCAGGGCTTTCGCGCCTGGAAGGCCGAGCACGTTCCCCGAGAACAGAATAAAGACGCCGATCGGCTTGCCAATCGCGGCATCGACGAGGCGCGAAGCGTCCGACGACGCGAGGAGGACCCGTCGACATGAGGAAGGGTCAGTCGCTTGTCAGCATCGAAGAGCTGGAGCGCACCGACATCGAATCGCTCCTTGACACCGCCGCCCGCATGCAGGAGAACCGTTCCGCCTACGCCGGCCTCCTCACCCACTCCATTCTGGCCACGTTGTTTTTCGAACCCAGCACCCGCACCCGCCTATCGTTCGAGAGCGCCATGGCCCGCCTGGGCGGTCACATTATCAGTGCACCCAACGCGAGCGAGATGTCGTCGGCGGTGAAGGGGGAAACGCTGGCGGATACCATCCGCATGGTCAGCGGGTATGCCGACGTCATTGCGCTTCGCCATCCCCGGGTAGGGGCCAGCGCGGAGGCCGCGGAAGTGTCTCGCGTGCCGGTCCTGAACGCGGGCGACGGGGCCGGCGAACACCCGACCCAGGCAATCCTTGACGCCTACGCCATTGTCCGTCGGCACGGATCACTGGACGGACTCACGGTTGCGGCCCTGGGCGATCTCGCGTATGGCCGCACCATTCATTCCCTGGCGCTCTTGCTGGCCAAGTTTGAGGCCGTCACCCTTCGCACCGTCGCGCCGCGGGGACTGGAACTTCCGAAAGACCTGGCGACCGCCGTGCGCGAACAGGGACTGCGCCTCGAGGCCGCCGACTCGCTGGTGGACGCCGTGCGGGGCGCGGACGTCCTCTATGTCACGCGTCTGCAAAAGGAACGGCTGCCGGCCCATGTTGCCACGTCGCCCGGTCTCTACGCGGTGGATCACGCGGCGCTGGACGCCTTGCCCGCGAGCGCCATGATTCTTCATCCGCTGCCGCGCGTGGACGAGCTTCCCACCTGGGTCGATGGCGACCCGCGGGCCTCCTACATCGAGCAGGCCCATGGCGGCGTCTACGTGCGCATGGCGTGTTTGGCGGCGGTTCTCGGAGCATCCCTGTAGGTGCGAGGGGGCCGTTTCGGAATCGCCCGCCGTTGCGGCGACGCGATCTGGCCGCTATAGTAGAACTCCGATAACGAGTCGGCCAGACGGTTGCCTGCACGCTCGCGTGCGGGAGGAAAGTCCGAGCTGCACAGGGCAGGGTGCTGGATAACGTCCAGTGGGGGCGACCCTAAGGAAAGTGCCACAGAAAACAAACCGCCCGCGAATGCGGGTAAGGATGAAACGGTGCGGTAAGAGCGCACCAGAAGTTCGGTGACGAACTTGCTTGGCAAACCCCACCCGCAGCAAGACCAAATAGGGGAAGGATGACGCGGCTCGCCGACTTCCCGGGTTGGTCGCTGGAGGCGGCGGGCAACCGTCGTCCTAGATAGATAACCGTCCACGACAGAACTCGGCTTATGGCTGGCTCGTATAG
>JAJZYZ010000089.1 GCA_021797815.1 Bacillota bacterium
TTAGTGGTGGGCGCGGGCGATCCGCTGCGCGCCGCCGATCGATGGTATCGCACACACCCCGGCTTTCACGGGCGGCTCTTCCTGCGATGGGAGCCGATTCTGGGACCGGCGTGGGTGGCGATCTTTGAATGGGCGGGGGAGCAGGTCCGTTGGGTGTCCTGCTCCCCCGCCGCATGGGGAAGGGGGCTTCGCTAATGCGTGTGGCAGTGGATGTGGGATTCGGGTACGTGAAAGCGGTGGCGGATCATGGCGGCCACTTCACCTGTCCGGCCGTCATCGCGCCGGATGACGGCGATGCGGCGCTCGATCAGGTGTGGGGCGGCGGGCCGCGCCGCGAGCGGGTCACCGTGCAAGAAGGAGCCGAAGCGGCCCAGCGTTGGCTCGTGGGGTCGTCCGCCCTCAATAGTCCCGGCGCGACCCGTCCGTGGGCCTCGGACGCCACCGAGCGCGTGGGGTATGACGTGCTGGTGGCCACCGCGCTCGCGGCCCTGACACCGCCGGGGGCCGGCACGGTGGCGGTAGACTTGGTGCTCGGGCTGCCGCTCGGGCTGTTCGGGTCCCAAAAGGACGCCTTGGCGGCCCGGTTTACCGATCGGACCTGGCACGTGCAGCGCGGGTCGGACCCGGCGGTGGACGTGTCGATCGCGTCGGTGATGGTACTCGCCCAGGCGGCCGGAGTCTATTACGCGGCCGCGCTCACCGGCGATGGGCGCGTCCGCGATCCGGGCCTCCTGCGACGGACCGTCGGCATCGTCGATGTCGGGTTCCGGACGGTCGACTATTTCGTGATGGCCTGGGACGACGAGGGCCTGCACCCGATCCCGGCTCTGTCCGGGAGCATCGACACCGGGATGGTGGAGGTGCTGGAGGCGGTGCGGCGGCGAGCGGTGCAGGCCACCGGCCAGATGGTGGATGCCTTCCAGGTGGAGGCGGCGATTCGGCAGGCCGGCGGGCGGCTCTACGCGCCGGGCCAGACCGTCGATCTGCGCCCTTGGATGGCGGAAGCCGGGGAGGCGGTCGGGCGGCGGGTGGCTGATCAGATCCGGCTCCTCTGGGGCCGCCATCTCCTCACGATGGCCACGATTCTCCTGGCAGGTGGAGGCGCGGCCACCCTGTATCCCACCCTCCAGCACCTGCATCCGGAGGCCCTCTTGGTGGATGATCCGGCCTTGGCCAATGCGCGCGGCTTCCTGGCCGTGCAAGCCATGCGGCGTCTCCCGGTCTGATGCTCCGCAACACCGCTACGGGCACGGTGCTGGCAGCGAACGTGCGGGTGGCCCGGCGTCTACGAGAGCGCCTGCGCGGGCTCTTGGGTACGTCGGGCTTTCCCCGTGACGCCGCCTTGGTGCTGACACCCTGCCGACAAATCCACATGCGCGGGATGCGCTATCCCATCACGGCCGTGTACGTCGATCGGGCCGGCATCGTGTTGGCGGTGCGACGCCTGGAGCCTGGAGAGCGCGGACCCCGGATCCGCCGGGCTCGGGCTGTGGTGGAACTCCCGGCCGACCTGGCGCCGGTGGTGCAGGCCGGGGATACGGTGGTCTGGTCAGACGTTTAGGCTGGGGCAAGGAGACACACGCCATGCGACTCACCATTCGATTGACCGACGAAGAAACAGCAACCATCGACGCGGCGTGCCGGACCCAACGCCTCACGCGGTCCGAGTACGTCCGGCGTGCGCTGGCGGCCTATACCCGGGACGACGGGGTGCTGGGACCGCGCCTCGACGCCCTGGACGCGCGGCTGGCGCGCTTGGAGACGCAATGGCGGACGGGTGTTGCCGAGCCGCCTGCTTCTCCACCGCTGAACGCTACCGAAGACGATCAAGCTCTCGTGCAACAGAGCCTGGAGGCGCTGTTAGGCGCCGGGTGGACCACATAACGGCCGGGGACCCCGGCGAGGGAGGACGAACCGCATGGTGCCACGCACGTCCTGGGTCCTGTGGGGCATGGCCCTGCTGGGCCTGTATTTGTATCTGTCGGAGCACGGCAAACCCTTGCCGAAAGCCCCGTCTCACGCGCACCGGCCTCTGACCGTTGGTGGGATGTCCTGGGGCTGGCTGGGGCCGCTTCTCCTCCATCTTCTCATCGGCCTCCTGGTCCTGGCGATTCTCCTGGGCGTGGCGATGCTGGCGAGCCGGCTCTGGATGCGACGACGGCGCGCCCAGGCGATGCGGGTGGACGAGATCGTGCTCGGCCCCGACGACACCGCGACCCCCTATGAGGTCATGTCCGCCCTCGACGCCATCCACGGCCAGCTCCTGACCCGCTACGGATCGGGGGCCATCGGCCAGAACTCCTGGACGTTCGAGGTGGTGCGGGACGCGGAGGGGGCCGTGCACTTTCTCCTGGCGGCGCCGCATGACTGGCTGCCGGCGGTCGAAGATATCTGGCGGTCCAAGTACACGAACATCCGGTTCGTGCCCTGGCGGGACGGGGCGCGACCCTGGCCGGTGGTGCAGCAAATCGTCCTGGCCAAGCACTGGCGCTATGCGACGGAAACGGTCAAGGACTATCAGAACAGCGTCGTGGAGACGTTGGTCCAGGCCCTGGACCGGGCCGACGGGGAAGCGCACCTGCAGTACCACATGACGCCCATCCCCGCCGGGGGCCTGCATGAACTCCTCCGAAGCCACATCCGCAATATGGAGTACAGCGCCCGGAACCAGCAGATCGCCGACCCGGCCAGTCCCGGTGTCGGCTACGCCGACAGCCAGGCGGTCAAGAACGCGCTCCAGCTCTATGGCAAAGCCGCGTTCCGGACCGAGCTGCGGCTCGGGGCCGACACGTGGAACACGGTGCAGCGGATCTACGGGGCGCTGCAGGAAGCGAACGGGGAGAACCGACTCCGGGCCACCACGGTCATCCTGGGCAAGGGGCTCTGGACACGGTGGTTCTGGGACCGGTTGCCGAGTCTCGCGCTGTTCAAGCCCGCGATCCTCTTCTCGTTTCCGCTGGCGACGCTGATTCACTTGCCCTCGGCGCGGCTCCGGGTCAACTCGCTCCAGCGGACCCTGGTCCGCCGCGGCCCCGCGCCGCGGGCGGTGACCCGCGATCCGCGCGTGTCCATCCTGCGGGATGAGCACGGGGTGGTCGGCATCCTGGAGGCGGATCGAAAGTTCAACACGCTCCTGGTCGGGTCGCAGGGCGCCGGCAAGTCCACGGATCTGCAGAACATCATCTGGGTCGACAGCCACGGGACCGTCGGCGGCGATTGGGGAAAGGCCCTCGTTGTCCTGGATATCGGCAAGGACACGGCCAAGCGGGCGCTTGGCATGGTCCCGGCGGACCGGGAGGTCCTCTGGTTCGACCCCGGCGACCCCGACTGCCCGTGGACCGTAAACCCGCTGCTGACGGCCGGCGACAATGCGGTGCTGGCAGACCACGTGCTCGCGGGCCTCACCGAGGTCTTCGGGGAGGAGGCCATCCGGTTCCGGTCCCGGGAGTTTCTCGGCAACGCCATCATGGCGGTCCGCGACGTGCATGGGGACCAGGCGGACTTCACGCACGTCTACAAGCTCCTCACGGATGCCGACTACCGCCAGGACGTCATCGACCGAGTGCAGGACGAGCATCAACGCCGCTACTGGCAAGGCACGTTCACGCAAGCGATGGCCAACAACCCCCGCTTCCTGGACGAAGGGCTGGCGGCTCCGCGCAACAAGCTCGACGAGGTCCTCCGGAACCCGCACATCCGCGCGACCCTGGAGACGGGGCACGGCCGGCGACTGTTGGACTTCCGGGAGATCATCGCGGGCCGCCAGGTGCTCTTGTGCAACCTCGACAAGTCCCGCCTCGGCGACGTGGGGGCCCGGCTCCTGGGCGTCCTGATGCTCACGATGCTGTGGCAAGCGCTCGAAGCGCAGAACGTGGTGGAGGAGGCCCAGCGCGTCCCGGTGTCCCTCGTCATCGACGAGGCGCAGAACTTCCTGGCGGAAGGGTTCTTGGACCTCTTGGCCGAGGGGCGCGCCTACGGCGCCCAGGTGACACTCGCGGTCCGGTTCCTGGGCGAGATTGAATCCGACAAGGTCATCCAGGGTCTTCAGGCCCTGGCCCAGAACCTGATCGTCCATCAGTTCGAGCTGCTGGATGAGGCGGAAGTGTTCATGAAGCGCTTCATGCGGGTCTACGCCAATATGGTGCAGGTCACCGCCGAAAGCCAGGACGCCATCAACTTCGGGGCCGACGACTTCATGCGCCTGCCGAAGTTCTTTGCGGTTTGCCGCTTCATGGCCAATGGCCAGGTCCAGCCGGCCTTCCTGGCGCAAACGTTGCGGTGGGAAGACCGCTATGACGCCGAAGCGGCGAAGATCCACCGGGAACGCCCCGCGTGGGCCGCCCCGCCGGGCGGCAGCGCGGAGGCGGCACCCGCGGCCCCGCCGCTTCGGGTGGTTCCTCCCACACTTCCGGCACCCAGTGCGCCCGCGTCCGGATCGGCCCCGCTCGCCGTCTCCCCCGCCCCCGTCGCTCCGGCCGCCGTGTCCGAGACGCCACCCTCGTTCGGCGGGCGCCCGGATGGGATCGCGGCGGTGGTGGGGTTGCTGCTGGGGGACGAGGCCGCCAACCGCTTGTGGGAGACGGCCCAAGATCCGCTCAGCGGTCTCTTCAGCCGCACTATCTGGGACCGCGCCGTGGCGCAGGCGCAGGGCAGCGGATACACCGTGATCTTGGCCGACCTCGATGGCCTGAAGGCCCTCAACGAGGCGCAAGGACACGAGGCCGGGGATGCCCTCATCACGCGAGCCGGTCAGGTGCTGAAGGCCGCCCTCCGGGACGGGGACATCGGGGCTCGCTATGCAGGCGATGAGCTGGGCGCCTTGATGCGAGGCTGGACCGCCGAGAGCTTCCCGGCGTTCTGGCAGCGACTCCAGGTCGCGTTTGAGGAGGCCGGCATCCCGCTGAGCTTAGGGGCGGCCCTGCAGCACCAGGGTGAAGCCCTGAACGCCACCGTGCAACGTGCGCAGGCTACCCTCGATGCGGCGAAAGCGAAGCGCCGAGCGGCTCGGAGTCAAGCGTCCGCGGCCGCGGAGCCTCCGGCCCCCAAGCGAGCACCGGATTCCGCGCACCCGGTGCCGACGACACGTCCCGCTTCCTCGAAACCGACGGTGGTGCGATTGGCACACGAAGAACCGAGCACCTGGGCCGCGGATGATCCGCGACGGGTCTTCTGTCAGCGGTACCAGATGGACCCGAACCGCCTCCTGCGGGAAGCCCAGCGCATCGGCGTGACGGACTTCGAGTTGCAAAAGGCGGTGGAATGGGCGCTCGAGGCCCGCATCCAAGAGGAGGGGGCGTGGCCGCGACTCCGGAAGGTGCTCGAGCTCAAGGTGGAAGACCGGCAGCTCTTGCCAGCGGCTCGTCAGCTGAACGAAACGCTCAACAAGCTCCGTAATGTGATCCGGGCGCTCGAGGCCGAGATTCCGGATGCGGTGGCGTTTGTGACGGCCCATCCGGACCTCACGTCGCTCGCCGGATTCAAAGAGGCGTGGCTGGCCACCCATCCGCATCGCGCGGCGCGGTGACCGCGTGTCTGACGGCTCCATCCCTTGTCTGGACAGCCGTTCCGCCGTTTTCCGGGGTACGGCTGTCGGACACGCGGGCGGTGTCTGACACGCGGGCGCCTATATGGCTCCGTGGCTTTGTGGTGGCGGGTTGCCTGACCGTCCGACACTGACGAAAGGAAGATCCTTGTGGCTGTTATGACACGACGCCCGGTAGGCCGTAGTGCCATCGTGCTGTGGGAACGCGATCCGATGCCTGGGGTCACGGCATTAGACCTCTTGGACGGGCGCGTGCCGGGCTACCAACCCCAGGATGATGATTTCGACCTGGCGGAACTGGTCCTCCGCTACAACTACTTCACCGCGGCCCAAGCCGAAGCTTTCTGGGAACTGCATCAGGGTGCGTCCGCGTCAGCGCGCTTGGGCCGTCGTCTCAATGAACGGTTGTTGGCGCTTCACCACGTCGGGCTGCTTGATCGGGCCTGGGTGCGGTACCGCCCGAAAGCGGCCATGACGCAGATGGGGAACAAAGCGAAGTCGCGGCAGGACTTTGTGGGCGAATGGGTGTACGCCCTGAGCCTAAAGGGCATGGAGTTTCTCTGTCTGGCTGATAGCGAATGGGCCGTGCAATGGCGCGCCGACTGGACGCCCAAGAGTCACGGCCACAGCCGGAAGCTCTCGATTGAGCATGAGCTCGGCCGCAACGATGTGGCGCTGGCGTTGATGGCGGCGGCCGCGGCCCGGGGTCGCCCGTGCCAGGAATGGCAGGGCCCTCGGGAGGCGTACCACCGCGTGGCGCCACCGACGCCAGGCGCGCCGTGGCAACACGTGGAGCCGGACGGCGTGATTCTGTTGGACACGGGCCGGCCGCTGTTGCTGGAGTACGAGCGGAGCGGGCGCGCCGACAAGTTCCTGCGAAAAGTGCGGGCCATGCGGATGTACTTGGCTAGTGGCGCTTGGCGGGAGCGATATGTCCTGTCGCCCTGGGTCGTGTACGCCATCCCGACAGTCACGCGCACCGAACGGCGCTACGCCGGCAGCTTTGGGGTGCTGGCCGCCCAAACCCGGTCGACGGGGGCGGCCCGCTATTTGCTGCTGGACGAAGTCGCCTGGGAGGGCGGCGCGTGGGAGGCGGTGGACGCCGACGGCCAGTATGTGCCGTTCTGGGACACGGTGTGGAAGACCTCCTGAGGAGCGCGGTCAATAAACCGCCCCCATAGGATCCGTCCCCATAGGATCCGCCCCCATAGGATCCGTCCCCATAGGATCCGCCCCCACCCCCGAAAAGCAGGACCGCAAACCCGCATGGTTGCGCTATTTGCGGAACTGACCCCGTGGATACAACACTTCCTCGACCGCCAATGAGAGGGAGGAAGTCAAATCTGGAGCAGCGATCTTCATTTCAGTAGCAGTAACCAATCCCAGAACAACCAAGGTAGAGAGCAGTCATCAACAGAGTGAGTAA
>JAJZYZ010000090.1 GCA_021797815.1 Bacillota bacterium
TCCTTCCCGCGATCGTCTGGGGGATGCGGCCAGCCGGGCGACCGAAATCGAGTTCGCATGAGTGTACCGCGGCGTTCCCCATGCCTCCGACCCTGGGCGCTTTGATTTCGGCACCCCCTCTCCTGCAGGGGCGGGGTGCGAATGGCCGACGTCGACGCGCACGGTGCCGACGGGTAACCGGAATTCCCGCGCCCTCGTAGACGGTGCTGCGACACACCGGCTTCACATCGCTGGCGGCGGCGGCGAATCGGTGCGGTCGCCGCAGGCGGACGGAACCAGCGGCGAGAGCGTATGTACCGGCAGAGGACTCCGCCGCAGGGTTGAAGCGGCTTGCGGTACGCTGGGGCTCTCGCGGTCAGATGGGCCGCCTGGAGGGGACGGCTAGCCGACAAGCGTCTCGTGCGGGCCGAGTCGCGATGCCGGTCGGGCGCATCGTACATCCCGGCCCGGGCAGCATGGGGCCGACTCTTCTGCGAGCCCGCACGAGCGGCCCGGTCCGACCGGCGGCATCCGACCGACCCATCCGAAAGGGAAGGAGCTTCGGGGACGGGCCGAGAAGCTCGTGGTGGTTATGCGCGGTGGGGTTCGCCTGGCCTTCTGACGGAATGGCCGCGGCACGCTCGCGGGGTCGGCGGCGGTTTGGGGCGTACGGTGGAGAGGAGAGGGGCGTTGGAGCGGCGCGCATCCCCGAGAGGCAGATGGCCGGCTGGCTTCATGACAGCCTCCGCCGCTATTCTCGGCCTCATGCTGGCCGGGCTCACGGTCTGGTTCGCGTGGGACGCCATCGCCCTTCTGGGGCGCTACGGCGTGGAGCCGGTGCTCCTCGGCCGCGTCTTTGATCCGGCCCATGGCCGTTTTGGCCTCATACCGTTCATCTGGGGATCCGTGGTGGTGGGCCTTACCGCGCTTGTCGTCGCGGTGCTGCTGGGCGTGTCGCTGGCGCTGGCCATTGGCCGCCGCGTACCGGAGCAGATTCGGGGGACGCTCGGCCGTGGCCTCTCGCTGTTTGTGGCGCTGCCGTCGGTCATCCTCGGATGGTGGGGGCTTGAAACCGTAGTGCCGCTCGTGCGCCGGCTGCTGGGCGGGCCCGGGTTCTCACTTCTGGCCGCCGGGATCACGCTTGGTGTCATGATAACGCCGACCCTGGCGGCCCTGGCCCTCGCAGCGGTGCAGGGCGTGCCGCGGCCGCTCGAGGAGGCATCCGACGCCTTGGGGGCCCATCCGGACCAGACGCTTCTCGGTCTCACGCTGCCGGCCGCCATGCCCGGCATCGCACGCGCCCTAGTCCTGGCGGCCAGCCGTGCTCTGGCCGAGACCATGGCGGTGCAGATGGTCATAGGAAGCGAGCCGGTGGCACGCCTCGCGCTGAACCTGCCCGGCAGCACCCTCACGACCGGCATCCTGTCGAACATGGCGGTGTCGCCGCCGGGATCGCCCGCCGGCCAGTCGCTGACGGTGATGGCGGCGATCCTGCTGGCAGGAGCCTGGTGGCTGTCGCGGCAGCTGATGGGCCGGGGAGTCCCGGCATGAGCCGGCGGCGGGGTGTGACCATCACGATCCTGGTGCTGGCCCTGTGCGGCGCGGCCCTGTTGCTGCTGGTGCTGGGAGAAGTGGTGGCGGTCGGGTGGCCGGAGCTCGGAGCCGGCTTCCGCGCGGGGCCGGCCGATCTGCGGCCGGAGTTGTTCAATACCCTGTACATGGTGGGCGCTGCCCTCGTTCTTTCGGTGCCGCCCGGTCTTCTGGCGGCGCTCTGGCGGACGGAGGAGAGGGCGCCCCGTCTTTTAGAGGACGTGGCAGGCCTTCTCTCTTCGCTGCCATCGGTCACGATTGGCCTTGGTCTCTTCGTCCTCCTGATTGCGACGTCCGGCTGGCCCTTTTCGCGCGCGGCCGGCATCCTGGCCCTGACGGCGATGAACCTGCCCTGGGTCACGGCCGCCTCCATCCCGGTCCTGCGGCAGGTGGGAGAAAGCCGCCGCCAGGCGTCGCTGGCGCTCGGAGCGAGTGTGTGGGCGACGGCCGTGCGGGTCGTCCTGCCGGAGGCGCTGCCCGGACTGGTGGCGGTGGCGGCGGTAGGAGCGGCGCGCCTGGTGGGAGAGGCGGCGGCGCTCTTGTTCACGGCCGGTGTCAACGCCCCGGCCCGCTTCAACTGGTCACCGTGGGATCCCGGAGCCACGCTTGCCATCCGCTTGTTCCGGGTCGGGACGGAGAGCCCGCATTTGAATGCGCAGGCCATGGCGGGTGCGGCCGGCATCGTGCTGCTTCTCTTCACCCTGGTATTGTTGGGCGTGGCAGGGGTTCTGCAGCGGTATCTGGGGAGGCGCGCCGGAGTCATGGACGGGACGGGACGGCCGGGAGGATGAAGCCATGAGCGGCGAGGTCATGCTGGAGACGTCCGACCTGTCGGTGACCTTCTACAGCCAGGCCGCCCTCCGCAGTGTGAGCCTGAGTGTGCCCACGGGGACCGTCATGGCCGTCATCGGGCCGAGCGGATGCGGCAAGTCCACCCTGTTGAGGGTGATGAACCGCCTCGCGGAGCGGTCGCCGGGCGCACGCATCACGGGGGCCGTGTACCTGCACGGCGAGAACATCCTGAGCCGGGATACCGACCTGTCGCATCTCCGCCGGCGGGTGGGGATGGTGTTCCAGCAGCCCAATCCCTTTCCCTTCAGCATCTTCGACAATGTGGCCTACGGTCCGCGGCTGGCCGGCGAGCGGCGGCACGAGGTGCTGCGCGACACCGTGGAAGCGAGCCTGCGGCAGGCCAGCCTGTGGGATGAGGTGCGCGGCAAGCTCCGCCGGCCGGCCCTGTCCCTCTCCGGTGGCCAGCAGCAGCGGCTCTGCCTGGCGCGGGCGCTGGCAGTCGGGCCGGAGGTGCTGCTGATGGACGAGCCGACGGCGTCGCTCGACCCGGTGTCCACGGCCCGCACGGAGGAGCTCATCGAAGAGTTGAAGCACCGCTACACCATCGTGCTGGTGACCCACAATCTGCAGCAGGCCGCCCGCGTGTCGGACTATACGGCGTTCCTGGATCGCGGCATCCTGGTGGAGACCGGCCCGACGCCGGTGATGTTCACCGCTCCCCGTGAGAGCCGGACCGAAGACTATCTCACCGGACGTCTGGAGGGCTGAAGAATGGCCCGGGAGCAGTTTCACACCCAGCTGGCCGCGTTGGAGCAGGAGCTCCTGCGCATGGGCGCGCTGGTGGAAGAACAGATTGCGCGCGCCGTCCAGTCCCTCTCCGACCGCGACCTGGCCCTGGCGCAGGCGGTCGTGGACGGCGACGACCAGGTGGATGCGCTGGAAATGGACATCGAGCGTCACTGCCTCACCCTGCTGGCCCTGCAGCAGCCGATGGCGGGCGACCTCCGGACGGTGAGTACGGCCTTGAAGATCATCACCGATCTGGAGCGTATGGCCGACCACGCCTCAGACATTGCCAAGATCACGGCGCAGATAGCCGGGGAGCCCCTGGTGAAGCCCCTCGTTGACATCCCGCGCATGTCTACCGTGGCGGCGTATATGGTGCGCTCGGCCTTGAACGCGTATGTGGCGCGGGACGTGGAGATGGCGCTTTTGGTGATCCGGATGGACGACGAGGTGGATCAGCTGTACCGCCAGATCTTCCAAGACCTGTTGACGGTCATGCGCGAGCGCCCGGATGCGGTCTTCCAGGCCAGTCACCTGTTGTTTGTGGCCAATAATCTGGAACGGATCGCGGACCATGCCACCAACCTCGGGGAATGGGTGAGCTACATGGTGACCGGACGGCGCAAGGTGCCCACGGGATAGCGCGCCTGCGAATGATGTCAGGGAGCGGACAGCGGGCGGCTTCCGAGTACCTTCAGCCGCAGGCGGCCCGCCACAGGTAAAATGAAGATAGGACGCCGACTGGACGGGGAGGTATTTTGTGGCAACGATACGCGTTGGGATGAATGGATTCGGGGCAATCGGCCGCCGTTACTTTCGCATCGCGCGCGGACGTCAGGATCTGGAACTGGTGGCGATAAACGCCCTCGAAGACCCGAAGACGTGCGCGCACCTTCTCAAGTACGACAGCAACTACGGCGCTTATCCGGGAGAGGTTGAGGCTTTCTCTGACCATCTCGTGATAGATGGCCGCACCGTCGCCCATTCGAGCATCCGGGATGCGGCCGAGATTCCCTGGGGCCGTCTCGGGGTGGACGTGGTGGTGGACTGCACGGGAGTCTACACGGAAGGCGAGCGCGCCCGCGCACACCTGGCCGCCGGCGCCCGCAAGGTCATCATCTCGGCCCCGGCCGAGAACGAGGACATCACCATCGTCCTCGGTGTGAACGAAAATGACTATCGCCCGGCCGAGCACCACATCATCTCGAACGCCAGCTGCACCACCAACTGCCTCGCGCCGGTGGCGAAGGTCCTGGACGACGTGTTTGGCATCGAGCACGGCACCATGACCACGGCCCACTCCTACACGCAAGACCAGCGGCTCCTCGACTTCCCGCATAAAGACCCCCGCCGCGCGCGGGCGGCGGCGCAGAACATCATTCCCACCTCGACCGGAGCGGCCAAGGCCATCTACCGGGTGCTCCCGCAGCTGAAGGGCCGGATGGACGGCATATCGCTTCGGGTGCCCACGCCGGTCGTCTCCATCATCGACCTGGCCTTCATTACCCGAAAGCCGCTGAGCGCCGACGCCATCAACGACGCGTTCGAGGAGGCATCCCGGGGGCCTCTGGGCCACTATCTCGGGGTGACGCGCGAGCCTCTGGTCTCGAGTGACTTTCGCGGGGATCCGCGCTCCGCCGTTGTCGACCTGCCGCTGACCATGGCCGTGGGCCCGCTTGGCAAGGTCATGGCTTGGTATGACAACGAGTGGGGTTACTCGAACCGCCTCGTGGAGCTGACCGAGTTCATCGGCAACCAGGGCGTCTAGCATGGCCCTGAGGCAGATGGACAGCCTTCCGGTCGAAGAAGGCACGCGGGTCCTCGTGCGCGTGGACTTTAACGTGCCCCTGGCCGAGGATGGCACGGTGGCCGACGACACCCGCATCCGCGAGAGTCTCAGCACCATAAACCGACTCCGCGAGCGCGGCGCGCGCGTCATCCTCATGAGTCATCTCGGACGTCCCCACGGCCGCCCGGATCCGAAGCTCTCCCTGCTTCCGGCGGCACGGCGTCTCCAGGAGATCCTTGGCAGTCCGGTGACCTTCGTGCCCGCTACCGTGGGCCACGAAGCGGAAGCGGCGGTGGCAGCGGCCGGCCCCGGCGATGTCCTGGTGCTGGAGAACCTGCGCTTCGATCCCCGCGAGGAGCAGAATGACGCGAACTTCGCGCGGGCGCTGGCGGATCTCGGGGACGTGTACGTCAACGATGCCTTCGGGTCCGCCCACCGGGCGCATGCCAGTACGGAGGCGGTGGCGCATCTCCTGCCCGCCGCCGCGGGCGACCTCCTCGTGCGCGAGCTGTGGGCGCTTGACGACATTCTCGGACGGCCGGATCGCCCTTACTGGGTGGTGGTGGGCGGTGCCAAGGTTTCGGACAAGATCGGGCTCCTAAAGGCTCTCATGCCGCGGGCCGACGGGATGGTGGTGGGCGGCGGGATGGCGAACACCTTTCTTGCCGCCGCCGGCAAGAGCATGGGAGCATCTCGGGTGGAACCGGACGCCGTCACCGCGGCCGCCGCACTGATGAACGACGCCGACCGTCTTGGCTGTCCCATCGTGCTGCCGGTGGATGTGGTGGTGACGACCGAGTTCGCGGCCGAAGCGGCAGCGCGCGTCACTGGGGTCGACAGCATCGCGGAGGGAGAGATGGCGCTTGACATCGGACCCCAGTCCATCCGCGCCATCGAGGCTGCGCTCCGTGACGCGCGGACGGTGTTCTGGAATGGGCCGATGGGCGTTTTCGAGTGGGACCGGTTTCGGGAGGGCACCGACGCGGTGGCCCGGATCCTGGCGGGTCTCGATGCGCGGGTGGTCGTGGGCGGCGGCGACTCGGTGTCGGCCGTGAACCAGACCGGCCTTCAGGATCGCCTGACCCATATCTCAACCGGGGGCGGGGCGGCGCTCGAATTTCTGGAGGGCCGTGCGCTGCCCGGGGTGGAGGCATTGCAGATGGCCGATGAGTAGGCGGCGGCTTGTCGTCGCCAACTGGAAAATGCATAAAACCGTGGCCCAGTCGACCGCCTACGCGCGCGAGCTGTGCCGGCTGGTGGAGCAGGATCCCGTCCCGGATGTGGTGGAGATGGTGGTGGCCCCCACGTACCTGGCCATCGCCGCAGTGGCCGCACGGGTTCGCGGTGCGGGGGTGGCCGTAGCCGCGCAGAGTCTCGATCCGGGACGCGAGGGTGCCCTGACCGGCGCCGTTTCCGGTTATCTGCTTTACGAGGCGGGCGCGCGCTATGCCATTATCGGTCACTCGGAACGGCGCCAGCTGTTTTCGGAAACCGATCTGATGGTGTCGGAGCGGGTGGGGGCGGCGATTGCGGCGGGCCTCACGCCCATTTTGTGTGTGGGCGAGTCCGCCCTTGACCGGGAACGGGGAGAGACGGAGGCGGTCATCCACCGGGAACTGGACGCGGTGCTTGGAGATCTGGCCCGCCCCTTGCCGGGATTCGTGGTGGCCTATGAACCTATCTGGGCCATCGGGACGGGCGTCGCGGCGGACCCGTCGGAGGCGAACCGCATCGCCGGCATCATCCGCCGGCGGGTGGAGCGGGCGTGGCCCGGCATAGGCCAGCTCGTGCGCGTGCTCTACGGCGGCAGCGTCAATGCGGGCGGTGCGGGCACCTTCTTCGCGGAACCGGAGATTGACGGCGCTCTTGTCGGCAGTGCCTCGCTCCAGGTGCGCGACTTCGTGTCGATGGCCCGGGCCGGGGCCGTCATTAAGGGGGATCTCT
>JAJZYZ010000091.1 GCA_021797815.1 Bacillota bacterium
GGTCGGGTAGGGAGGGAGGGCCGGGTGGAACGGGCGCCGCGCGTCCGGCAGTGCCGCGGCGATGGCCTCCTCCTCCTCCGGCGTAAGGTTCCAGTCGAGGGCCCCGGCGTTGTCCAGGACGTGCTCCACGCGGCTCGCCTTGGGCACGGCCAGCACACGGCTGTCGCGGATGAGCCAGTTCAGCATCACCTGAGCCGCCGACACCCCCCGCGCGCGCGCCACCTCCTCGATGCAGGGATGGTGGCGGAGCGCACCGGGTCCACGGTGACCGAAGGGGCTGTACGCCATCGTGACGATGGCCTGCGTGCAGCCGAGCTCGTGGGTCACGACCTCGATGCGGCGGTCGTCGGGGTTGTAGGGAAGCTGGTTGAAGGCCAGATGCTCACTTCGTGGAAGCGCTTGCAGAACGGGCCGGAGCCAGCGTTCGGAGTAGTTGCTCACGCCGAAGTATCGGAGGCGGCCTTCGCTCTTCAATCGTAAGATAGGCTCGACCCAGACCGCCGGAGGCAGTCCGTGAGACGGCCAGTGGATCAGCACCGCATCGACGTGCTCGACGCCGAGGCGAACCAGCGAACCGAGGACGGCTCCGCGCACGCCTGCCGCGTCGGTGACCCGCGGCCACACTTTGGTGACGATAAACGCGTCGTCGCGGCGGCCGGCGATGGCCTCGGCCACCACCCGTTCCGCACCCCCGCCGGCGTAAAGCTCGGCGGTGTCGATGACCGACAGGCCGGCGTCGAGGCCGGCCTGAAGGGCCCGCACCTCCTCCGCCCGCCGTGCGGCGTCTTCCCCATAGCCCCAGGTTCCGAGCCCCACCGCCGGGAGCTCACGACCGTCAAACAGCCGCACCGTGCGCAAGCGGGACCCCCCTAATCTGACGACGCCGATTGGGCCTTGACTTCTCGGAAGCCCTGCAGCATGTCCGTAAGCTCCGTGGGCAGGAAGAGGAGCGTGTTCTGGTCCGATTTCACGGCCTCCAACAGCACGTTCAACCCCCGCAGCCGGAACGCGACCGGCGATCCTTCGTAGAGCCGGGCCGCTTTCAAGAACTCTTCGGCCGCTATGACCTCGGCCTCACCGTAGATGCGGCGGGCCTCTTTTTCGGCATTGGCCTGCGCGCGCCTTGACAGCACGTCCTGCAGGGACGGCGGGATCTCAAGGTCGCGGATCTCCACATTGTGCACCTCGATGCCCCAGGACGAGGCGCGCTCCCGGATCTGGGCCGCAATCTCCTCGTCGAGGCGCCGCTGGTCGGACAGGAGCTGTTCCAGATCGCTCCGGCTGACAATGTCACGCAGCGTCGTCTGACAGGCAAGGTCGATGGTCGCGCGGTAGTCCTGCACCTCAATCGCGGCCCGCTTGACGTCGGCCACCCGCCAGAACAGCACCGCCAGCAGGGTGACCGGCACCTTGTCGCGGGACAGGGTTCCTTCCGTCTTGAACTCCGTGGTGGTGATGCGCTTGTCGATGATGATGGCGCGCTGGAAGAAGCCCCAGACAAAGTGGATGCCGGGCGGCATCTGGGAGGAGAATCGTCCGAAGGTAAAGACCAGCATCTCCTCCCACTGCTTGACCACTTTGAGGGAGGAGAAGAAATAGATGACGACCACGACGAGGATGACGATGTCGGCGATGCTCAACGGAACCCCTTCTTTCGTTCGAACCGACTGACGGTCCCGGGTCCCGAAACGGAACAGTTAGAATCCTCAGTCTCTCTAGCGCCTTCATCATACTCCTTGACTATGTGCTCGGCGGCGTGGTCCGCGCGGCGGACAAAAAGGCCGCCGTCCTCCTTCATGGCCCAACTCGGTGAAGACGCCGCGAGAGGGCGGCGCACTTGTCGAAGGTGTAAAGAGACGGCGCCGCCTGCGCCGCCAGCAGGGAGGTTGGCCGTGAACATCGCCCAGGTGACCACCGCACTCCCACCCGACCCGGGCAGCACCGGTACGGTGGTCTGGCACACATCGAGGGCCCTGGCCGCACGGGGACACGACGTAACCGTCTTCACAGCCCGGGTGACCACGCCTGCAGAATCGTCGGACAGGGGAGGGGATGAGCCCTTTTCGATCGAACGGCTGCGTGCGGGGTTCCGTCCTGGTCATGCTGCCGCCGTCACGGGCCTTCCCGGCCGCCTCCGAGAGTTTGATGTCGTGCACCTCCACTATCCCTTTATCGGCGGGGCCGGGACCGTAGCCGCCGGCGCTCGTCGCGGCGCCTATCCGCTGGTGCTCACATACCATGGCCGGCCCCGGGCCCACGGCGGGATCCGCCAGTCCCTGTTTCAGGCCTACGAGCGGATCCTCAAGCCCCGCGTCCTGAAGGGGGCGACGGTCCTCGTCGCGGTCGACGAGGAGTGCCGAAGGACCGACCTGCGGGCCTGGGCCGATGTGCGGGTGCTGCCGAATGGGGTGGACCCCACGCTGTTTGCCCCCCGCGACCGGCAGCGGGCGCGGCGAGCCCTCGGGATTAGGACGTGGGATCGGGTGGCCCTCGTTGTCGGGGTCCCTGACGCTCACTACCGGTTTAATCAAATGGATGGTCTCGTCCGGGGGCTCGCGAAGCTCGACCCGGCGTCAAAGTTTCTCGTGACCGGCGGCGGCGCCCCCAGGGGTTCGCTCCCGTCCCTGGTCCGTCGCGCCGGGTTAGAGGGGCGGGTCATCTTCCTTGGCCAGAAGGCGCCGGAGGCGCTTTCGGCCATATACAGCGCCGCCGACGTGACGGTGGTGCCGTCCTCCGATACGGAGTCGGCCGAACTGGTCCTCCTCGAATCTCTGGCGTGCGGCACACCGGTGCTGGCCCCCGCCCGGCCGGGGCTCGTCGCGCTGGTGGGCGATGGAGGCTGGCTCGTGCCGCCGGGCGTGGACGGAGCAATCCAAGACGGTCTTCAGGCGGTGTTTGCCCTCCCGCGGGCAGAACTTCGTTCCATGGGCATGCTCGCGGGGCAGCGAATCCGCCAGCAATTGACCTGGGAGAAGGTTGCCGCGCAGACGGAGGCGCTCTACCAGGAAGCGATGGCACGGACCGCAGATTCGAAGGTCGACACGCCTCCCCCGGGTCCGTTGCCTCAAGGTCTGTGAGCCGATGCGCAGGATGAGCGCACGACGCTTTAGGAATGCGGCTGCGGGCCGGAGCGCTTGGGACATGTCATACGCCAGGGGCGGCGCGGCAGGGCCGAACGCGTCAGAACGCTCTCCCATGCATGTTATGACGCCTTCTTCGTTGGAGCCGTCGATGACGGGGCCGTATCCTGAAGAGAGAGTTCTCCCTGGCGACGGGCGGGGCGTGTACCGCGATGCCTATACACTTTCGGAGGAATAACCGTTGGACAATTCACCTGCAGTGAAGGGCGCCCGTCTGGAGCAGCAGATGGCGGCGTACTTCCGCCTCAATGGATACGAGACCGACCTCAACGTGAAGCTGGAAGGAAAGTCCGGCGGCATTCATGAAATCGACGTGCTGGTGCGCAAGAGTGACGGAATCACGGACTTTACGTTGGCCGTCGAGTGCAAGGCGTGGGCCGCTCCTATCGAAAAGGATGTCGTATCGAAGCTCTCCATGATTATCGCTGACACGGGGGTGAACAAAGGGATCATCGTGTCCCTGCAAGGTTGGAGAAGCGGGGCCGAAAAATCCGCCCGGCAGGAAAAGATAGACCTTTGGGGACCCGATGAGCTCCGCCAGCATCTTGGCGCGGTGGCGCTGGCCGAACTCAATGCGCCGCAGACCAATCGATATTCGGTCTCGGCCATCCAAACCGTTGCCGTTGGTGATGAAGAATTGCGAAGGGCGCTCGACGGTCAATCCCGAGGGCTACTGGGCCTCGGCCGAGAAGATGCGCTGTGGTCTCACATCGTCTGGGTCCCGTTTCACCTTTTCGAACTTCACTACTCCACCATGGTCAAGGAGTTCATGCGGCGGGGCACGACGAAGGTGACACCGGTCTGGGCACTCTACAGCGCCTTGGATGACCGCCACTTTCGTACAGAATCCTCTATACCCTCGTTCCAGGACATTCGGGCTGACCTGGTCATCCCACAAAAGACCAAAGCGAAGTCGCTCACCGCAGCCCTCCTTACGACGGTCAAGAAATTCCATGAAGTCACCACCGACGCCGCGAGGGCGCGATACCGCGAGAAGCTTTCAGAGCTGGGCCTGCCGGACACGCTGGTAAGTCTCGTGGCCGAACAGACCACGACGGTCCACGCACCCTTTCTTGTGGGCCTTCTGAGGCGCCGGGGAAACGAAAGACTGGTGGCCATAAGCGCGCATACAGGAAAGTTTGACGCAGGGGTCAGCGAGTCGTTGACCGAGAACATGGCGTTTGTTCGTAAGGCGTTAGGAACGGAGAGCCTCTGACGCTTTGGCTCGCCCGCCTTGGCGGCCGCACGGCTCAGGAGCGGCCATGAAGAGTCGCCACCGACGGAGATTCTGGGGGCGCCGTTCTGGTCTGAACGAGCGCCGGCGATTCTTGCACGGGCTCACCCGGTCGAGCGCTGACGGGGAAGGGGGCGGCGGGTACAACGGCCCGCCGCCCTTAAGCGCGCCCCTAACCCGTGCGGCGGCGCCGGCTCCAACGTCCCGCCAGCGTCCACGAGGAGGCGCGGAGCAAAAGCGACCGCTGCTCGGGCAAGGGGAGCGTTCAGGTGACATGGAAGAGTGGGCAAGGACTCCTCCAGATTCCCGCCTCTGTGACACCGAGGGGTGCCAAACGCCCTGCTTCCCAATGACGGCGGGCCCGCCACCCGCCCCCTGACCCATGATGGCCCGGACATCATCCGCGTATGGGCGCCGAGGCAGCGTGGGTGTTCGAACGCCGACTCTCGGAGCGATGACAGGTGAAAAATGCCGCCGGATTCCGTTGCCATGCTACGATGCTGGAAAACCTGGCCGGGGGGTAGCGTATGGGTTCGCGCTTCAGTCTTGAGAGCCGCGTGGCCGTCGTCACCGGCGGCAGCCGCGGCATCGGTCGGGCGATGGCGGAGGCGCTGGCAGAGGCTGGCGCCTCGGTCGCGATCGGATCTCGCAACGCGGGCGCCTGCGAGGCGGCGGCTCGGGAAATCGGGGACCGGTACGGGGTAGCGACGCTGGGCCTGGCTCTCGACCTGACCCGCGCCGACAGCATCGAGGCGTTTGCAGCCGGCGTACTGGAACGCTTTCCGGTCGTCGACGTCCTTGTCAACAACAGCGGGCGGTCTTGGGGAGCGGACCCGTGGGACATCCCCTGGGAGCGTTGGAACGAGGTGCTGGCGGTGAATGTGACCGGAGCCTGGGCCGTGACCATGCGCTTTGGCCGGGCGATGGTGGAGCGGGGGCGGGGTTCGGTCATCAACGTCGCCTCGGTGGCGGGAATCGTGGGGCAGCCGCCGGAAGTGCTGAATGCCCTCGGGTACGCCACCAGCAAGGCCGCCCTCATCGGTTTCACCCGGGATCTGGCGGTGAAGTGGGCCGGCCATGGCGTACGCGTGAACGCGCTCGCCCCCGGGTTTTTCCCGACCCGCATGACCGAGCCACTCCTCCGGCAAGAAGACGTCCGGACCCGTATTGAAGCGTCCGTTCCTCTCGGCCGCCTCGGGGATCTGGAAGACCTCAAGGGGGCGGCTCTCTTCTTTGCGTCGGATGCGTCGGCCTACGTTACGGGTCAGGTGCTGGCCGTGGACGGCGGGCAGACGGCCTCATAGCATCGGGGCCGGCCCCATAGAAGAAGGCCGGGCGCGGCTAGCGTCCGGCCTTCTTCTGAATCGTCGATGGGACTCAGGGAACGTAGATGGCCGGAATCGCCGCCTCGCGCGCGCGGCGGTTGAAGTCCGCCACCTCCCCGGCCATCAGGGAGTCGACCTTCGCCGCGGCCTCGTCCACCTGCTTTTCCAGGGCCTCGAGGGCCTGATAGGTCTGCGAGGTGGGCCGGGCATCGGCCGAGGCGACCACCCCGAAGAGGTGGGCCACCTTGGCGTTCAGCTGGGGCGGGAAGTTGATGGAGTCCTGGAAGTTGTCGATCCGCCACTGCACGAGAATCTCGCGCAGGGCGTCCGCCTGCTCCCGGACCCGTCCGAGGGCTTCCTTGAGGGACTCTTCCTGGCCGTGGCCCGCGATGCGGGCCTCCCAGTCCTGGACGGCCGCGCGCACTTTCGCCACCCGATTATAGGCGCCATGGACACGGCTCACGTCATCCCGGATCCGGATGAGGAGCGCGTGCTGTTCCTCGTAGTGTTCCTGCGGCGCGGGGACATTTGGCGGCGGCAGCAGCGCGAACTCACGCGTTTCCGCGTGGTCGCCGGCCGCCATCGTGATGTGATAGCGGCCCGGTGGGGCCGTCGGCGCGCAGGAGGCCCAGTCGGTGCCCGCGTCCTCGATGCGGGTCGCCCCGGGATATTCCGCGTCCCAGATCACGCGGTGGCTCCCCGCCGTCTTCTTCAAGCGAGGTCCGGGCTCGCCTTTCGGCAACTCATCGCTGGTCAGGACCCGGACGGTTTCTCCCCGTGCGTCCTTGATCGTGAGGGTCACGCGTTCCGGCTCGGCATCGAGGTAGTACTGGATGATGACGCCCGGCACATTGCTGCCGGCGTCAAGCCACACGGCGGGATCACCGGTCTCGGGGCGCTCCGCCATGTAGCTCCCCGCAACGTGGGCGGGGAGAGGCCCCTCACCCATGCGCCGGAGCCAGGGGTTCCGACCCACGGCGGTGGAGCGGATGGTGTCGCGGGGAGTGAAGAGGCGCGATCCGCGAGATTCTTGAGAGTCCGTCTCGGCCGCAAGCTCCCGGATCGGGGTGAGGTCGTCCAGGATCCAGAACGAGCGGCCGTGAGTGGCCGCCACCAGGTCCGTGTCTTTCACCGCCAGGTCATGCACCGGCACCACCGGCAGATTGAGCCGCAGCG
>JAJZYZ010000027.1 GCA_021797815.1 Bacillota bacterium
CCGTATTCCCAGACCCGTGATGAAAGTGGGGAATTCCTCATGCTGAAAGTGGGGAATTCCCGATGATGAATCTGGGTATTTTAAGGCTACGTTTTACAGGATCGACCGATGGGTGTCGCAGGCAAGTTGGTGTCGGCGCTGGCTCCCCCGCGTGAGCGGGGATCGACCCGGCCGCAAGCGTCTCTTCTAGCCGCGCGATCGGGCTCCCCCGCGTGAGCGGGGATCGACCCAGCGCGTATTACCCCGGCAGTGTGGCCTTCGAGGCTCCCCCGCGTGAGCGGGGATCGACCCTCTACTAAAGGAGGGGCATTGACGTGGTAGATGGCTCCCCCGCGTGAGCGGGGATCGACCCGTCCACGTCATGCGTTGCGCGAGCCACCGGGTGGCTCCCCCAGGTGAGCCGGGATCGACCGAGCCTCGGTGCCTGGGATCCTGATATGGTCGGGGCTCCCCCGCGTGAGCGGGGATCGACACGGCGATACCGTGGCCGTCGTGCGGGGCGGCGTCCATCCGTTCACCGCCTGGAGCGGCCAATCCGCGACGGTGCTGTTCGACAGCCGGAACGCGTTGGCCCTGGCCCGTGCCACACCAGACGACATCCCCGGAAACCCCCGGTTCCTCGACTTCGCCCGGTTCCACGGGTTTGACCTGCATGACGCAGAAGTGCACCGGGCGCAGACGACAGCGTGAGCGCGGTACTACTCCTCTTTCGTCATCTTCATGTCTGCAGATGGCGACCGCAATGATCGACCGCCTCGCCCATCACGGGCATCTCCGCCTCTTCGACGGCGATAGCTACCGCATGACTCACGCGCTCATGAAAGAATCGAGGACGTCCAACCGCCCGGCGAGTCTAGCGGAACGGGGGTTAATCGCTGGCCTCGTCACTTCCTCGTTACGGCCGGAAACCGGGTCCAGGAGGTGTCAGGGAGCGTCGGAAGTCATGGGGGAATTTTTCTGCGGCACGTGGCCGGTTCTGGGGTTCTCGGAGGGCATAACGGAGGCTCACAACCATTGCTGCACTTCATATTTTTATGGAGCTGGCGAAGGGACTTGAACCCCCAACCGCCTGATTACAAATCAGGTGCTCTACCAATTGAGCTACGCCAGCTTGAAGTGAAAATTTATTTTAGCACAGCTGAGCGCGTATTCTCGGCGCCGTCGGCGGGCGCAAACTTTTCCTTGAAATGTGCGACAGGATCTTGTCAGGCTGTTAACGAAACCTTAGGAATCGCTGTGCCGTTTTCAAGGAGTGAATATGAGCACAAAACTGACGGTGGACGAACTAGACCCGGGGCATCCTTTGGTCCTTCGGGTCCTTAACAACATTGATCAGGTCATCGTCGGCAAGCGCTCTGTCGCCGAGCGGCTTCTGTGTGCCGTCATCGCTGGCGGACACGTGTTGCTGGAAGACGTTCCCGGCGTCGGTAAGACGATGCTCGCGAAGACGTTGGCCGCCAGTCTCCATCTCCATTTCTCCCGCGTGCAGTTCACACCGGACCTCCTGCCCTCCGACGTGCTGGGCGTGAGCATCTACGATCCGGGCGAGCGTGAGTTCCGTTTCCGTCCCGGCCCGGTGTTTTCGAACCTCATCCTGGCCGATGAAGTGAACCGCACCTCGCCCCGCACGCAGTCCGCGCTCCTGGAGGTCATGGAAGAGAAGCAGGTCACGATCGACGGCAAGACCTACCCGATGGAAGAGCCGTTCTGCGTGGTTGCCACGGAAAACCCCATTGAGTACGAGGGGACGTTTCCCTTGCCGGAGGCCCAATTGGACCGTTTTCTCTTCCGCCTGCGCATGGGATATCCCGATGCGGAACAGGAGTTCGAGCTCCTGAAATCGCAAAGCCACAATGACCCGTTCTCACAGGTCAATCCGGTCGTGGACCGCGAGCAGATCCTTCAGCTCCGGCGTGAGTCGCGGGAGGTGGAGGTTCAGGACAACGTGCTCCGCTATCTCGGACACATCGTGGAGCGGACACGCGATCACCAGCGGATATATCTCGGAGCGAGTCCCCGTGCCTCGCTGGCCCTCCTGCACGCGGCTCAGGCCTGGGCGCTCATGCGCGGCCGCCACTACGTGGTGCCGGACGACGTTCGCCAGCTCGCGCCTGATGTCTTCGCGCATCGGTTGATTCCTCGCGGCGGCAGCCGTCGCGATAGTTTTCAGGTGGTGCAGGACGTGGTGGCCGACATTCTCCAGAAAGCACCTCCGCCGACCGGCGACGTCCGCTGACCATGGAGGGAGGCGGGCAGGCCCACGGCCAGAGCTGGTGGAGACCCCTCGGGCGGGGGTTCCCCGTCTACGCCGCCGCCGGGTCGTTTCTGTACGCCTGGGTACAGGGAGGCACGCTGGCGTATCACGTCTTTGGATTTACGCTGGCGCTACTGGTACTGGCCCTTCTGACCGGCCTCGCGCCGCTCTCGGCCGTCCAGTTGACGCGTCACCTTCCGGGACACCCCGTCGATCACGGCGACACGGTATCTGTCCGACTCGAGGTCAAACTTCCCCGCTGGTGGCCCTGGGTATATCTGACGGTGTTCGACCAGGTCCCGGAGGGACTCCCCGGCGCGCCCAATGCCGAATTCCTGGTGTTTCCCTGGTTCCAGCGCCGTCTTGAACTGGAGTACGCCTTACCGGCCGTGAGCCGCGGCGTGTACCGGTTCACTGCTCTTACTCTGGGCACGGGGGATCTTTTCGGCTTTTTCCGGCGCACGCGTGTCATCGAAACACGGGAAGACCTTGAAGTCTGGCCCCGCCGCATCAGCCTTCATGTGGTCCACGCGCTCCCTCGCGAGTGGCAGGGGGACCTCAGGCTCGCCATTCTGCAAACCAATGAGTCCAATGAATTACGCTCTATCCGCAACTACGTGCTGGGTGACCGTCTGAACCGCATCCACTGGCAGACCACGGCCAAGACCGGGTCCTTCATGGTTAAGCAGTTTGAGCCCCTCACCATCCCCGCACTGTCGGTGGTGGTCGACCAGCCGGGCTCGTTTACGGCCCATCAATTCGAGGTGGGCCTGGAAGTGGCCGCCTCCTTTATCGAGTATGGGCTCGACCGGGGGCAGGATGTAGGGCTTGTGATGCTGGGACGCGACATGGTGGTGCCGCCCGACAGCGGTCCTGTCCAGCGTTCCCGAATCATGCACGAGCTGGCGTCCGTCCGTTGGCGGTCCGATGCGGTTGAACCGGTGCTGCGTTTTGCCGGGCCCCAGATTTCGGCCGCCACCGTGCTGGTCACGGGACGCGCGGCGAACGCTGTCCGTGTACGCCAGGCGCACGTGGCTCTCGTTATCCATGTGGGCCCCCAGGAATCCGTTCCGTCGGTCGAGACCCTGCAGGATCTCCCGCGGGTGCTGAGCTATGGAGGACGCCTGTGAGACGGCTTGACTGGGAGCGGATGGAGCGTCTCGTGCTGGGCGCCTGGCTCACGGCTCTCATCTGGCCCTACACCCATTCGGGAGGCTTCCCGGCTCCGTTCCTGTTGAGCGTGCTGCCCATCGCGTTCGCGCTGGCCGAGTGGATCCCGGCCGGCTACCTCGTGTTCTTGGTCGATGCAGCCGCCGTGGTGCTGGAGCTCATCATCGAGCGTCCGGCCGGGCTCACCTCTCTTGCGGCGCTCCACCATCTTCTTTTGGTGCTGGCGGCCGAAAGCCCGGCCGCCTGGGTCAACATGCCAGCTGTAGCCGGACTCCTTCTTATCCTCATGGCCACGACTCTTGGCTGGCTCGTCTTCCGGCAGGCGGTCACGCGGGCGCGCGTGCTGCTGCTCTTCGTGCTTGGGATCCTCATCCTGGCCGTCAACCATGTGTACTGGAACCTCTCCGTGGAAGCGCCGCTGGCGGCCTTCCTCCTATTCGGCCTGTGGCTTCTGGCCGAAACCCATCTGGCGGAGGTGGCCAACCGCAACCCTGAGACGCCCCGGCGGAGCTGGTATCTGTTTGCGGCGGCGCTGGTCGCAGCACCTTTCTGGATAGGGTGGAACGTGCCGGTCGGTCCGAGCCATGTGCTTCATCCCACCGCCCGTCAGCCGGGCGGGCCGGGCCCGGGATCCGGACCTGGCGGCCAGGGACACCATCCGTCCGTCAATCTGGTGACAACCGGCATCGGCATCGGCGACACCAACATCAATCATCCGGTGCAGCCGTCAAACCAGCCGGTCATGGCCGTAACCGGCGCGCCGGAGGCCTCGTACTGGCAGGTGGCTGTCTATAACCATTTCAACGGCACCAACTGGTCCGCACCGGCAGGCGCCTCCTACCCTTACACGCCGGGCGAATTCAGCCACCAGTTTTTCCCCGCCGCCATCACCGGTTTTCCGGTGTCTACCTGGGATGTGAGCTTCGCCTTTTTGCTGGGCAGCCAGACCGTGAGCACAGTGGCGTACGCGGGCACGCCCCTGAAGGTGCTGAACGCGTCTTCCACTGCCCCCGGCACCGTGTACCAGGGACGGGATCAGGTGACGAGCCCCGGATACACCTACTATCAGATGGCCATGCTGGTGCCCTCCATCAACTACACCGCCGTCGCCGCCGTGCCGCTCTCCCCGGCACCCGCGAGTCTGGCGACGGATCTTGAGGTGCCATCCAATCTGGCTCCGGAGGTGAGCGCCCTCGCCCACCAGGTGACTGCCCATGCGTCGGGACCCTGGCAGGCGGCGCAAGAAGTGGCTCAGTACCTCGACACGCACGAGCATTACTCATTTCACTTCAAGCCCGGTGGCCCAAACGCCGTGAACCAATTCCTGCTGGTTACGCATCAGGGGTATTGCGATCAGTTCTCAAGCTCGTTTGTCATGATGATGAGGACACTGGGCATTCCGGCGCGCTGGGTGGTGGGCTACGCTCCCGGTGCTTTCCAGCCTCATCACCACGATTACGTGATCACGTCGCTTGACGCCCACTCGTGGGCCGAAGTTTATGTAAAGCCCTACGGCTGGATCCCCATCGATCCCACCCCCGGTTTTACGTTCGCGGGTGACGGCAGCCAGCCCTCAACCTCTCCCGGCCAGTCGCACAGCACGTCGCCTTCGCGGCCGCCCATCGTGCCACCCCTGCACCATCACGGACAGACCCCCAAGAAGACTCCGCTGGTCCCGGCCATCTGGCCCCTGGTGCTTCTGGCACTCCTGGCGGGAGCGGCGTATCTGCTCACCCGCCGCATCAGGACGGCGCGCTGGTCTATCTTGCGGGAGCGCGCTCTCTGGCGAATGCTGGTCCAACTGGCGTGGCTGTCCGGTCACCGCCAACCAGAAGGCCGCACGCTGCGCGACGTGTTCCAGGGCCTGCCAGAAGCGCTCCGGCCGCTGACCCTGCCTTCCGTGCGCATCCTGGAACGGGCCTGGTACGCCGGCGAGAGGGCAGGCGAAGATGAGGTGGAGCGTGCGTTCCAGGACCTCGCCCGGGCACGCCGAATAGCCGTAGAGACATGGATCCGCCGGCGGGCCAGCTGATCCGTTTTCCGCATAGGCCGGAGCCGCGTTCCGGGTGTCCGGCTTCAGGAATCCTGGGGGATGCGGTGCCCGCGGGATTCGAGATAGCGTTCAAGCTTCCGCTTGACCCGTTGCAGCGCGTTGTCGATAGACTTCACGTGGCGATTTAGGTCGCCCGCAATCTCCTGGTAGCTCCGACCGTCCAGGTAGGACATGAGCACTTTCCACTCCAGGTCGGAAAGAATCTCGCCCATCTTTTCCTCAATATCGCCGAACTCTTCGCGATCGATAATGAGGTCTTCCGGATCGGTCACCTTGATGCCCGACAGCACGTCCATCAGGGTGCGGTCGGAGTCCTCTTCGTAAATCGGCTTGTTGAGAGATACGTATGAGTTCAGGGGAATGTGCTTCTGGCGCGTGGCGGTCTTGATGGCCGTGATGATCTGGCGGGTCACGCATAGTTCCGCAAACGCGCGGAACGACGCCAGCTTGTCACTGCGAAAGTCCCGAACCGCTTTGTAAAGGCCGATCATGCCTTCTTGGATGATGTCTTCGCGGTCGGCCCCAATGAGAAAATAGGAACGGGCCTTGGCGCGCACAAAGTTCCGATACTTGTTGATGAGATATTCGAGCGCCTCGGTGCTGCCTTCACGTGCTACCAGAACGATATCCTCATCCAGCATCTCGTCGTAGTCCTGAAACCTCCGGGGACTGATGCTCACCGCCAATCCCCCTTCACTTCCGGCTTAACCCACGCTGAGAGACTTCCGACCGACGCATTGAATCATATTATGTGGCCCACCACTTTCACGTGGCAAGTCCCAGTTTGCGCCTCAGGGCCGCGCCTGGCGTAGAATTTCAAATAACAGAACCGCAGCCGCGGTCCCGACATTGAGAGATTGAATACGGCCTTGCATGGGAAGCCGCACGGTTTCGTCGGCGTGGCGCAACACGAGCGGGCGGATCCCGCGGCCCTCGCCACCCAGCACCAGCGCCACCGCTCCCGCCCATCGTACCTCATCGTATAGGAGGTGCCCGTCCGGAACGGCCGCCCAGACAAAGAATCCCAGCGTCTTCAGATGCTCAAGGGTACGGGACAGATTCGTAACCTGCACGACCGGCCGCCACGCCAGTGCGCCGGCCGAGGCTTTCATCGCTGCCGGGGAGAGGGGGGCGCTCTGATGGCGGGGCACGATGACCGCCGAGGCGCCCGCCGCATCAGCCACGCGCACGATGGCGCCGAGATTATGGGGATCCTGCACCCCATCCAGCACGATGACCCGTGGATTTTCGACCCCGGCCAGCAGTTCATCAAGCTCGTCCTCGCCGCGGGCCGCCACCGCGGCGACCAGCGCCATCAGACCCTGGTGGGTCGCGCCGGGCGCCCACTCGTCAAGCCGCCGCCGCGGCACTTCCGAAATCGGAACCCCCGCCTGTCGCGCGCGCCCCAGGAGGGGACGGAGGGATGGCGCGCCGGCCACCGTATCCTGCACGTAAAGGCGCGAGAGCGGCAGGCCGGCTCTCAGCGCCTCCAAGACCGGCCGCCGCCCGTAAATGCGCTCCGGCGCCTCCTCGTCAGCCACGCGGGTCACCGAGAGGACGGGCTGTCGAACCGTCGGGTGTGTCTTCCACCTGATAACCGAGCGCGGCTATCTGGTCGCGAATCCGGTCCGCCTCGGTGAAGTCGCGCCGACTCCTTGCGAGTCGGCGCGCCTCCAAGAGTCCCTCCACCTCGTCCGGCACCGGGTTCTGCTCCTCGGTTTGGGTCCGCGCAAACAGCCCGAGGGCGGCATCTGCCATCGCCAGGTTCCGCCGTGCGAATCCCCGCGCGTTCTCCCGGTCTCGATCGGTAACCGGACCACCAGAGGAGGACAGCCCGGAAATCAGGGCGTTGGCGGCCCGCACCATCTCGAAAAGCTCCGCAAAGGCACGGGCCGTGTTGAAGTCGCGGTCAAGCGCACGTAAGAGCCGGACAGGAAAGTTCATAACCCGCTCGCCTTCCTCGGCGGGAAGATCCCGGGCAGGGGGCGCGGCGTTTATGGTCGCCAGATGCAGGCGTTTTATGCGCTCGTAGGCGCGGGCGAAGTCTGAAAGCGCCTCCATCGAGAATTCAAGCGGCGAGCGATAGTGGGCCGACAGGAGAAATCCGCGCACCACCGGCCCGCCAAAGCGGTCGACCAGTGAAGCCAGATCCGCCCCGTTCTCGAGCGACTTCGACATTTTGGTGCCGTCGGTGGTCACAAGCCCGTTGTGCACCCAGAAGCGGACATGCGGCCGCACACCATAACCCGCTTCCGACTGCACGCGCTCATTCTCGTGATGGGGAAAGACGAGATCGACTCCCCCGCCATGCAGGTCGATTTCGGTGCCCAGGTAGCGGTGGGCCATGGCCGAGCACTCCACGTGCCAGCCAGGGCGGCCGCCGCCAAACGGAGACCGCCAGGACGGCTCCCCCGGGATCTGACGCTTCCACAGGGCAAAATCTCTCGGATCCCGCTTGGCGGGATTCGGATCGAGGCGGGCGCCAGCCTTCATAGCCTCGGCGTCCCTCCGAGGCAGCAATCCGTAGTCTGGTGCCGAGGCAACTTGGAAGTAGACGTCCCCCTGGCTCGTATAGGCGTTTTCTCCCTCGAGAAGACGGCCCACGAGATCTATGATGTCGGCCACGTGTTCGGTGGCGCGTGGCATAATGTCGGGCGGCCGCACAAGGAGTCGCTCCATGAGATGGAGGTACTGCCCCGAATGGCGGGCCGCAAGATCCTCGACGGCAACCCCGTCCCGGCTCGCGCGCTCGATGAGCTTGTCGTCCACATCGGTAAAATTCTGGACCAGCGTGACCAGGTAGCCGCGACGCTCGAGATGGGTGCGGATGACGTCCCAGATGACAAGAGGGCGCGCGTGTCCGACATGGGGCGGCGCGTACGGCGTCACCCCGCAGACATAGATGCCGACCTGGCCCGGATGCGCCGGCGTAAACGGACGTTCGGTCCCGCTCCGCGTGTCGTAAATGCTGATGGCAGATGCTTCGGCCTCATCGGGCAGCGGCACGGTCTCGCCTCCTGCGGCGGCCGCCGGCAGCGCCGCGGCCGAACCAGAGTTTCCCCCGGGTGCCTAGAGTCTATCGGCAGGTCCCCAGGGCCGTCAACGGCGCGGCCCGTGGGGTGGCGAGCCGGGATCGCGTGCCTTCGGATCCAATACCATAGGTGCGCCATGGCTCTCCACCGAACATAAAGGCGACACTCCGCCCTGGCGGCGGCCTGGATGCGCGCTCCGCCGGAAAGCACGGTGTCGGGGCCGATGCGGCGTGCGACCACTGCCTTCTGGCGGTGGTTCCCGCGTACGATTGTGGCCCGTGCATCGGGTGGGAGCGTGAATGCGGTCAGCCTGCTCTCCTTTGGATGGTGGGCCGCGACACTCCCATGCGTCCCACCCATGCCCATGGCCGGATCCGTCGCGGTGGTCCGCCTCCGTTCGGCCCTTCACCGCTATTGGCCCTGGCCGGACGATCTGCCAAGCCCATGCCGCCGACATCGGATCCGTGGAGCCGGTTTGCCTATAATGCTGGGGGGGAGAGCCCAGGATTTGCCGGGAAACCCTACAGGAGGCACAACATGTCAGACGCTTCGAACGACGCCCGGGAGAATTTTTTTGGCCAGCGTGCGCACAGCTATCGTCTAAGCGCACGGCACGCGCGGGGTCAGGACCTCGATCGACTGCTGGCTCACCTCGATCCTCCGGAGGGTGGCCAGGCCCTCGATCTGGCGACTGGCGCCGGCCATGTAGCCGTGCGCCTGGCCGGAGCCGGTCTGCGGGTCACTGCGCTCGACCCCACGGCAGCCATGCTGGACGAGGCACGCGAACTGGCCCGGGAACGAGGCGCCGAAGTGGCGTTCGTCCAAACGGTCGCGGAGCACCTGCCCTTTGCGGACGACACGTTTGACGTCGCTGTCTGCCGGCGGGCGGCCCACCACTTCTCTGATCTCGCCCAGGCCCTCTCGGAGGCGGCGCGGGTGCTGAAACCAGGAGGCGTCCTCGGCATTTCCGACATGACGGCACCGCGCGAAGCCATGCCGGATCTGAACCGTATCGAGCAAATCCGGGATCCGTCCCACGTGCAGGCGCGGACACCTGACGAGTGGGTGGGGCTTCTTCTGGGAGCGGGGCTTCGTCTGCAGGTGCTGGAAGTACTTGTAGAGCCGATGACGCCTGAAGAGTGGCTGTCTCCGGTAACGCCCGAGGAGCCCGAGGGCGCTCAGGCGCTGCTTCAGATCCACGAGTTTGAAGAACCTACCCGCAGCATGCTCACGCCAGAGGGTACGTTTGTGAAATATCGGCTCCTGGCCGTAGCCCACAAGCCCGCCTGAGCGTGAAACCAGAGCTGAGTAGCCGGCGTTCTAGCGTGCAATGAGACAGATCGCCGTGGCTCCCCCAAGTTCCGACCGACGAGGCTGGCCCGCCTGGGTGCGCGCCGGTATCATGGGCATTGCCCTGGGGGCCACGGGCGTTTCCCTCTTCGCGCCGGCTCCGGCGCCGGTTCTCGCTCGACCGGTCTCCCCCATCGTGATCCCTCCCCTGGTGTCGGGGTGGGCAGGGGGCGGGGTCGCGAGTCCCTCGCTCCTGTGTCCTCCCGGAGGGCAACCGGGCCAGTGTCTCGCGACACCCTACGGGACCGTATTTACGCGGACACCCGCCCAGGCAGCGCCTCAGCACAACAGCGCATCGCTGTGGCTCCGGCCGTTGAGGGCGGGCCAGTGGCACTCCACGGCGGTCCCTCTGCGGCTCGCCCGTCTGGGAACCCCCGGCAGCGCCTCGCCCCACATTTCCCTCGTCGGGGCCAGCGGCCCCTGGGTGGTGGCCAATGCGGTCGGACCGGGCGGCACGGTGTCGGTGGATGCGGTCAACATGAGTGGCGGCCGCGTCATCCCGCTGACCACCGTGCCCGCTTCGGTGCTCGGACCGGAAACCGTGGGAAGCGGCATGGTGCTCGTGGACAACGGGTCCTATGTTGAGGTCTTCACCCTCCCCGCCGGCCAGGATCCGTCGCCTACGGTCCGAACATTCCCGGAAGAAGATCGGACGAATCTCATGCAGAGTCTGGTTCAGGGCTTCCTCGCACCTGAAGTGTCCCTGCCCGGCCTCCCGGCGGCCCCCGGAGCCCGGGACGCCCGGCTGGTGCCTTATGAAGTGGGAACCTGGACGCTTCCCTTTCGCGCTCCGCGGGGATGGGTGGTGGTGCCTCCCCACGACTCCGGCACCGTCACCAGTGTCGCGCTGGTAAATCCCCGCCATCCGGGTGAATGGGTCGCGATTCGCACCGACGTGAACCTGACCCTGACGGGCTCGTTGGAAGGGGCCGGGCGGGCGGCCGGCATGGGGCTTCCGACCGGCCGCGGCGCGCATATTGCGTGGCTGTCAGACCGTACCATCGCCTTTTCCACTCCCTCCGGCCCGAACGTCGTCAATGGCGTTATCTACCCGAGCGCGCTGGGAGGAGTCACGGAACTTGAAGTGTCCCTCCCGGCCAACGAAAAAGCCCTCGCGACCGCTATTCTGGACAGCCCCGGGCTTCCCTACTGAACTGAGCCCCACGAGGCAGGCACGACCGATGATCAAATGGGCCGGTCGCCATCGTCTAGCTGAAGGATCGGGGGTTGGCCCGCGATCACGTGCGCCCGGACGCGGTAGCATACCCGCCAGCGCTTCGAACCGCCAACTTCGGAAGTGTGGTGGGCAGCGATCGGCAGGACGGAGCGTTGCCCCGCCCTCGGCGGTCGACTACACCCGCATCGACGCGACCGCCTTCGCTCTTGTGAAACTGGGCCCTTCCTCGGGACGCTGGCTCTGCCGGTAGTCGGCCGGGCTTGCACCTCTCTTCAGTGCCGGCAGCACGAGGACGGCACGTTTGATGAGGATGCCGGCGAACTCGGGGCCACCCCTTTTCCGGGTCCGGCCCGGAGACGCGGCGGGGCGCCGCTGCCTCGCCGCCAGCGCGGGACGCCGGCTGGCCCCCACAGGGCCGACAAACGGGCGCGCTCGGCCGCTCAAGTCGTCCTCGACAGGCCGGGAAGACGGGGGCGACAGCATCGCCGGTGGCCGGGTAGCTGCCGGCCGCCTGATGCCTTGGGAGCGCCCGTGATGCCGGTCTCGTCCGGGCGCGCCCGTCGCGGCGCGCGCATGGGATCTGGTGTCACTGGCGCCGCTCGACGATGGGAGAGTCGCCGATGCCGACCGGAGCATGCCTTCGCTGGACGGTGCCCGGCAGGTGCCGCGCACCGTCCAATACCGATCACGGGCGCGTTCCTAGAAGGCGTTCTGTCCCGTAATTTCACGGCCTACGATAAGGGTATGCACCTCATAGGTGCCCTCGTAGGTGTCGACCGTTTCCAGGTTGGCCGCGTGCCGCATCGGGCTGTAGTCGGTCGTGATGCCGTTCCCGCCCAGAAGCTCCCGGGCCATCCGGGCCACGGTCAGCGCACCACGGGCATTGTCGCGCTTGGCCAGAGAGACCTGCTGATGGCGGAGGTCCCCCGACTGATACAGCTGGCCCAGCCGAAAAGCGGCCAGCTGCATGCGCGCCACTTCGCTCGTCATGTCAACCAGGCGTTCCTGCACCATCTGGGTAGCCGCGATGGGGCGGCCGAACGCCACCCGGGAGCCGGTGTAGGCGATGGCCTCCTCGAGGCACGCCATCGCCGCCCCGACCGTCCCCCAAGCGATGCCGTAGCGCGCCTGTGTCAGACAGGACAGGGGCCCTGAGAGACCGCGCGCCTCCGGCAGAAGCTCCGACGCGCTCACTTCAACCCCGTCCAGAAAAAGCTCCGACGTCACCGACATGCGCATGGACGCCTTGGTCTTGATATCGCGCGCAAGAAATCCGGGACGGTCCGTGGGGACGATGAAGCCGCGAATCACGTCCTCCTCGTCTTTGGCCCAGACGACGGCGAGCTGGGCCAGGGAACCGTTCGTGATCCAGCGCTTGGCCCCTGACAAGACGTAGCCGTCCCCGCGCCGCCGCGCCCGCGTCTGCATGGATGCAGGGTCGGATCCCGCGTCCGGCTCGGTAAGTCCGAAGCAGCCGATGACATCCCCCGCCGCCATTTTCGGCAGGTACTGAAGCCGCTGTTCTTCGGATCCCCACCGGTAGATGGCGTACATGGCAAGACCACTCTGGACCGAAGCGAAGGATCGCAGGCCGGAATCACCGTATTCGAGCTCCCGCATCATAAGACCGTAGGCGGTGCCGGAAAGTCCGGCCCCCCCGTACTGCTCGGGCAGCGACGGGCCATACAGCCCGAGCTCCGCCATCTCCCCTATGACCTCACGGGGAAACTCGCCCGCCTGCCACAAGGCGCCGGCACGCGGCAGGATGCGATCGCGGACAAAACGTCGCACCACGTCGCGCACCTGCTGTTCGTCAGAAGTCAGGGTCGCGTCCAATCCGTAAAAATCCGAGGCCTCGCTCATCTCTACCGCTCCTCTTTCGCCTTCAGCCCACGGCGCCGGCCGCGCGCAGTGCCGTAATATCGGCCTTTGTGCGGCCGAGCTCCGCCAGCACCTCGTCTGTATGCTCACCCAAGAGCGGCGGGGCGCTGTTCGACCCGAGTCGCCGATCGCCATCGTACAATGGCGGCGCCAGCATCAAAAGCGGCCCGGCCGTGGGGTGCTGCACGGTAAGCAACCCGCCGCTCTCGGCACTCTTTGCGATAGCCTCCGGTACCGTGCCGATAGCGGAGGCGGGAACGCCGGCGGCGTTAAGGGCCGCTAGCCATTGTGCGCGCGGCCCCTTTCGAAACGCGACGTCCAGTAAACTGTGAAGCTCCGCCCGGTGCGCCACCCGACCGCGATTGTCGGCAAAACGCGGGTCAGCGGCCGTCTCCGGGATTCCGAGCACCGTCACCAGCGCCCGAAACTGGCGGGTGTTGCCCACCCCCACCGCCAGCGGCCCATCTTCGGCCGAGAAGGTTTCGTAGGGAGAAAGCTGGGCATGGGCGTTGCCGTAACGCCCGGGAGGAACCCCCGTCAGCAGATGGCTTTGTGCCACGTTGATGAGGGCCGCCATCTGCGTGTCCCATAGGGAGACGGTGACAAGCGCCCCCGGTCCCCCCGCCTGCCGCTCATGGAGCGCCGCCTGCAGGCCATTGGCGAGAAAGAGACCGGTCATGACGTCACAGAGCGCCACGCCCACCTTGTAAGGCTCACCGTCGACCGGACCGGTGAGCGACATGAGCCCCGAGGCTGCCTGAATGAGAAAGTCGTATCCCGGACGGTCGTCGCCCGGTGGGTACCCGCGGATCCGTCCCCAGATCAGGGCCGGCTTCTCCGACCGGAGGGCTTCGGGGTCAAGCCCGTAACGCTCGAGGGCTCCCGGTCGGGCATTGTCCACCACGATATCAGCCCACTCCAGGATAAGGTCACGGACGATCCGGAGTCCCTCGGGATGCTGCCAGTTGACCGCGATGCCGCGCTTACCCCGATTGATGGACAGGTAGTAAGCCGACTCGCCTCCGGCAAAGGGGGGACCCCAGGCTCGGGTGTCGTCACCATCCCCGGGCCGCTCGACCTTTATGACATCGGCACCCAGATCCGCCAGCAGCATCGTGCAAAGAGGGCCGGCCAGCACCCGGGACAGATCCAGTACCCGGATGCCCGCCAACCACCCTCTTTCGTGTGCCGTACTCACGCCTGCCCGAAGTACTCCACGGCCATGCCGGCTAGAAGCGCGCAGCCGAACGCCGTGGCTCCCTGTACGCGCCCTTCGCCCGCCTCCCGCTGATAGGCCATGCCGGCGATGTCAACGTGAGCCCAGGGCGTGTCCCCGGCAAAGGCGCCGATGAAAAGACCGCCGACCTGCATCCCGCCGCCACGCCCGCCCACGTTTTTGATGTCGGCGATGGGACTCTTGATCATGTTGCGGTACTGGTCGTCAACCGGGAACTGCCAGACGGGCTCGGCGCTTTTCATGGCCGCAACCTGCAGGCACCGCTTGAGTTCCTCCTGCTCGGTGAGAAATCCAGCGTACGCTCCTCCGAGCGCCGCCGCGTTGGCGCCGGTGAGGGTGGCAATATCGACGATGGCGTCGACCTTGCGCTCATGAGCCAGCGCCACCCCGTCCGCCAGCACCAGGCGCCCTTCGGCGTCGGTGTTGAGGACCTCGATGTGCGTACCGTTGAGGCTCTTGATGACGTCGCCGGGGCGCTGGGCATGGCCGCCCGGCATGTTTTCCGCGATACAGGCGATGCCCATGACGTTGACCGGCACCCGGGACCGCGAGAGGGCGCGCACCGCGCCCATGACGGCCGCGGCACCGGCCATGTCCGTCTTCATCGTCATCATGCCCTCGCCGCCCTTCAGCGAGAGCCCGCCGCTGTCAAACGTGATGCCCTTGCCCACGAGGGCCAGCATGCGCGCGTCGCCGGGAGCACCCCGGTAGGTCGCAATCAGGATGGCGGGCGGCGATTCACTTCCCTGACCCACCGCCAGGATGGCACCGGCGCCCATCTCCTTCAGCCGGTCGTGCCGCAAGAGCTCAATTTCGACACCGGTGTCGGCAAGCGCTTCGGTCATATAGCCGGCCAGACGCTCGGGCGGCTTGTCGTTCGATCCCAGATTGACCCAGTTGCGGACCAACTCCGCCGACTGCACCAGTTCCAGGGCCAGCGGTTCCGAACTTCCCATCACGACGGTGACGGCCGGCGAAGCCTCCCGTTCCGGATCCTTGTGGTAGCTGAAATGATACAGGCCGTCGCCAACCCCCTGCACGATGGCGGTGCGCCAGCCGGCCTCGTCCGGCATCTCCACCGCCACGGAGGAAATCCCCCTGGCCGCGGCGCGCCGAACCCCTACGGCGGTCGCCCGACGCGCCGCGCGGCTGTCGGCCCGCGCACGGGCACCCAAACCCGTCACCACAACCCGTTTGGGCTCTTCCCCATACAGGACAAGCGCCTCGCCCATCCGGCCGCGATATCCCTGCGCCAAAGCGTGGACAAAGCCCGGAAACTCCCCGGCTGCAAGCTCTTCGCCTTCATAGACCCCGACGACCAGGGCATCCGTTTTTGGACGGCTCCCGGATACGGACACACTCACCATGTGCTTGCTGCCTCCCCTAGCGTGCTTCTACCGTCAGCACCCGCGTCTGACCTCACCCAGAAACACCGTCTCCAGGTGACTTCGCATGCCGTCTCGAAGAACCCTCTCGACGCTGCCGACGGATGCCGCGCAGTCAGGAAAATTCCAGCCGGAGACGATAGTGCGCTTCACCGAAACGCACCTCATACTCACCCGGCAGATCCCCGGCCTCGTTCAGGTGAGACTCCCTGCCGGCGAGAAACCGGTATGCCTCTTCATCCAGGAGGGTCAGGTTCATCATCACGCCCTCGTAGATGTCATGCTTCACCGTTACCGTGAGACTCCGGCGCTCCCCAACATCGAAAATCTTCTCGTAAAACACGTCCGCCTCCCGACTCGACGGATCGCGGATGAAACGCTCGAGTCCGCTCGACAACCCTTCCGGAAGGCGAAGCGTCTCTTCCCACATCGGACCGCCCATATTCTTCCTCCCCTCAAGAAGCTTACCGTCCCAGGGTGCCATATGTCGGACGCTCGCGGCACCGGAACAGTTCGCGACCATCGTGCCTGGTGATAGGGGCCACGTGACCGTTCTGACGGTCGACATGAGCACGGCGCATCCCGGTGACCGCCTCCACTGTTCTCGGGCTCCGTTGTTCCAAAGAAGCCATCGGACCGAAAAGCGCACGCCCATGCTCTCCTGCGACCGTCTCGTCGGCGATCGGCCGTACGCCAAGCGTGGGCCCGCTCGAGGCGGCGTGAGAGGCGGCGTGAATTGAAGCTTGCGGAGGGGCTGTCTCGCGACCAGGCATGGAGCACGCGGTCCAGGGGCGTTTTCGACGCCGGGTCTCGGCCGGACCCGTCATATAATTGGCTGGAGAGGGGGTGGCGGCGTGGACGACGACCTGGCTGAAAGTCTTCTGGAGCGTTATTACGAGGAGGCGGCGATTGAAGGGCCGGTGGTGGTGGAGTTTGTCGAGCGTGCCCTGGAGGGCCGCTACGGGCCCTTGGAACCACCTGTCATCGTGACCTTTCTGGACCGCCTGGAAGTTATCCTGGCCGGCAATATCGAAATTCGCCTGGAGGAGGCACCGGGTCAAGAGCACGCCGCCGATGAAGCGTTGGAAGAGGTACGGGAGGAACTTGGCCGCGCCCGTCAAATGGTGGCGGAGGCGGATGTGTGACACCCCGAAAGCTCTAGATGGGCCCGAAAACGGGCTGACGCCGGATCGCTGGCCATCGGTTACGGAGGATGACCCGCCGTCGGGAGGGGCTCTCCCGGCCACGTTGAACCGGTGACACTCAAGCGGTCGGGGACATTCTCGGCCCCGCCGGTGACAGACTCGGAGTCTCGGCCCGGCCGCATGGCACGTAAGCCATTTCGGTCTCGGATCGCCCGAACCTTGACCGGCGCCCTCCCACTGAGCGCACACCCATGCCGATCCGTCGGCCACGGTGGCCCCCGCGGCCAGGCACATCCGCGCCGCTCGCACCCGGCGACTGTGATGGCAGGCCGTGCGCCGGGTGCTCCGCTCAGACTCGGTTTTTTGAATACGCCCGGCTCTCGCAACCGCCGGGGCGAGCCGGCCTCTCCGCTATCTGGGGCCGTCCCCGGTCAGCCGAGCGGCCCCTCCAGCAGCACCACGGCCACAGACGCCACGCCCTCCCGGCGCCCGACGACGCCGAGGCCGTCTCCCGTCTTGAACTTGACGGAGACGGCCTCGCACGCGATGAGGGTAGAGATGCGTTCCACCATCGCCTCGCGATAAGGGGAGAGGCGCGGTGCCTCGGCCATTATGGTCAGGTCCGCGTTGACCACACGGAAACCTCGGGCGGTGACAAGCGCCATCACCTCGGCCAGAAGCTTCACACTGGAGACTCCCGGAGCCACCCGATCGCGCGGAAACCAGCTTCCCAGATCGCCTGCTCCCACGGCGCCGAGAAGGGCATCCATCAAGGCGTGGAGCGCTACATCGGCGTCGGAGTCTCCGTACAGGCCGAGCTCGTGAGGAATCGCTATGCCGGCCAGGAACAGTTCGCGCCCGGCACAGAGGGGATGCACGTCGTACCCCTGTCCCACCCTCATCAGGGCGCCTCCCTAAAGTGGTCCCGCAGCCACTGCCAGTCCTCCAGCGTGGTGATCTTGCGATTGTCGCGTTCCCCCTCGACCACGGCCACCGGGTGTCCGGCCCGTTCAAGCCAGCTCACGTCGTCGGTGACAGGCCCAGACGAAGCCGCCATGGCTTCCAGCACCCAATCGGTCCGGAAGATCTGGGGCGTCTGCGCCAGCACCACCGACGTGCGGGGGAGGGTTTCTAGGACGAAGCCCTCTCTCACCCGCTTGACGGTGTCAGCGGCCGGGAGCCCGGGGACGGCCGCCCCCGTAAGGAGGGCCGCCCGCAAGACGCGGTCGATGAGCTCTCGGGACACGAGTGGTCTTGCCGCGTCATGCACCGCCGCATATGGGCTACGCACGTGCCGGAGTCCTATGGCCGACGATTCCGAGCGTTCTTCGCCACCCTGCAGCACAGAGGTTGGAAAGGGCAGGGAGGATGCCTCCGCCTCCGCATCCCCGACGCGGTCCCGTTCCACCACCACCACTGCCGCCTCAACTCGACCAGCAAAGCGAGACGCGGCCCACCACCATACGGGGCGCCCCTGAACCGTCCGCCACACCTTGTTCTCCCCGCCCAGGCGGGTGCCCCGGCCCGCCGCCACCAATACTACCGTGAGCGCTGTTTCCACCACCCGCAGAACGCCGCCTCCTCCGTTGGCCGTGAATGAGATTTATTGGTCCTAACCCTACGGCTTGCGGACGCCGGGAGCAACGATCGACCCGGAGGCGGCAGGGGGCGGGGTAGAAGGGGCCGCGCCGAGCTCGGCGGCCATCCGCCACGTTCAATCCGAAGGGGGCAGCACCCGTACGGCTCACGACCGACATGCCCTGATGAGAGCACCGGACTTCGCCGGAAATCACGCCCGGCGTCCTCGAGGACCGATAGCAGCGTGCTTCCGCCTGACCGACGGCCAGGCCGGGACGGCCGGCGGGGGCTCCTTTCCGCGATCGCGCGGCCATGGCACACGACGAAGACGAGCCCGTGCCGGCACGGACTCGTCTCTGGCCAGCGACAGCAGTCTTGTTACTGCGCGTCGCTCGCGGCCGGCGACAGCACGGGCTTCAACTTGGCGAAGATCATGCGGCCGGCCGCCGTCTGCAACACCGAGGTGACCAGCACACTTACGGTCTGGCCGACGTGTTTCCGGCCGCCATCCACCACAATCATCGTGCCGTCGTCCAGGTAGCCGACGCCCTGGCCCATCTCCTTGCCGTCCTTGACCACGAGGACCAGCATCTCTTCCCCCGGCAGCACCACCGGCTTTACCGCATTGGCCAACTCATTGATGTTGAGAACCGGCACACCCTGGAGGTCGGCCACCTTGTTCAGGTTGAAGTCATTGGTGATGACCTTGCCGTCCATCATCTTGGCGAGCTTCAGGAGCTTGATGTCCACCTCTGATGCCGAGTCCACATCCTTCTCGTAAATCTGGACGGGCATCTTGAGCTCTTTTTGTATCCGGTTCAGGACGTCGAGGCCCCGGCGCCCGCGATTACGCTTTAAGACGTCTGCCGAATCGGCGATGTGCCGCAGCTCCTCCAGCACGAAGCCGGGAATGACCAGTGGCCCCTCCAGGAAGCCACTCGCGCAGATGTCTGCAATCCGTCCGTCGATGATGACCGACGTGTCGAGAATCTTGGGCTTCGGTCCGTCGCCCCGACCTCGCGCGTTAGACAGCTTGGGAAGCCAGGCGCTCGGGCGAAGCAGGTCCTCCTTCTTTCGCGACGCCACACGCAGTCCCACGTAGCCGCATCCCACGTCAATCGCAAGACGGACGATGAGTCCCGGCGTGCCGAACGCCGCGAAGGGAGACCCGACCAGAAACGCCACCAGCAGGCCGACGATAAGTCCAATCGCTCCGGACATCAGGTCGGCCGAGGGCGTCCGCCACAGGCGCTGTTCTACCCACGACACGATATGGGTGGCCTGCCGAATGACCCAGTTCGCCGCAAAGAATCCCACCAGTGCGCCCGCCACCGCTCCCGCCACGGCATAAGCCCCTATGCGCGTGTAGCCGAGGCCGGCCAAAAAGGGCCAGGCATGCCACAACCCCCGGTTATCCAGGACCAGGCCCACCCCGAAAAGGGCGCCGATGACCGTAATAATCTGCCGCCATGTCCTGTGCAACGCGGGTCACCTCCTCATGCACTGCGTTTCCCCTCAGGCGGCGGAAAAATAAGCACAATTTACGATTGCCGCCACTAACTCCGCCTGGGATCAGGCCCATCATCTCAGCTTTTGGCCGGAGCTTCCAGCCCTCCTGATGTCGATCGACCGTTTTCCCGGGCCATACTTACTGGAAGCTCCCAAAATGGCTCTACAATGCCAAATTGACAGGCGAAAAGTCGATTCCTATAATGAGTGCACTTCGGGAAAGAGGGGGCGCCCCATGGACACTCCGATGGAACCGGCGCGACTGTTGCAGGCCTATCAGGACACCGTTGACGGCGCGCTCATCCGCCACCGCAGCATCCTGGACACGCTTTCCAAATCCCAGGAGGTCCATGCCCGTCTTTCCCGCGTCATTGCCACGGCCGTCACGGTGTGTGGCTGCATCTCCGTCGAGGCGGAACGTCAGCGCATTCCCATGGACGCCGACCTGAACCACCTCCACCAGTATGTCCGCTCCCACATCGAGGGTACGTTGTGCGCGCGCTGCCGCGAGGAAGTGGAGGTAGAGCTCGGTCAGATGCTGTTTTACGAGACCGCACTGGCCTCGCTCTTCGGTCTCTCTCTGGACGCGGTGCTGAAGAGCGATCTTGCCCGGCTACGGACTCTCGGGGTGTTCAACCTCAGCTGAACGACTTCGGGCCCGCGCCTCCATGATCCGCCGCGCGGCGACGATGCGTGCCTCCTCGAAGCGGCTCAGGCCGGACGGCTGAGACAGCTCGGACACGTCGGCCCGACATACGGCCCTGAATCCTCCCGAGACTACCCGCAACGCGTGATCGGCGCGGTTTGGGCTGAGGCCGGCGAGCCTGGTCAGGAACCTGAAGCCTCGGGGCTCCACGACATGGTCCGGGTCCCAGGGCGCAATTCCGATGCGTTCTCCCCAGATGGCGAGACTCTTGGTCACCTGATCGTCCGGCAAGGGTGTCCCCGGCGGGCAGTAGTCCCGCCACACGGCCGCCACCTCCCCCAGTTCATCCTGTACGTCCGCCATCTGCCATTCCACCATCCGTCCTTCGCGGCCCATCTCTGCCACCATCACGGCGAGATCGTCCTGCATCCGCGCGAGGACGCTCGCACGCCGCAGGATGTGGGCCACGAGGCCCGCACGCGCCTGACCCTGCCATTCCTGCAGGGCCAGAGCCGACAGCTCGGAAGCCAGCAAATTGTCGTACTGCATCAGGGAACTCACAGCCTGGGTGGCCTTCACGAGCAGGTAGCCGAGGTCGTGCAAGACATAGCGCAGAGGTCCGCGGTACACGGTGACAACGTTCCGGCGCTCGGAGACGGCAATCACGAGAGCGCCGGTCTGGCGAGCAACGCGCTCGGCGGTCCGATGGCGGATGCCAGTCTCGGCGGATTGAAAGACCATGGTCGGCACCAGCTGGACGTTAGCCGCGAGAATGTGCTCGACCGCTTCATCAATCACGATGGCGCCGTCCATCTTGGACAACTCGTACAGGGCCGAGGGGTGGAAAGGGGCGTCAAGTCGAAAGCCTCCTTCCATCAGCCTCTCATTGAGCCCCCCCGTCGAAATGCCTGACTCCTTGGTCGAGTCGCCTGCGATGGCGTCAGCGTCGCCTGGATCGCTGACCACCACCAGGGCTCCCTTGCGCGCCCGTACGATACTGTCAAGGCCCTCCCTGAGGGCGGTCCCGGGCGCTACCTGCCGCAGGGTGTCCACCAGCATGTCATGACGTGTCATCGTCTGCGGGCTCCTCCATTCCTTTTGAGCCTCCAGGTCCCAGTGCCCGGATAGCGTCTCCGATGCGCCATACCGGCAGCACCGCCAGCGGCGCTTTGCCGGAAAACGGCACCAGCGCCCGGCCGGCGCCCAGCTGTGCCGCCTCCCGCAGCCGCTCGGCCATTCGCGGCGCGCGGCGCACCTCGCCGGTGAGGCCAAGCTCCCCGGCCAGCACCCAGTCATCGGGAATGGGAACGCCGGTTCGGCTGGAAACGACCGCCAGGGCGCACGCGAGGTCGACGGCTGGGTCCTCGACCTCGACACCGCCGGTTACCTTGATATATACGTCTTTGTCGTGAAGTCTCTGCCCACCATGGCGTTCCAGCACGGCCAGCACCAGGGCCGCCTGCGCCGAATCAATGCCGGTCACCACGCGGCGGGGTATTCCCGACGCCCTGGACACAAGCGCCTGGACCTCCACCAGCATGGGTCGGCTTCCCTCCAGGACCGCCGCCACGGCCGAGCCTGGGGCGCCGCGGGGTCGTTCGGCGAGAAGGGCGCGGCTCGGGTCTTCCACGGCTACCAGGCCTTCGTGAGCCATATGAAACAGGCCCAGTTCATTCGTGGGGCCGAAGCGATTCTTGACGCCGCGCAGCATGCGGAAGAGGTGCTGACGGTCTCCCTCGAACATGAGCACGACATCAACCAGATGCTCGACCACCCGGGGTCCGGCAATCGAGCCCTCCTTATTGACATGGCCAATCAAAAAAATCGGGATGCTGGCGGACTTGGCTACTCGCATGAGGCGGGCGGCCACCTCGCGGACCTGGCTCACACTGCCGGGGGCGGACTCCAGATCCGGATCGGACACCGTCTGCAGAGAGTCCACCACCACCGCGCGCCACGGACGCGAGGCCAGCGCCTCTTCGTAGGCAGTCAGGTCGGTCCCATCGAGCAGATAAAGGTCATGGGTGTTCCCTCCCAGGCGCTCCGCGCGGAGCCGCGTCTGCAGGGCCGATTCCTCGGCGGTGGCGTACAGCACCGGGCCATCGCGGCTCATGAGCGTCGCGACCTGCAGCATCAGCGTAGATTTGCCGATGCCGGGATCTCCACCGAGGAGGATGAGGGCGCCCGGAACCAGGCCCCCGCCAAGGACCCGATCCACCTCTATGATGCCGGTCGACACACGCTCCAACGCCGCATCTCGCTGAACGCTCTCGAGCCGCACCGGCCCCGTAGAGCCAGAAGCGGATGCTGCACGGGGGCGCTCGGCTGCGATTGTCTCCTCGATCATGGTGTTAAAACTGTCGCAGCCGGGACAGCGGCCCATCCAGCGCGGACTGGAGGAACCGCAGGCCTGGCACACGTAACGGACACGCTCTTTCAGCCCATCACCCCCCGAGCCTCTTTCGCCGGGTAGACCGCGAGTCCTCTACCAAGAACGCGCATGCCATGGTCCTCCTGCGCCGGAGTCCGAACCGCCCATCTCCCACCCGGCCGCCGCCACTCCCGACCGCCTTTTTCGCTCCGCCATAGCCGTGCCATCCACTCGACTCGTGGTGCGTCCGAGTGTGTCCGCCGCCGCAAAGCCAGACGACGGGGCGGACCTCTATGGTCTACCCCGTCGTCCTCTCGCGCTACTTGGGTGACTTCGCCGCCACCGGAGCCTTTCCAAACACGATGTGCCCCTCATCCACAGTCACGTAGATGGTATCGCCCTCATCGAATGTGCCGGCCAGGAGTTCGCCCGCCAGCGGGTTTTCGATGTACCGCTGGATGGAGCGCCGGAGCGGCCGCGCCCCGAAGGTCGGATCGAATCCTTCGCTCACGACCAGGGACTTGGCGTCGTCGCTCACCACGATGTGGTAGCCGCTCTCCTCCACACGCTCCTCCACCTCACGCAGCATGAGGGTCACGATCTCCTTCAAGTGATCTGCTTCCAGGCTGTGGAACACGATGATCTCGTCCACCCGGTTGATGAACTCCGGCCGGAACGTGCGCTTGACCTCTTCCATCAGCCGATCGCGCATGTCCTCGTAGCGCACGGCCACGGCATCGCGTCCGAATCCGATGGCACCCGACTTGCGGATGGTCTCCGCGCCGACGTTGGAGGTCATGATGATGACCGTGTTGCGGAAGTCCACCGTCCGTCCCTTGGCTTCCGTCAGACGCCCTTCCTCCAGCACCTGCAGCAGGATGTTGAAGACCTCAGGGTGCGCCTTCTCCACCTCGTCCAGGAGCACGACGGAATACGGGTGCCGTCGCACGGCCTCGGTCAGCTGACCGCCCTCCTCATAGCCCACATAGCCGGGAGGCGCTCCGACCAGCCGTGACACGGCGTGCCGCTCCATGTACTCCGACATGTCGATGGTGACCATGGCATCTTCGTCGCCGAAGAGGGAGGCCGCCAGGGCCTTGGCCAGCTCGGACTTGCCGACGCCGGTCGGTCCGAGAAACAGGAACGATCCGATCGGGCGGTGAGGGTTCTTGAGTCCAGCGCGCGCCCGACGAATGGACTGGGCCAGCGCCGCCACCGCCTCATCCTGTCCGACAACCCGCTCGTGCAGCTCTCCTTCCAGATTCAGGAGGCGGCTCGACTCCTCGCCGGCCAGCCGCTCGACCGGAATGCCGGTCCAGCTGGAGACGATGTGCGCGATGTCCTCAGGCGTGACCAGCGTGGCTTCCTTGCCCTGGCGCGCGTGCCAGGCCTGCGTCTCCTCATTGAGCTGGGTGCGGAGCTTCTGCTCCTCGTCCCGCATCTGCGCGGCCTTTTCAAATTCCTGCGCCTGGACCGCGGCCTCCTTTTCCTTGCGCACTTCCTCGAGGTGTTCCTCGAGCCGCTTCAAATCCGGCGGTGCGACATAGCTCTTCAGGCGCACACGCGACGCGGCCTCGTCGATGAGATCGATGGCCTTGTCGGGCAAGAACCGATCGGCCACGTAGCGGTCAGAGAGACGGACCGCTGCCTGGATGGCCTCCGGCGTGATGTGGACCCGGTGATGCGCTTCATACAGGTCGCGCAATCCTTCCAGAATCTGCAGCGCCTCTTCAGAGGACGGTTCCTCCACCATGATGGGCTGGAACCGCCGTTCTAATGCCGCGTCCCGTTCGATGTACTTGCGATATTCGTCAAGGGTGGTTGCCCCGATGGCCTGAAGCTCACCGCGCGCCAGCGCCGGCTTCAGAATGTTGGCCGCGTCAATCGCGCCCTCCGCCGCACCGGCTCCCACGATCGTGTGCATCTCGTCGATGAACAGGATGACGTTTTTGGCCTCCCGGATTTCGTTCATGGCGCGCTTCAGGCGGTCCTCAAACTCCCCCCGATACTTCGAGCCCGCCAGCATGGCGCCGAGGTCGAGGGCCACCACACGGCGGTCCTTCAAGATCTCCGGCACCTGGGCATCCACGATGCGCTGGGCGAGGCCCTCCGCCACCGCGGTCTTGCCGACTCCGGGCTCGCCAATCAAGACCGGGTTGTTCTTGGTCCGGCGGGACAGGATCTGCACCACCCGCTCGATCTCCTTCTGGCGGCCAATGACGGGGTCGAGCTTCTGTTCGCGCGCCATCTGGGTCAGGTCCCGCCCGTACAGATCGAGTGTCGGGGTGTTAACCGACGCGTTCTCACCCCCAGGCTGGTTCGCGCCCCCCTGGCTGCCGGCCATGTGCACCAGCTGATGCCGCACCTTGTTGAGGTCGGCGCCCGCGGCCAGGAGAACCTGGGCGGCCACGCCTTCCCCCTCACGGATGAGGCCCAAGAGCAGGTGCTCGGGCCCGATGAAGCTGTTGCCGAGCGCGCGCGCTTCCTCGCCCGCAAGTTCCAGGACGACCTTCTTGGCGCGCGGCGTAAACGCCACATCCTCATTAGGGCCAATCGACGGCCCGCGGCCAGTGGCCTTCAGCACCTCGCCCCGCACCGTTTCGAGGTCAAGCCCCAAAGACTGCAGGACCTTCGACGGCAATGAGTTTGCCTCGCGAATCAGGCCGAGCAGCAAATGCTCTGTCCCCACGAAGTTGTGTCCCATGCGCCGGGCTTCTTCCTGCGCGTAGATGACAACCCGCCGGGCCTTCTCCGTGAATTGTCCGAACATGTTTTCGTCCCCCTCCTAGCACTCCTGGTCTAAGTTCGCGTCAAATGTCTCTGAATAACCTCGGCTCGCAGCATGTCCCTCTGTGCGGCATCGAGGTCCTGCCCTGCCATTTGCTGCAGGATGCCCGGTCGCGTCATCGATACCATCTCGCTGAAGGTGGCCGACGAGAATGGCGGCAGATAGGTCAGGTCCTGCCCGAGTTTCACATCCGACAGAAGCCGGATGGCCTCTTCCGAGGTGAGGATGCGGGCATAGGCCAGGATGCCGAACGCACGGCCCACCCGATCCCGGATGGCGCTCTCCGAGTTCCGGCCGAGAAGCTCGCGAGCCTGCCGCTCGCGGCCGGCCACCTGCTGCGCCACCATGGACAACCCGTGCACCAGCTCTTCCTCACTGCGTCCGAGCGACACCTGATTCGATATCTGAAAGATATGCCCCTCACCCTCGCTGCCCTCGCCGTAGAGGCCCCGCACCACGACGCCCATCTGGGCAAGCGCCCCGAATACCGGGCCCGCCTGCCTCGTGAGCACCAGTGCCGGCAGATGCATCATTACCGAGGCCCGCATGGCCGTTCCGAGATTGGTGGGATAGGTGGTGAGATAGCCGAGCTTCTTGTCAAACGCCCAGGTGAGGCGGTTCTCGAGACTGTCGTCAAGCCGGTTCACCACGCCCCAGGCCTCATCAAGCTGCAGGCCCGGCAGCAGTACCTGCATCCGCAGGTGGTCTTCTTCCAGCACCATGATGCTGATGCTCTCCCGGTCATCGGTAACGACTCCCTCGAACCGGATCGGGTCCGCGACCAGGAGCGGGCTTGCCAGGTGCTTCTCGACCAGAACCTGCCGGTCCAGTGCGGAGACGTCTGTCAGCCGCGAAAGAGACAGATTCCATGACGGCTCAATGTGCCCGATGGCGTCCTCCACAGCCGCGGTCAGCTTCTCGCCCTGTTCGGCCGGCAGGCTGTTGGGAAAAGAGTAACCCTGGATGTTGCGGGCGAGACGCACCCGGCTTGCCAGCACCACGTCCTGGTCGGGACCGGTTCCCGTCATCCACAACGACAGGCCGCTGTCACTCATGTGCGTCCGCCCCCTCACCCATCGATGCGTGCTCCAGGACGCGAATCTTGTCCCGGATCTCCGCGGCCCGTTCAAACTCTTCTTGCTGGATGGCCTCCCTGAGATCCGCGCGGAGCTGCAGCAGCTGTCGCTCGGCGCGCAGGACGCCGCCTACGCGATGCGGGATCTTGCCCCCGTGCTCGACCGCCCCATGAATCCGGCGGAGCGTGGGCTCGAGCAGCGGCCCGAACGTCTCGTAGCAGGCGTCGCAACCCAGCTGGCCGGTCTGCTGGAGGTGGGCCGTGGTCCAACCGCACCGCGCGCACTGCATCTGCACGAGATTGGTCTCGGTCTTGCTGGCCTGCCCGGGCACCATCCCGCCGAATAACTGTCCGAGCTGCAGCGGCCAGTTGACGGCGACCCCCGGCCAGGCCCCTTCCGCTTTCGCGCAAGCCTCGCACAGACGACGTTCGGTCTTCTGACCGTTCACGACGTGCGCCACGTAGACCACCGCCGGCTCCACGCCGCAGCGCTCACAGGTTCCACCGTTCATGACCTCGCCTCCGGTGCCAGAACGCTTGCCAGCATGGCCCGCATCAGGCGGGCACGCAGGCGGTCGCGTTCCGGAAGATCCAGGTTGAGCACGGTCCGATCGACCGCGCGCACCATCATGACAGCCTCCCGGGAGGAGACGATGCCGGCCCGCAGGAAGCGCTCGATGAGATTCTGCGCCCGTGCCTGGTCGATGGCTAACAAGTCACCGAGAAGCGCCAGCAAATCTTCCACGCCTGACCGCAGACGCAGGATGCGAATGCCGCCTCCACCGCCCCGGCGCGCCTCCACCAGGTATCCCCGCTCGGGCGTAAACCGGGTCATCAGCACGTAGGTGACCTGGGACGGCACACAGCCAAATCGCTCGGCCACCACCGCGCGCTGTACGTCCAGCACGCCGTCTCCGGCGTCGATCCGGTCCAGAAGATACGCTTCGATGGCGTCGCTGAGAGTGGCCATGATCCTCCCCTGACTTTGACTGTCTTTGACCTTAATATCAAACACGACCCCCATGGTGTCAAGGGGATCAAGGCCTGAAATCGTAGAGGTGCGGGTCTAGCGTTTTCGCGACCACGACATTAGGGGCGAGTACGCGCGACGCTCGCACTCGGGCCCGGGCTCCCCGCACAAACTCGATTGCACTCGATTGCATTGGAAGGCATTGAAACAGACAAAGCCGCGCCTGGCGTGGACGAAACGCCGCCCAAGTTCAATCGCGGATGATGGGACCCGTGTGGTCGGCGGAGCCCGAGCCGACGGCGCTGGACGTCCACGCATCAATTAGTTTAGGATTGACTCGATTGTCAGCCGTAAACGGAGGTTTCACCGATGCCCCGTACTCCGGAAGCCAACCAACAGTTGCGGGACCAACGCCAAACCCAGATCCGGGCCACCGCGGCGGCGGTATTTGCCCAAAACGGCTACGTGGGAACGCGAGTTGATGACATTGCGGCTGCCAGCGGCATTTCCAAGGGCCTCATTTATCACTACTTCGGGGGCAAGGCCGCCCTCTTTGTCATCCTCGTGAGGCGGGCGGCCGAAGGGAGCATTCGGCTGTACCAGGCTGCCGAGCAGCTCCCAGATAACGCGACGACGCGGCTTTCGTGGTTAGTTGACCAGGCCATGGTGGGAATTCGGGAGCAGTCAAACCTCTTTATGGTGATTATGCAGGCGCTGGTCAGCGATGCCGTGCCCTCGGAAGCTCGGGCGGAAGCAAACCGTCTGGCCGTGGAAACACACCGGATAATGACCAATCTCATTCGTGACGGTCAACGCGAGGGCACCCTCATCTCGGGTGACCCGGAGCAATTATCCTTGCTGTTTAGTGCGTGCATAGAGGGTCTTGCCGTGTCCCATGCGATGACAGGGACCACCCCGGCGGTCCGCAACACCCTGTTGAGTTTGTTTACGGCTGGCTGACAGCTATTTTTTGAATCTCGTATTGACCGGTAAGTCAGTCAACATTACGTACGAGGTGCGTCCCGATGCAAAACCCCCATCGCTCACTCGGGTTTTGGGTCCAGACCGGACTCTTAGCCGGGCCGTTCATGTCCATGATTGACAGCAGTGTCGTCAATGTCGCCCTGCCGGCGATGACCATAAGCCTGCACACCACCTTCACCGCTGTCCAATGGGTAGCGAGCGCCTATCTCCTGGCGCTCGGCCTCGGGACTACGGCCACGGCCTATATCGCCAGGCGGTGGGGCACACAACGCGCCTACGGCATTAGTCTCGCCGGCTTTACGATCTCCTCCGGGTTGTGTGCGGTGTCGCCCACCTTGCCGGTATTAGTCAGCTTGCGGGTGGTGCAGGGGCTCTTTGGCGCCATCTTGGTCCCCCTGGCCATGAACGTGCTGTTGGGCAGCACCAAAGCACGCGCACAGATGTCAGCGGCGGCGGGCATGGCGCTGTTTCTGGCTCCGGCCATCGGACCGGCGGTTGGGGGTCTCCTCATCAGATGGTCCGGATGGCCCTCGGTGTTTCTGATGAACGTGCCGGTCGGCCTGGTCGCGTTTTACGGGGCTCGCCGGATCCCGTCCTCCTTGGTTCCCCCGGCGACGGGGAGCGTGCGCTTCGACGTCGTGGGATTCGGGCTCCTGGCCGCCGGCATGGTCGGAATCAGCTACGGTGGGGCCAAGGCTCCGGCCATGGGCTGGCTGGCGTCCAGCGTGTGGCCGTACTGGAGTGCAGGGGTGGCATCGGTGGTCGGCTACGGACTGTGGGCCCCCCGCGTCCGACAACCCATTGTAGATTTAGTGCTCTTCCGCCGCCGTCCAGCCGTGATCAGTTTCCTCATCATGGCGCTCGTATCCATCGTCACGTTTGCCATGGTGTTCTTGACCCCCGCCTTTATGCAAGAGGTCCAGGGCCGCACGGCGGTCACCGCCGGATTAACCCTTCTGCCTCAGGGACTCCTAACGGGTTTCGGAACCTGGATAGGGATGCTGCTGCCGAGGCGCTGGGGGCTCCGTCGGACGGCAGCCGTCGGCATGGCACTTTTGACGGCCGGGACGGTGGGGCTGCTCTTGATAACGGCGACATCCTCGCCGTTCCTCATCGCGGCGATCCTCTGCGGCCGAGGTTTTGCCATAGGGTTAGTGGTCCAACCACTGTTGACCGGTCTCATCACCGGCTTGCCGTCTGCCCAGGTGGCCGACGCCAATACGCTGTTCAACGTGGGTGAACGCATCAGCGGCACCTTGGGCATTGCACTGATTGTCACCTTGTTTCAAGAGCGCGAGCACACACGCATTCGAGCCGCACTCACACGGGCGGGCATCAGGCCGCCGACTCTGGCCGGCCAGGCCGCACGCGTCGCAAGAGTGCTGCCTCCGACCGTGCGCCATCAGGTAGCGGCGGCGGCCACACAGGGATTCCATGATGTCGTCTGGTGGGTTGTCGGCCTAAGCGCGCTGGGGTTGCTCCTGACAGGCGGCGTCGCACACGACCCGGCCACCGACGGAGTAGACACGGGACCCTAACGGAACCGGAAATGTAGGATTCAGATCGCGGCGCCGGGCTTAGGCGCGTCGCAACTCGCGCGGAAAGCCTGTCACTGAAGCCGTCGCGTGACGTTCGTCATCGGGGAGCCCGGTCATGGCGACCCTTGCCAGCGCTGCGGCGGCGGGCCACACTTTCCCTGTATAGGGACTGGACGCGTACGGTTTCTCGGGTGCCACGCTCACCGAGGTGGGACGCGCGTGAAGAAGAACAGCTGGTGGGGTCTTGCTATCGGGCTCGCCATGGTGCTGGCGCTAATTGTCGGTATCGGCCGGCTTCTTTCCGGTCCGACGGCCGCCACCGCGGAAGCAGTCCCGTCCCGCATCCTGATAAGCGGGGGGCGTTGTCCGTCGCACCTAACGTGGCCGCGGTGGATCTCTGCGCCTTCCGTCGTGAGGGTGCAAGACTTCAATGACCTCACGGGCCTGTCGTGGCCGGAATATGTCAAGTCCCCCACAGTGACGGCTCAGATTTGGTCACAGGACGGTTGGACATTCGGCGTGGTTGGGGAGCCCATCGGGTCGCATGGGGCACTCCTGGCTCAGGATGCCTTCTATCACCATGGCCCTCTGGGCGGGAATGGCACCGTGGTCTGGAGCAAGACTCCGTCCACCCCCTGGATCGTGGAGGCGGCCTGGTCCGACCGGAGCCCGTGCCGATCGCTCCACCTGCGGCTCGCCCCCAACCAGGCACCGGTGCTGAGGGCCGTGATTCAGGCCTGGGCCCGCACCGGTGCCACCGTCTTCACCTGTCGCGGGCAGCAGGCCGGTGTCGTGTGCGTTCCGGCTTCGTGACGCACGGCGCGTCGGCTGCCGTGAGGCTGAAGGTAAATGCGCCGGTGTTCCGGAGAGGTCCAGATAACAGTCCCGATCCTCCCGGAGAACGCTCGTAAACGAGAGCTTTCTGGGAGGACGGAAGGAGCCATCAACCTGGGCGATCTGCGACTTTTCTACGCCTGCCCGCTTCCTCCACCAGCTTTGGATGCGCTCCAGCACATTCAGGACACGGCTCGGCGGGCGGGATGGCGTGGTCGATTCACTGACCGGTCCGGCTGGCACATCACGCTCGTCTTTCTTGGAACCACAGCCCCCGAGCGTCTGCCCGGGCTGGAGCGGGCCGGGGCCGCCGCCGTCCGCGAGGCCGGGCCGCTTTCCTTGCGCCTGAAAGGCCTCGCCGCGCTCCCGTCCAGCCATAAAGTGCCGCCGCGGGTGCTCGTGGTCGAGCTCGACGACCCGCTGCACCGACTCGAGCGGCTGCGGCAAGGACTTCTGGAGGCTCTTTCGTTGAAAGACACGCGTCCCTACCGCCCTCATGTCACGATCGTCCGTCTCGCCCAGGAGGCGACGCAGCCCGCTCTGCCACACATTGCCCCCTCGGCACTTCGCGTCGTCAAACTCGACCAGCTGGTCCTGTATGAAAGTCATCTGCTGCCGGACGCTGCCCGCTACCAGATCCGTGGCGCGTGGACCTTCAGCGCATAGCGAATCGAGCCAAAGGCGGGCTGGCGAAGTGAGTGACGGGTCCGGATGAGCGGCCGGGTTAACGCTCGGAGAAAGAAGCCTCGACCTCCACAAACAAAAGAAGCCCATAGGGGCGGGCTTCTGAACTCAAGGCCCTCGAGCGGACGCGTAAAGCCGCCTCATCCGACAAGATCAAGATCGCCCACGGATGCAAGCGGGCAGCGGTGCCGCGTCACCCGTCGTCTAGGTCCGGGCCCCCGGGCTTATGACGACAGCGAGGATGAGGCCGCCAACCGCAATGATGGCCATGAATACGAGGGACCAGACGTAGGTTTTGGTAAAGACGCCGCTCAGATCGAGGTCGCGAAACACGCGCCCGCTCACCTCCCCGCAGTGCCCCTACTATACCACCGATGCCGTCAGCGTTTCCGGCTCACAAAGAGAAGGAGCCCCGCTCGGGGCTCCTTCTCGAATGATTGAGCGGCAACGACCGTCTTTCACAAGGGCGTTGGCCCTCACTATCCCCGGCGCTGACGAGGGGGACTGCCGTGCTCGAAGGGGAACGGGTCGAACCTCGTCGCTATGATCACCGCTCAAACTTGGTCCGCGACGCCTTGCGGCTCGCTGGCGACTTACCCAGGATATCAAGGGCACCTGGCCTGGTCAAGGACGAATCCTTGCCAGTGCCGGCGATCCCTCACAACTGCACAGGAGGAAGATCTCGACCGATTAGTACGGCCTCGCTGCAACGGTTACCCGCTGTCCACGGACCGCCTATCTACCCGGTGGTCTACCGGGGGTCTCTCAGTCCTCGCGGGACT
>JAJZYZ010000006.1 GCA_021797815.1 Bacillota bacterium
CGGAGCGGCGCGGCCCCTAGGCCCTGTCACCAGAGGCGGCCTTGCGGGCCGCGCCGGCACCGCCAGGGATGCCGCCTGACCGGAGCGCCGGGGCAGGGTGCTGCCGTGCGTCCATCACGGCCACGGGGTGACCCCCGTGGCCGTACCGGCGTGTGCCAGGCTGCACGCGCTCAGGCGACGTTTTCGAGGATGGTCGCGATGCCGATGCCCCAGCCGATGCACATCGTGATGAGGGCGTAGCGCCCGCCGCGGCGACGAAGCTCGCGCGCGGCGGTCAGCGCCAGTCGGGCGCCCGACGCGCCCAGCGGATGGCCGAGGGAGATGGCGCCTCCGTTCGGATTGACGCGGCCCCAGTCGGGGGCATATTCCTGACCCCAGGCCAGGACCACCGACGCAAACGCCTCGTTGATCTCGATGACATCGAGATCTTGGAACCTGAGGCCCGCCTTGTGCAGAACCTTCTCGGTGGCGGGGATGGGTCCGGTCAGCATGATGACGGGGTCGACTCCCACCAGCGACATCGCCACCACCCGGGCCAGCGGTTTCAAGTCATGGCGGTGTACGGCAGCCTCCGACGCCACCAGAAGCGCCGCCGCCCCATCGGTAATCTGGCTCGCGTTGCCGGCGGTGACGACCCCGTCCGGCTTGAACACGGTCTTCAGGGTGCCAAGCTTCTCCAGAGACGTGTCGCGCCGCGGTCCCTCATCCGTGTCCACCTGGGTGCCGTCAGGCAGGGTGACCGGTACGATCTCCTCGGCCAGCAGCCCCCCATCTTGGGCCGCGATGGCCCGCTCATGGCTCGTGAGACTGAAGGTGTCAAGGCTCTCGCGCGTAAGACCCCAGCGCTCGGCGATAAGCTCGGCCGACATGCCCTGGGGGACGATCTGAAAGCGGTCCGTGAGGCCGGACGGGAACCCTTGGGTGGCGTCGGAAAGCATGGGCACCCGCGACATCGACTCCACCCCGGCGGCGACCAGAAGGTCGTGGGTACCGGCCATGATGGCCTGCGCGCACTCGTTGAACGTCTCGAGACTCGACCCGCACATCCGGTTGACCGTGGCGCCGGGGACGGTGACGGGCCAGCCCGCAATCAGCGGCAACAGGCGCCCCAGGTTGAGTCCCTGCTCCCCAATCTGGGTGGCGGTGCCCAGACGGACGTCCTCCACCAGGGCCGGGTCTACGTGGAGGCGCTCCACGAGATGACTCAAAACCTGAGCGCCCAGCCGGTCCGGCGTCAGGGTGGCAAGCGAGCCGCCGCGACGGCCGAAGGCGGAGCGGACGCCGTCGACGAGAAATGCGTCTGCCATGGGCTTACGCGATCAAACTGGAGAGCTTCATCGCCAGGCCCATCGAGCCGGCGATACTAAGCTTCCCGGACATGAACGCATTCATGGGGTTCAGATCCCCGGCGGCGAGGGCCTTGAAATCGGTGGCCGTCATGGTCACGGTCACTCCGGGGTGTTCGACGCTGCCCGCCTCAATCCGGGCGCCGCCGCCCTCTACCGTGAGCGTGTAGTCGGCGCCGTCCTCCCCCGTGAGATGAAACTGATATACCCCCTCAGACTGCGAGAGCTGCTCGGAAGTCTTGTCTTGAAGCCGGGTCTGTAAGTCATCCACCAGTTCCTGGGTCGACATGGATGTGGAGTGCCTCCCTCTTTCCTCTTGGTTCCTTTGTCTTTCGTCTGTCTGGTCGCGTCCGCGGAGCGCCGGATTACGGCCGCGCCTCCTGACCTGCCGAGGGGCGCCCGCCCTGAGGCGCGCGGACGCGTCCGGTTGCGGAGGAAAATGGCCGTCTCGTGCTCCGCTCCTACAATACCAAGCGTCAGACCTCCTGGCGCCTTTCCTCACATGAGTCCCGTCATCACCCGCCGCTGAATCTGGGAGGTTCCTTCGTAAATGCTCATGATCTTGGCATCGCGAAACCACTTTTCCACCGGGTATTCGCGCATGTAGCCGTTGCCTCCCAGAATCTGCACGGCGTTGGTGGCCACCTCCATCGCCATGTCGCCCGCAAAGGCTTTCGCCATCGAGCCCTCGAGGCTTGACCGGCGCCCTCCGTCGGCCATCCAGGCCGCCCGGTGCGCCAGCAGGCGGGCGGCGTCGATGCGGGTAAGCATGTCTGCCAGCATGAAGGACACGGCCTGATTGCTGTAAATCGGCCGTCCGAACTGCTCGCGCTGCTTCGCGTAGTCAAGGGCGTACTCGTACGCGGCGCGGGCGATCCCGACCGCCGCGATCGCGACTGAGGGCCGCGAATGTTCAAGCATCTTCATAGCGCCCAGGAAAGCGGCGTCTTCCTCCCCCAGCCGGTCCCCTTCCGGGACTTCCACGTTGTCGAAAATCACTTCAGCCGTATGGCTGGCCCTCAAACCCAGCTTCTTGAACTTCTTGCCGCCGCGGAGGCCCGGGGTGTCCTTGCTCATGACAAAGGCCGACACCCCGGTGTAGCCGCGACCAGGCGTGGTGCGGGCGAAGGCTACATAGACGTCGGCGATGCCGCCGTTGGTGATAAACGTCTTGGTGCCGTTCAGCACGTAGCGATCCCCATGGCGCTCGGCCCGCATGCTGAGGGCCGCGACGTCCGAGCCGGCATTCGGCTCGGTGAGGCACATGGCCCCCAGGCGGGGCGCCGCGGGATCGGTAAATAGCGGAATCCACCGTGCCTGCTGTTCCGGACTCCCGAGCTCCAGGATGGGCAGGGCGGCCAGGCCCACACCGCCGAAGGCGGTAGCAAGGCCGGCGCAGCCCCAGAACAACTCCTCCATGACGACCAGCTGCGAGGGCAGATCCGTGACGCCGCCCCCGCCCACCTCTTCGGGCAGGCCGAAGCTTAGAACGCCAGCCTCGGCAGCTTTGTAGAGAACCTCTTCGGGCAGACGCTCTTCCTCATCTGCCATAGGCGCCACCGGCCGCATCTCCCGCTCGGCAAACGCATGCGCCCACTCTTTTAAGGTCTCCTGAGCGCCTGATAACGCAAATTCCACCGGGCACCGCCTCCGATAGTTGCAGTCAGCAATACTTTACCATATGCGGATGGTTGTATGGCGCGAGGAATAACACTTCGGAAGGCGTCCGAGCAGGCGGGCATGTAGTGTGGGCGCGGCACGCGGCGCGAGCTCTATCCACGGTATGCCGGGCCATCGGCCCTGCCCGCGTCAGGCATGCAGACGAGGAGAGTACATCGGGTGGGTGGCCCCTATCACTTGTGGCCGGAAGCGGGGACCGAGAGTGCGGTCACCAGAGCCGGACGGCCAGCCATTCCGTGCCTCCCCCCTCCGGCCGCGTCGTCGCGTGAAGATGCCGCGCCGGGTCTCTCCTCCGGCCGGGAGAGGCTCCAGGCAAGCTGGGGAGCGGGGACGGGGCGGACCGCTCACCTCATCGGATCAACAGGGCCAGCATGACCGACACCCCGTTCAACGTCGCGTGCGCCACCGTCGACGGCCACAGCGACTCGCTCCGCTGGTAGATCATGGCCAGAATGAGCCCCGCCACCGCCAGCGGAATGAACAGACTCGCGTTCATGTGCGCGGCGCCGAAGATGACCGCCGACAAGACGACGGCGGGCACCCGCCCGTAGCTCCGGGCGAGGCCTCCGTATAAGAGTCCTCGAAAGAGGGCCTCCTCTGCCAGCGGGGCCATGACAATCACCGCGAGGGCGATGAGGAGGGCCACATCCCAGGGAGTCTTCTGCACGGCGGGGCTGTATACGAACGGATTGTTAGGCGCAATCGGGACGTGAAAACCTCGTGACTCCAAAGAGACGAGGACCGCGGTGAGGAGGATGAGCCCGATGCCCCACATGAACCCTTCGGCAATGTGGCGGGCAAGTAGCGGGCGTCGGCCGTAGTTGCGCGTCAAAAACCGGTGCCAGAGATCTTTGTGGAGCAGGATTGCGATGACGGCCGTGACCTCGAGCGGCGGGGTCAACAGGTAAATTAAGAGGATGAGGCGGGCGTGACTCGCGGCCAGCGACTGTCCAGACACCCCCGACAAGAGCGTGAGGCCAATCGACAACAGCAGCATCAGCACTACCGCGATGATGCCGTCCTGCGCCGACAGATCCCCCCGGGCGCTCCGCCCCGCAAGCGAGGCGCTCACGGCGGCGAGGCCGCCCAGTGAGAGCGCCGCCACCAGCGTCGCCGGTTGCAGAATCCCCCCCGTAGCCAGCGTGGCGGCCACGAATGCCGCCACTGCCCCGGTACCGCCGGCCACAAGCGGCCGCCGCAGCAGGTAGCCCCCGACACCCAGAACAATGAGGGCCAGAAGGGCCCGCAGCAGGTGGGCCGTGGCCCCGCCCGCGGCCGGGTTCACGCCGAGAGCCACACCCGCCAATATGAGGACGACACCGCCCGCAGTTCGCGTGAGTCCCCCCTCCTTTCGCGCAAATGTTCGCCTGGCCGGATCGTCCCATGCTATGATGGCGGCGTAAACGCGCCCGAGCTGCGCCAGGGAAGATAGGAGGGATCCCCATCCCATCCCGACGAGACACTATTCTCAAGTATATCGCCGCCTATACGCGCGACCACGGCTATCCGCCGACGGTTCGTGAAATAGCCCATGGTGTGGGTCTTCGCTCCACCTCGACCGTCGCCTATTACATTCGTGACCTCGAGGAGAAAGGCCAGCTCGACCGCACCCGCGAACGTTCCCGGGGTGTGGTGCTGAAGGACCGGGACATGGCCGACGCGGTGCCATTGCTCGGACGGATTGCGGCCGGCACCCCCATCCTGGCCACGGAGCACGTCGAGGACATGGTCACGGTCCCGTCAGAGTGGTTTTCGGCACGGGTGGACTTCGCCCTCAAAGTATCCGGGGACAGCATGATTGGCGCCGGTATTCACGATGGAGACATCGCCTTCATCCACCAGCAGCCCTCCGCGGACGACGGGGACATCGTGGCCGCCCTCCTCGATGATGAGGCGACCCTGAAACGCTTGCAGCGGCGGTCCGGCCGCATTGAGCTTCAGGCCGAAAATCCCAAGTACGCCCCTATCGTGGCGGACCAGGTGACGATCCTGGGCCGCCTGGTGGGCATCGTGCGCACGTTCTAGTTCGAGCCGGACAGACGGGCCAGAATCCGGTCCGCCGCCAGCACCATATGCTGACGCATCACACCGCCCTGGAGATATAAAGTCCAGGGCGGCCTCATCGGCGCGTCGGCGGAAAGCTCCAGCGATCCGCCCGGGACGAACCCGCTGGCGGCCATGGCCACCGGAACGTCATAGCCCGGCATCGGCCCCGCCTCCGGCTTGACGTAGCTGTCTAAAGGCGAAATGGTCTGGACCGCTTCGATGGCCGCCAGAAGTCGATCGGCGTCGTGAAGTTCCACGGCCTGGACAATGTCGGAGCGAGGCCACGCCTCGGGCAGCGGATCTACCACGAACCCCGCCTCCTGAAGGCGGCGCGCGGCCAGCATGCAGCCGATAAGGGCCTCGGAGACGGCGTGCGGGGCATAGTAAAGCCCCTGCCAGAACCAGCGCAGGGCGGGACCCGACGGACCGATCCCGGCCCCGAGGCCGGGAGCGTAAAGTTGGTGGGCCGCCCGCTCTACCAGGTGGTCCCGCCCGGCTATGTATCCCCCTCCCGGCGCGAGGCCGCCGCCCGGGTTCTTCAAGAGGCTCCCGGCCAAAAGGTCCGCTCCCCAGTGACCCGGTTCGCTCACATCGGTAAACTCGCCGTAGCAATTGTCCAAAAGGACGAGGGCGCCCGCCCGATGCGCATCCGCGATCCGGCGCGAGATAGCCTCCCGGCCCCACGAGGGACGGCGCTCATAGCCGCGTGAACGCTGGAGATAGACCCAGTCGGGACGATCGTCGAGCGCCTGGCTCCACGCCCGCTCGTCGAGCCCTTCCCCGGTCAGGGGGACGGCCGTAAGCCGGACACCGCTCTCGGCCAGGCCGAGCGGATGACGGCTCCCCGGGGACAGGAGGGGTCGTAGGGTGTCGTAGACCGGACCCCCCAGCACCACATGCTGGCCCCGCGTGACCACGGCCCGGACCATGACCGCCAGCGCGTGCGTCCCGGAGACCAGTTGGGGCCGCACAAGCGCGCGCTCCGTGCCGAGGAGCTCGGCATACACCGCCTCCAGTTTGTCGCGCCCTGGATCGACGTACCCGTAGCCATCGACGCCGGTGAGGTCCTCCGTGCCCAGGCGCACGCGCGCAAATGCGCCCAGTACCCGCTCCAGGTTCCGCAGTCCCAGTGCTTCCGCCTCCAGGACCCGAGGCTCTCTCTGCGTGTCATCACACCCCGGCGACGATTATAGCAAGGCGGTCACCGGGGTGCGCGGGCCGCCGGCGCCCGCCGCGCCTGGGGGTAATCCGAAACGCGTCGTTCCGGATAGGAGACAGGCAATAGGCCCTACGCCCGCGTCACGGCGGACCGCAAGCGGGGGGATGTTGCGTCGGCACCCCCGGCTGAAGTGTGAGAGGGCCGTCTGCCTTTCCGGATGCCAGGGGATCGCGGCGGCCGCGAGGAGCCCTCACGACCAGGAGCCCCGCGGGAACGGCGTACAACCGCCGTCGGATCCAGTCACGACAAGTATCCGGGCCCTCCCGCGAAGAACTCGTCGCTCCAGGCCTGCAGCAGCCGCATGGCGTCTTCCTCACCCACGGTGTCTAGGTCGATCCACCGCACATCACGCTCCCGGCGGAACCAGGTCAGCTGCCGCTTTGCGTACTGGCGGGTCCGGCGCACGATGAGGGACTCAAGCTCCCCGGCGCCGACCAGTCCCCGGGCCCATAGGACACCTTCACGGTAGCCGAGCGCCTGAAATGCGGAGGCGTGGGGAGAGATGCCGCAGCGGAGATGGGCCAGGACCTCGTCGAGGAGTCCCGCCTGGAGCTGTGCGTGAGTCCGGGCCGCGATGCGCGCGGCCAGCACATCCCGGCTTCGGAGGAGTCCCACCCGGAGCACCGCTCGCGGAGGTCCAGGGTGTCGCGGCAGCCGACGGGACGTGCCCAGGACCACCTCCAGAGCACGGAGCGTCCGCCGCGCATCGCGGGGTGCAATGATCTGGAAGCTCGCGGGATCCACAATCCGGAGCTGGCGCCGGAGGGCGGCCAGTCCCTCCGCCTGCAGACGCGCGGCGAGCGCCTCTCGCACGGCGGCCGGGGGCTCGGGCGGGAATGGATAGTTGTCGACGAGGGCCCGGATGAAAAGCCCGGTGCCTCCCACCACCAGCGGAACATGCCCGCGCGCCGTGATGACGCGCACGGCCTCGTAGCCGAGCGTCTGGAAGCGCGCGGCCGTGAACCGCTCCGTGGGGTCCGCCGCATCGATAAGGTGGTGCCGAACCCGGCCTTGCTCCGCGGGGCCCGGTTTGGCGGTGCCGATGTCAAAACCGCGGTAGACGGTGGTGGAGTCGGCCTGAATAATCTCGGCCCCCACGGCCTCCGCCCATCGGATGGCCAGCTCGGTCTTGCCCACCGCCGTGGGGCCCAGGAGGACCAGGAGCGGCGCCGATTCAGCGACGTCCAAGGCGCCCGAAATGTTTGTCCACCCCGTCTAGCGTGAGCGCCAGGATGACCGGCCGTCCGTGCGGACAGGCGCGCGGATTCTCCGAGGCGGCCATAGCCCGGATGAGGTCGACCATCTCGACATGGGACAGCGGGCGGTTGGCCTTTACCGCCGCCTTACAGGCCGCGGTGGCAAGCCTATGGTCAAGGGCCCACGAGACCGGATGTTCGCCGGCCTCCCCTGCTTCCAGCGACGCCATTACCTGATCGGCGAGGCGCAGATCCGCGGCGTCGGCCAGCAGGGCGGGCACCTCCTCAATCAGGACGGTGCCGGGGCCGCCATCCTTGATGCGAAAGCCGGCAGCACCGAGCGATGCCTCGGCCTGGCGCAGGAGCGACTCCTCGCGCGGGGTGAGGCTCAGGCGCAACGGCTCCAAAAGCGGCTGGCTGAACACGGGTTCGGCGGCCCGTGCGCGAAGCTGGTCGTAGAACACGCGCTCCTGCGCGGCGTGCTGGTCGATGATGTAGAGCACGTCCGGCCCCTGGGCGATGATGTAGCGAAGCGCCCACTGGGCTATCGGCACCAACGCCGCCAGTTCCTGGTGAAGTACGGGCCGCGCCCCCGCATCGTCGGCGCCGGCCAGAAGCCAGTCGGTCTGCATGAGCGGGGACCCCTCCGCCGCGCGCATCCCCGCCTCCCCGACTCCACCCGCGACCGGCAGTGAGAAGGCGGGCGCGGTGCGGAGCGCCTCCCCCACTGCCTGGCGCACCACGCCCTGCACCGCGCGTTCATGCGCGAGCCGCACCTCGGCTTTGGTGGGGTGAGCGTTCGGATCGAGGTCGGCGGGGTCGACCGTTACGGCCAGGAAGAACTGGGGGTAACGCCGGTCCGGGAGGAGCGGGCCGTATGCCTGTTCCACCGCCAGACGGAGGCCGAAATTGCGAACCAGGCGGCCGTTTACCCCGACAACCTGGGCGCTCCGATTCCCCCGTGCCTGGTCAGGCGGGAGAATGAGACCCGTCACGGTGATGGCCCCCCCGAGGGCCGTGCCGGTGACCGCCAAGGCCTTGTCGGCGCGGTCGGCGCCAAACACGGCCGCGACCGCGTGCCGCAGGACCCCGTCTCCCGGTGTGGCAAACAGCGTGTCCCCGTTCTGCACCAGCACGAACGCGACCTCCGGGCGGGTGACGGCCAGGGCCCCCACCGCCTCTCGGATGGCGGACACCTCAGCGCCTACACTTTTTAATGCCTTGAGCCGCGGAGGAACGGTTACGAACAGGTCTTCGGAGCTTACCCGCGTGCCCACGTCCCGGCTCACCGGGCCCCTCTCGCGGATCACCCCGCCCTCCACCACCATCCGGTAGCCGATCTGAGACGCGCCATCCCGGCTTTCGAGGGTGAGACGGGACACGGCGGCAATCGAGGCCAGGGCCTCCCCTCGGAATCCCAGGGTAGACAGCCGTTCCAGGTCCTCGAAGGCGGAGATCTTGGAGGTCGTGTGCCGCCGCACCGACAGTTCCAAATCGGTCCGGTCCATGCCGGCGCCATCATCCTCCACGATGATGGCGGGAGGAGCGCCGCCCTCCTCCAGGGTGTCCAGCGTGATGCGGATGCGGCGGGCGCCGGCATCCAGAGCATTTTCGACCAGTTCCTTGGCCACCGAGGCCGGGCGTTCCACCACCTCCCCGGCCGCGATCTGGTCGGCAACCAGGGATGAGAGCTCGCGGATCTTGCTCATGAAAGCTTCCCCTGCCATTCCGTGATCAGGGTGAGGGCTTCTAGCGGGGTGAGGCGGCCGGGATCGAGTCGGCGGATTTCACGAAGGATCTCGTCATGCACCGGATCAATCTCGAACAGCCGGACCTGGTGCTGGGAGTTCAGGCCGCCGGGACGCCCGGTCCGTTCCCACTGTCGGAGGAGCCGGCCCGCACGGAGCACAATGGCGCGGGGAATACCCGCCTGGGCGGCCACTTCGATCCCGAAGGACTCGGAGGTGACGCCCTCCTCCACGCGGTGCAGGAGTACGAGGCGCCCCTCGGCCACCACGCCTTCGGTCCGCAGCGCGCGGAGCCTGTCCCCGGTGAGGTCGGCCAGTTCATGGTAGTGGGTGGCAAACAGCATGTACGGACCCGGGGTCTCCTCCATCAGGTGCTCGAGGATCGCCCATGCCAAGGCGAGGCCGTCGAATGTCGAGGTGCCGCGCCCGAGCTCGTCCAGGAGAACGAGACTGTCCGCACCGGAATGGCGAAGGATGTGCGCCATCTCCTCCATCTCCACCATAAACGTGCTCTGGCCGCGCGCCAGATCGTCGTCCGCGCCCACGCGGGCGAAAATCCCGTCCAGGAGGGGCTGCTCCCAGTCGTCCGCGGCCACGAACCCTCCCATCTGCGCCATCCATGCGTTCAACGCCACGGCGCGCATGAATGTGGACTTGCCTCCCATGTTGGGCCCGGTGATGAGGGCGGAGCGGACGGGATCGGCCAGCGTCAGATCACTCGGGACATAGCTTTGCACGGCATGTTCCACCACCGGATGCCGGAGTCCTCGGATCTGGAATCCGGCCTCGCCAAATCGGGGCCGGGTCCAGGCGTTCCGGGCGGCCACCTCGGCGAGGGCCTGCACCGCATCCAGGACGGCGAGAAGCTCGGCGAGGCGGAACAGGGCGGGGATGTGCGCGGGCAGAGCGTCGCGCACGGCGACCGCCAAATCCTGCTCCAAGCGCAGCACCTCCACCGACGCCTCCTCGAGCGACGCCGCCCGCTCCTCCAACCGCGGAAGCGTGAAGCGGGCGGACCCGACGAGGGTCTGCTTCTGGCGCCAGTCCTGTGGCACGCGTTCGAGCTGGGTGCGGGGAATTTCCACAAACAGGCCGAACGTTCGATGCTGGCCGACTTTCAGCGTTCTGATCCCAGTCTCTTCCCGAAGGTCCGCCTCAAGCGCCGCCAGCGCGCCGCGGCGGTCGCTCACCAGCGCCCGCCGCCAGTCGAGGGTGTCCGAGACGCCCTCGGCGATGAGGGGTCCCTCGTCCCATGAGGTGCCGGCGTCGGGATGGATGCGGGCGAGAAGACTCCAGGCCTCGTCAAGCGCCGGGAGAGGATGCGGCAGGAGTCGGGCGTCCTCGCCCACAATCTCCGCCAGGGCGCGGGCCGCCCGACCCGCCAGCGCCAGCCGCGTGAGGTCGCGGGGCTCGCCCACCCCCAGCAGCATGCGGGCAAGGCGCCTTTCCGGATCGCCCACCCCCTGCAGAAGCTGACGGATCCGGGCCCGCCGCGGCAGGTCCTCTCTCCACGCCGCCACCAGATCGCCCCGCCCGGCAATCACCGATGCGTCCCGTTCCGGGCGCAGGGTCCACTCCCGGAGCCGGCGAAATCCTCCGGGAGTTTTGGTTTCGGTCAGGATCTGCAGGAGATCCGGACCGAGCGCCACCGTCACGCCCAGCTGACGGCGGGTGCGCTCCGTGGTGAAGAACACACCCTCGGGTGTGAGCCTCCGATATTCGAGAAGTTCCGGACGCACACTCCTCTGCGTCGCCTCCAGGTAGCGGAGTGCTCCGAGAAGCGCCCGCTGCGCCAGCGGTTCCTCCTCGATGGCGAGCGTGCGAAGCCCGGCCGCGATCCGGCGCGCGAGCGGGCGTCCGGGGTCCCGACCGGCAAACAGGTCGGGGCGCACCATAAGCGGCGCCTCGACGCCGTCCGCGGACCGCTCCCCCAGCACTTCGGCCGGACGCAGGCGCTCCCACTCTCTCCGGAGACGCTCTCCGGCGTCCCGGCCCCGGTACTCCAGCACATCGACACGGCCGCTCGCCGCCTGCACGACCGCCAGGCCAAACGCGTCCTGCCGCTCCACCACCGCCGCCAGCGGTCCCACCTCCCCGTCGTCCGGCACAAACGTCCCGGGGGTGACACGCCGGATGATGCCTCGCTGAACGAGGCCGCGGGCGGCCCGCGGGTCCTCCAGCTGCTCTGCCACGGCCACCGAGAACCCCGCCTGCAAGGCTCGGCCGAGGTACGTGTCCAGTGCGTGGTAGGGCACGCCGCACATGGGAGTGGTCCCGTCGCGGGTCGTCAGCTGAACATCCAAGATGGGGGCCGCGGCTTCGGCGTCGCGGCCAAAGAGCTCGTAGAAATCTCCCAGGCGGAAGAACAGCCAGGCGTTGCCGGCTTCCTCCTTCAGGGTTTCCCACTGCTGCATGAGGGGTGTTGGTGTCTCAGCCAAGGGGCCATCTCCCCGCGCGACCGAGAGAGGCGGCCATCCACAGGCCCCAGCGGAGGTCGCGGGGGGTCGCGGCCACCTCTTTTACGCCAAGCCTGTCCATGGCCCATAGCATGGTGGCGAGACCGCCGGCCAAAAGCGGCCGTCGATCAGCCTCGACCCGATCGATGCCGGTCCAGGAAGACGGCGGGTGGGCGGCGTGCGCGGCCAGAACGTCATGGGTGAGGGGGTTTCCAAAAAGCGTGGCGAGGGCACGGGCGGTGCCGCCCATGGCGACCGGTTCACCCGCCCCGCCCACCACTGCCTCCAGGACGTCTCGGGGCCCGGGAGGCCGTTCGGCACCGACGGGAACGCTCACCGAGCCCCAGGCACCGGCGAACTCCGTGCTGCCGCCGCCCACGTCCACCACGGTGATGGGAGCGGTCCTCCAGGGCTGCTCGCTCCACCAGGAGGCCGCTCCCTCCTCCGCGCCAGACAGCACCCACACGGGATATCCGGCCCGCTTGGCTTCGCTCGAGAGTTCTGGCTGCCGCCGTCCCACCTCGCCAAACGCCACCAGGCCCGCGCGGGGAGAAAGACTTTGGAGCTCCCGATGGATGGCGCGGAGGCTTTCACGCAGGGCGGCCGGCCCCTCCCGGTGCCGGATGAGGTGACGGATCTGCGCGTCTTCATAGAGGGGCTCGGTGAGGGTGGACGCCGCCAGCACGCTGATGCTGGTGGATCCCACCTTGACCACGGCCAGTGGCCCGCGGCGTCCTTCGCTTGCACGATTCATGATTGTGCTCAATTATACCGGAGCGGCGGAGGGGTCTCGAGAACCTCATGTCGAATACCGGAGGCGAGAAACCCGTGGGGAGGCCTTTTATGCGTGGTGCGCCCGGAGCCGTGCTCGTGGTGCTCCTCGTTCCTCTCCTGCTGATCGTATGGCTCGGCTGGACGGCGTCGCCGGTCCGCGCCGCCGGGCCCCCGCCCCCGCCCGCCCTGTCGGCGGAGGCGGCCGTCCTGATTGACGGCACGACCGGCCAGATCCTTTATGAGAAGAATCCCCTCAAGTCGCTTTATCCGGCGTCCATCACCAAGATCATGACGGCCTATCTGGCGGTTGTCTCTCCGGCGTGGCACCGGTCTCTGACCGTGTCGGAAGAGGCGGCCCTGCAGCCGGGCTCCAGCAACTATCTGCTGCCGGGACAGCACCTCTCCGTCGCGGCCGTGACCCAGGCCATGATGCTGACGTCGGGGAACGACTCCGCCTGGGCCCTGTCCCAGGCGGTATCGGGGAGCGAACGAGCTTTTGTGCAGCTCATGAACCGGACCGCTGCGGCCTGGGGCGCTCCCGGCATTCACTTCGACAATCCGACCGGGCTCCCCGATTCCCGCCATGTGGTCACCGCGCTGGGGATGGCCGTGATTGCCCAGCATGCGATGGAGAACCCCGTCTTCCGTCGCCTGGTAGACACCCGGCAGGCCTCACTCCCGCCAGATCCCGCCCCCCGCATCTACTACAGCCAGAACCAGCTTCTCTACAGTTTTCCGGGGGCCAACGGCGTCAAGCTTGGCTACACGGTGGACGCCGGAGAAACCCTGGTCGCGTCGGCCTCCCGGCATGGGACCTTCCTAATTGCCGTGCTGCTGCATGACAACCCCTACGCGTTATGGGGCGACGGGGCGAGCCTCCTTAACTGGGGATTCTCCCACTTCCACCCAGTGACGGCCATCGCCCGCGGGCGGATCCTTACCGTGGTGCGCCGCCATGGGGCGCGCATCCCCCTGGCCGCCCAAAAGAGCGTCACCCTGCTGGCCGCCGACGGAACCGCGCGCGCCTACGGGACGGTCAAGCTTCATTTTCGCGTCACCGCGCCGCCTTCCGGACATCGGGGGGAGGTGGTCGGGATGCTCACGCTGAGCGATGGACAAGAGCGGCCGCTCGCGCAGCGCACGCTGATAGCGGCCCGGGCCTGGGTGGATCCGCCCCCCGCCATACCGGTGATCTGGACCCCGCTTTGGCCCATCCTTGCGGGTCTGACCGTCGTCGGGTATCTATGGGGGATGAAGGAGAAGCGGCATGCCGCTTGAGATGTCTTTGAGCGTGGTCGCCGTGGCGGCGGCAGACGGACTGCGCTTAGACGCGCCGCCCGCCTCGGATCTCCTTGTCCTCAGCGTGCCGTCCCTGCCGCCCCTGCCCGAGCTGGCCATCTTCACCGCGCGCATGAACCGCCCCGTCATCGTGGGCACCAGCGGCCCGGAGACGCGAGCGGTAGTGCTGGACCGGTGGGGACGCGTGGCCGCGGCAGCGCCCTCGTCCGCCAGAGATGACCGTCTCGTGGTCCACCGTCTGGGCGGGCGGCTTGTGGGCCTCATGAGCGGGTCTGACCGCCACGTGCCCGAAAAGGCCCGCGCTATGGCGCTGATGGGGGTTGATCTGGTGCTGGGGTTCGGCCGCGACCCGAAGCCGTACGGTCCTCTGTGGGCCTACACGCAGCAAAATCAGTTTCTGGCCCTGGAGGTGAGCGGTGAGCCCGCGCTGTACCTGGCGTGCGAGATGTCGACAGATGGCAGCGGTGCGCAGCCGCTCGAGATTCGCGGCGGGTGGGCCGTGGTCGAGCTGCCCTGGGAACGCCGGACCCGACTCCTCGAGGCCGGGTCGGTCCTGCGCGACCTCAACCCTGAGGCTTACCTCATTCAACCGTGGTGGGACGGCTGATGGACAGGACCGCGGTGGAGATTGCCCTCGGCCGGGTGGTCCTGGCAGGCCTCGTGGCCCGCGGCCGGACGCGCGTTCATGTTGGCTCCGCGACGGCGCCGGCGCCCATGGGCTGGAACCGGCGGCAGCTGGTGGCGGCGGCGGTCCAGTGGGACATGCGGCCGGTAGGCGGTCTCCCCGAGTTCACGGACCGGCTCACGGCGGTGATGGATGCGGCCCACCACGTGGGGGCCGCGCTCATGGTATTTCCGGAAGATGTGGGCCTGTGCCTCCTCGGCCTAGTGACGCGCTACGGCGGCCCGCGATCGGCGGAGTCGCTCTCCGCTTCGGATGCATCTCGCTACCTGTCGGCGTGGGCTCCCCTGGTGGCCCCCCTGTATGAGGAGTGCTTCCGATGGGCGGCGCGGAACTATGGCATGGTGGTCGTGGCGGGTTCCAGCGTCTATCGCCGCCGCAGCGGCGTCTTCAACCAGGCAGTGGTGTTTGGTCCGGACGGACGCCTCGTGCTGCGTCAGCCCAAGCTTCATCCGATGCCGCTCGAACGGAGCTGGGGCGTGCGGCCGGGAAGCCGCCTCGATCGGCCCGGCGGCCTTGCCATGCCGCTTGGTATCGCCGTCTGCCACGACGCAAGCTTCTTTGAGACCTACCGGATGGCCGGCGCTCAGGGTGCCGAGGTGATGGCCATCCCATCGGCCGACCCGGATCCGGACTGGAGTGAGGCCAAGGCCCGGCGGGGCGCCTGGGCGCGCAGCCAGGAGACGGGGATGGCGTCGGTGGTGGCAGCCGGCACTGGTGAGCTTTACGGGGTCCCCTTCACGGGCAAGGCCGGCCTCTATATTCCCCGTGAGCTTTCGGCTGACGGGTCCGGCGTCGTGGCGGAGAGCCGCGAGGCGCACGGCGAGGGCATCGTCGCCGGTGTCTTGGATCTGGAAACGCTGGCACGCTTCCGCCAGGAGGCGCGGCCCGCTCCCGCGCCAGAGCTCCTTCGGGCATGGCTTTTGCCCCGCTACCGCTCGCTCACGACCCTCACCTGACACGACATCTGCGGGACACCCGTAACGAAAGGCGGAGAACGTTTTCATGCATCTTCTCACCGCACTTGCCAACAGCATTGTCGGCCTCGGGGTTATCGGGGTTCTGGTCGGGATGTTTCTCGAGAGTGCCGCCATCCCCATTCCCTCTGAAATCATCCTGCCTTACGCCGGATATCTGGTGGCCATCGGCCGCACCGGCTGGGTGGAGGCGGGCGTGGCCGCCATGCTGGGTGGCCTCCTCGGGGCCATCGCGTCGTATGCGGTCGCCTATTTCGGCGGCCGGGCCCTCTTCTCCCCGCTTATACGCCGCCATGAGCTGGACCGCGCGGAAGCGTGGTTTCAGCGCTATGGGGACCGGGCCGTCTTTTTCGGACGTCTGGTGCCGGGCGTGCGCACCTACATTTCGCTGCCGGCGGGCCTGACCGCCATGCCCTTCGGCCGCTTCGTGCTCTACAGCATCCTGGGCGCGCTGCCGTGGACCGTGGTCTTTATGGTTCTCGGGTTTCAGGGCGGCCGGCATTGGACCCGGGCCGTGCATTTCGAGCACTGGGTGGTCCTCGTGGGGGTCGTGATTGTGGTGGGATGGGCGCTGTGGTTCTGGCGGCATCGCCGGAGCCGCAGGGCCTGAGCGTCGCCTGGCGGCGTCCGCGCCTGTCCCGGAAGGACCCCGTCGCCGTCTTGGAGCCAAAGGGGCTTCCCGCCGGTCCGGAACGAGCGTCCGAGGGCCGGCGGGACGGCCGCGTAGACAAAGCCGGCTCGATGGGAATGGCGGCCCGCAAGCGCACGCGGCACCCTGGGCGCCGCATCACGTCCCACCCGACTCTCCGGTGCGCCTGTCGGCGGTCCGCTCGGTTTCGGGAGGACGCGGGCGCGAAGCCGCGGCGGCTTCGGCCGGCCATCCGGCGTACAAGACGCTGCGCGCTGGAGCGCGGAGCGTCTCCAGGTAACGACCCGGCGCCATGGCGTGCCCGCTCCTGAAGGACGAAACCGGGTCCCCGGGAACTACTCCGATCCGGCCGGCCACGCCTCGTGCAGGAAGTCGAGGTAGTTCTGCCCGGCCAGGCGGGCGATGGTGTCGTCAGACAGCCCGCGCTGGCTCAGGTGGTCCAAGAGCGCCGGGAGCCGGGTCACGTCCTCAAGTCCGGCCACGTACTCCTCCACTCCGTCAAAGTCAGACCCGAGGCCGAGATGGCGGTCGTTTCCCACCACCTCCAGGTGGTGAAATACGTGGTCTCCGACCCGCGCCAGGTCTTTTGCCCCCCCAAGAAAGTCGGTCACGAAGGCGAGCCCCTGCACGCCACCCTTTTCTGCCAGCGCGCGCACCTGCGCGTCCGACAGGTTCCGACGGTGGTCGCAGAGCGCGCGGCAGTTGCTGTGCGACGCGATGGGAGCCGCCTCCGCCACCTCCATGATGTCCCAAAAGCCCTGTTCGGCAATGTGGGACACATCAAGCACCATGCCCATCCGGTTCATGGCCTGGACCATGGTGCGGCCCGCGCGGGAGAGTCCCCCGCCGCCCGGGTCTTCCCCGGCGCCGTCCGCCAGGTCATTGCGCTGATTCCAGGTAAACGACAAGAGTCTCACGCCAAGCCGCCACAGCGTGCGCAGCCGGAATTCGTCGGTGGCAAGGGCCTCCGCACCTTCCACCGAGATAGCGCCGCCCACCCCGCCGGGTGTCGTGAGCAGGCGCTCGAGGCTCGCGCGGCCGGTCACCGCGACGGCCTCCGGATCCTGCCCGACCTCCTCCCAGAAGGTGTCGATGTACTGCAGCAGGCGGGACAGCGAGCGTTCCGGCTTGTAGTCGGGCTCCACAAAACAGGAAAAGAACTGGAGGGTGTGACCTGCCTCCCGCATGCGAGGCAGATCCAGCTGTCCCTTCTCGGCACGCTCGGTCACACGACGCTCTCCGCGTACGGTGGCGCCGAGGCTGTCGGCGTGGGTATCTACGGTGTGAAGGGTCCGTCCATGCCACTGCATATCGGCGGTCGCCTCAGCTTTCTCGGATGAATAGACGTTCCAGTTCGGTGGTGCGGCCGCCCTCTATGGTCACCACAAGCCCACACAACTGAGCGGGACCGTTCGCAGTCTCGAATCGGACGGGCATCTGGCGGCGCAACTTTTCCAAGACCAGTTCCGTGCGCACGCCCAGGACCGAATTATATGGTCCCGTCATGCCCAGATCGGTGAGAAAGCCGGTGCCGCGCGGCAGGATCCGCTCGTCGGCTGTCTGAACGTGCGTGTGCGTACCGACGACCACGCTCACCCGGCCGTCCAGATACCAGCCGAGGGCCATCTTCTCCGAGGTGGTCTCCGCGTGCATGTCCACGAGCAGGGCGTCTACCGGCTCGAGACGGGCGAGGGCATCGTCGACAGCCTGGAAGGGGTCGTCGTACTGGCTCGGCATGAAGCTCCGGCCGGACACGTTCAGCACCGCGACCCGCTGGCCGCCACGCGCTGTCCGCACCGTCACGCCGCGTCCCGGCACGCCCGCCGGGTAATTGAGGGGACGCAGAACCTGCTCGCTGTCGTCGATGAAGTCGAGCACCTCGCGCTTGTCGAAGATGTGATTGCCGGAGGTGAGGACGTCGATGCCGTCGTCCCACAACTGGTCCGCGACTTCGTGGGTAAGGCCGTTGCCGCCGGCGGCGTTTTCACCGTTGGCGACCGTGAAGTCAATGTCGTACTGTCCAATCAGGTCCGGGAGGCGCTCGTGCACGATCCGCCGGCCGGGCCGTCCCACCACGTCGCCTATCAGGAGCACCCGCATCGACGACTCCTCAGCTGTTGAACACCAGCACGCGGCCCTCTTCACGCAGCGCGAAGAGTCGACCGCCGGGACTGTCCCGGAGGCTTTCGAGGGTGGCTTGAATATTCTCTTCCTGGGCCAAAAGCTCTTCTTCCACCAGATCCGCGGGGTCCGACACCAGATCCCCGCCCGTCTCCTCACGCAGGATCTCGATGGTGAGTCCGACTTCCTCCACGGTGAGCGACTCCACGTCGCGGGTGACAATCAGGTTGGAGACCGAATCCATGACGTCCACGGAAAGCGACGCCATGCGGGGCGGCGCCTGGTGCAGGCAGTCTCGGTACATGCCGAGACCTTCGGCCCAGGCGGCCTGAATGTGGGCGAACGCGTCGGGCGCAATCGCACTGCGGCACGACACGGTCAGCGTCAGGACACCTTCAGCGGCCTGGTAGTCGAGGCTCGATACCTCCGGGTACCGCACCAACACGGCAATCAGTGCACCAACCCCGCGCGGGCTGGTGCCCCAACCGTTGGGACTACGGAACTGCCCCATGTCAAACCCCTTTCTTGGAGCCGTACCACCACCGTACCAGGAGGCTCACAGAAGAGGAGGCGTCGTTTCAGGCGTCTCCCCTGTGAACGTTATGGGTGAGGTCCGCTGGGACCCGGCCTAACTGGCCGTCTTGCGTCAGCCATGCCATGTCGTTTACCACTCGGTCCCCTCCTCGTCTCCGACAGGGTCTCCCGGCATGTCGGCCATCGCCCTGGCTATGACCCCAGCCGAGAACCCGAGCCGTAAAAGCCGGCGGACCAGACGATCGCGCGCACGTCGATCGCGGGGAACACCCTCTCTTGATATTACCCCTCTCACGGCCTGACGCGCGCGATCTTCAACTTCCGCCGGTAAAAGGGCCGCCAGGACCTCTCGGGCCACCGCGGGATCCACGCCCCGCTGACGGAGACGAGCCGAGAGCCTTCCCGGACCAAGACGCCGGCGGGACGCCTCGCTGGCCTCGGAATCGGCGACCGCCTGGTCGGAGAGCCAGCGATTCTGGGTGAGGCGCTCAAGCACGGCCTCCGCGTCCTCCACCCCGGCCCGCTGGAGACGGGCCCGAACCTCGGCGCGTGTCAGCGCGCGTCGCGAGAGCCAGCGAAGGGCCGCCTTGTACCCTTCGTCACTGCTTGTCAACATCCGCGTTCGAGGCCTCGGGCGCGGGAACCAGCGGCGCCCGCACCTTGCCTTCAATCTCACGGGCCAGATCGGGGTTCTCCTTCAGGAAGTCACGCGCACTCTCACGGCCCTGCCCGAGCCTGAGGTCACCATACGAATACCAGGCTCCACTCTTCTGCACAAAGCCGCCATCGGTGGCCATGTCGAGAAGACTCCCCTCGCGGGAAATGCCTTCACCGTATAGGATGTCAAATTCTGCTTGACGGAACGGCGGGGCCACCTTGTTCTTGACCACCTTGACGCGGGTGCGGTTGCCGATTACGTCATTGCCGCTCTTCAAGGTCTCGGCCCGCCGCACCTCAAGCCGCACCGAGGCGTAAAACTTGAGTGCGCGACCCCCGGGCGTGGTTTCGGGGTTGCCGAACATCACGCCGACTTTCTCCCGGATCTGGTTGATGAAAATGGCGATGGTGTGGGATTTCGAGATAGCCCCGGTCAGCTTCCGCAAGGCCTGGCTCATGAGCCGCGCCTGGAGTCCGACGTGGGCGTCTCCCATTTCCCCTTCAATTTCGGCTCGGGGCACCAGGGCCGCGACGGAGTCCACCACGACGACGTCCACCGCGCCGGAGCGGACCAGAGCCTCGGCTATCTCAAGGGCCTGCTCGCCGGTGTCCGGCTGGGAAATGAGGAGGTGGTCGATGTCCACGCCCACACGCGCCGCATACCCGGGATCGAGCGCATGCTCCGCGTCGATAAAGGCCGCGATGCCGCCGTTGCGCTGAGCTTCGGCAATGACGTGCAGGGCGACGGTGGTCTTGCCGGATGACTCCTGGCCGAAAATCTCGACCACCCGGCCACGGGGCAGACCCCCGACCCCGAGCGCCAGATCGAGAGCGAGCGCGCCGGTCGAGATGACCTCCACGGTCATCCGTCCGGCCGCCTCGCCCATCCGCATGATGGACCCCTTGCCAAACTGCTTTTCAATCTGGGCCAGGGCAAGGTCCAGTGCCTTCTCGCGCTCCATCGCCATCGGGCGTCCTCCCTCGGCTTGAATCGCGACTATATTCGCGGTCGTCCCACAGACTCCTCCCGCGGCCGCGCCGGCTCCATGTTGACCGGCTTGCCGCGGATCGACAGGTGCTGCTGCGAGCCCAGCACCTTCTCGGCCACGTCTACAGGAACTTCCACGAACGTGAAGCGATCGTAGATGTCAATGAGCCCGATGACGCTGCCAGCGATGCCGGAGGCTTCGGCGATGCCGCGCACGATGTCCGAGGGCCCGACCCGATCGATGCGGCCGAGACTCATGAAAATCCGCACCATGCCTCGTTCGGCGCCGGTGTCGCCAAACGTCGCGGTCTCCTTGGTCTCGCGTCCCCGGTCGTTCAACAGCCTGAGCGCGGCTGCCGCCACATCCACACTGTCGTAGTCGTCGGCCAGCTCCAGCGCCACCTCACGGTACTCGGGCAGCACACCCCGCTCAATCTCCTCGGCCAGCCGGGCGCGAAGCGCCTCCCGTTGCTTTTCGGCCACGTCGGCCGGACTGGGCACGGGGCGGCGGGCGATATGGATCCGGAGCACCCGCTCCATCATCCGGATCTGCCGGAGTTCTTTAGGATGAACCATGCTGATGGCCGTCCCCGACCGTCCCGCCCGGCCGGTGCGGCCGATGCGGTGGACATATCCTTCCAGCTCCTGCGGCAGGTCGTAGTTCACCACATGGGTCACGTTCTCGATGTCGAGTCCGCGGGCCGCAACGTCGGTGGCCACTAAGATCTCGGTCGAGCCATCCTTAAAACGCTTCAACACACGCAGACGCTGGGTCTGGTTCAGATCGCCGTGCAGGGCCTCGGAGGAATAGCCGCGGGCCTGAAGGGCCTCGGTCAACTCGTCGACGCGGCGCTTGGTCCGACAGAACACGATGGCGCGCTCCGCACCCTCCACATCCAGCACCCGTGACAGGGTCTCCGCCTTTTCGTGCTCGCGCACCTCGTAGTACCACTGTTCGGTCTGCGGAACGGTCAGCCGTTCCGGATTGATCACCACATGGGCAGGGTCATGCAGATAGCGCTGGGCCAGCCGCGCGATAGGCGGCGGGACCGTGGCCGAGAAGAGGAGCGTCTGCCGTTCCTCCGGCAGCTGCTGGAGAATAAACTCCACGTCCTCGATGAACCCCATGTCGAGCATCTCGTCAGCCTCGTCCAGAACCACCATGCGGACCTGGTCAAGCTTCAGAGTGCCGCGGTGAATGTGGTCTATGACGCGGCCGGGCGTCCCGATCGCCACCTGCACCCCGTGCTCCAGCGCCCGGATCTGACGGTCATAGGACTGCCCGCCGAAAATCGGCAGCACCCGCAGCACGGTGTGGCGGCCAATCTTGGTCAACTCCTCGGCCACCTGCACCGCGAGCTCGCGGGTCGGCGCCAGCACCAAGGCCTGTACCCGGCGGCTTCGGTGGTCGATGCGTTCCACGATCGGAATACCGAAGGCGGCCGTCTTGCCCGTCCCGGTCTGTGCCTGTCCGATGAGATCCCGGCCTTCCATGATGGTCGGGATGGTCTGTGCCTGAATCGGTGATGGTTCCTCGAACCCCATATCCTGGACGGCGCGCATGACTGCCGCGCTTAGCCCCATATCCTTAAATCCGCCCACAACCGTATCTGACGTCATCTGTCATCCTCACTATCTAAATTGGGGCCAGTAACGAGCTCCCTGGCCAAAAGAAAACGGGCCGTCTCTGCCGCAGCCAGGCGTACGACTTCCCGGCCGGACCTCGTTCGGCGCCGATGAACCACGGTGCCGCTTGGTCCCGCCACCGCGCAATAGTATGTGCCCACGGGATCGCTCTTCGTTCCTCCTGACGGTCCGGCGTATCCGGTCAGTCCGAGCCCCCACGTTGCCCCGGCGCGGAGGCGGCTGAGCTCTGCCAAAGACCGCGCCACCGGTTCGCTGACCGCCCCGGCCGTTTGCAGAAGGCGCGGATCGATGCCCAACCGAACTTTAGCCTCGTCAGTATACACAACCTGTCCATCGAGGACCACCGAGGACGCTCCCGCAATGGCGGTAAGCTCGGCCGCCAGCATCCCTCCGGTCAGGGACTCCGCCAGACTCAAGGTCTCCCCGCGGAGGGCCAGAGCCTCGATCAGGCGCTTGGGCGTGATGGGCACCGCATCATCATAGAGGGGAAGCGGGACGCGCGCCCGCGCCAAAGCACCCGCACGGGCCAGAAGCTCCCGGGTCTTTTCGGCATCGTCGCCGAGAGCCGCCTCCAGACGGAGCTCAACCACGCCCGGTCGCACGTACACACCGGCGCGCAGCGCCGGGGAGGTCAGCAGATCGCCAAGATGATGCGCAAACTCTGACTCGGCCATCCCGTAACAGCGCCATGTCGCGCGCACGATGCGGCGTCCGGTGCGGCGCTCCACCTCTTTCATCAGGCTATCGGCCACGTCCCGGCATTCCCACGGGGGACCCGGCAGCAGCGCAACCGCCTTTTCCTGGCGGATCAGCAGTTGCCCCGGCGCCGTGCCGACGTTATTGGGAAGCACCATCGCCGTGTCCAGAACCAGACTTTGCCGCCGAATGGAGTCCTCGCTGCCAGGATGACTGGAGTGCCTCGCGCGCACGCGCGCCTCAAGCTCCGCGTCCACGGCCATCTCTACGCCGAGAGCGGCCGCCACTCCATTGCGGGTGCGGTCATCCGGTGTCGGCCCGAGTCCTCCCACCATGACCACGAGGTCCACCGATTCCCAGGCCTGCAAGAGCGTGTCTCGGATGGCTTGCTCATCGTCCGGAACCAGTATCTGCCGCGTCACCCGCGAACCGGCCGCCAAGAGGGCCTGACCGATGAAGGCGCCGTTGGTGTTGAGGACCTCACCGGTCAGAACCTCGTCCCCAACGGCGACGATCGCGCTCGTCTCCCACACCGGGCAGGCCCCCCGCCGCGTCCTTTTCCTCTATCTTACTGGTTTTGGAGCAGGGCTTGAGACGCGGGCCGGACCTTCCAATCGGTCCCGGTGACAGTTGTATGCCGGCGGCGGTGCGGGACCCGCGCCGTCACCGGTTCCATTCCCTTGACGCACCGAGCCTCACCGGCTCCCGCAGGGATCCCCGCGGCCGGTCAGCGTTGTTGAGACATCGTGGAAATGGCGAGGTCGGCCGCATCATCAAAGCCGCCAGAGCCACCAAGGAACGAGTCCCCGGGGCCCGCGGTCTTCCTTTTGGTTTCGAAGAGGGACACGGCGCCGTCACCGCCTCGAGGTGCTCCCCTGCCTCTCGTGCCCAAGCCCGCGCCCTGACGGAGAATCCCCGTGAGCACCACCCGCCCGATCGCGAGCGTCATCTTCGAGCCCGGGCGGACCCGCCGCAGGGGTGACGCTGAAAAGACGGGGCGCCATGGCTAACGCTCGCCAACAGCCTCTTAGGACGAAGAGAAAAGATGAGGGCCCTGTGGTGCGCCCTCGGCACGCTTGCGATCGCGCGCGCCTTGGGGCGCGGCGTCCGGAAGCCCCACCGCCGAGAGTGTGGTGGGGAGACAGCACGGCCGGGTCGTCCGTGCGGGCCTGGCGGCCCGCTCCGGTCCGGAACGCCACAGATCGTGGCCCGCCTTCAGTCCCCGGCGGCCTGCGCGTCGGCATTCTTCTCCAGGAGGCGCTCCCGGCGCGCTTCGGGAACCAGCGAGGTCAGCGACATCGCGGCGGTCAGCAGGAGGACCACTGTGAGTGCCCAAAGCGCCCGACCCGCCCCGAACACCTCGGCCACGAGCCCCGCACCCAGCACCGACACGACGCTGGCGACGCCGAGTCCAATGCCGCGAGCCACGAAAACCCGTCCGCGAACCGCCGCCGGCACCACCGCCAGAAGCCATCCGCGGGTCGGCGCATTGACCAGGGCGACCCCGATTCCGGCCACGATCGAAAACAACAAATCGACGACAATCAGGCGTCCGGTCGCGAGACCGGCGTCCGACGCTCCCAGCAGGAAGAAGCCGAGACCAATCACCCAGGGGTAGTACCGGCGCTGGCGGAGCCGGTCTCCCAGGATGGCGGATCCACCGAGCACCCCCGCCGCCTGGGCGGCCAGAAGCCAGCCCAGATTCGCTTCGGGACGGTGCAGGATGGTCCGTATCAAGGTGGCGGTCAGGAGATTCAGGCCCTCCAGTCCGACCGCGCCGGCGATGCCGAGCCACAAGAACTTCTGGACCAGCGGATGGTCGCGATAATACTCGAACCCGCCGCGCAGCTCCGCGCGAAAACGAACCCAGAAGTCGGATGCATGCACCGAGGCTCCTTCGGTGTGCGCGCCGGTGGGCAGGACCAGGCCGACGAGCGCCACCGCCGCGACCGCGTAGGAGAGACCGTCGCCCAGAAACGTCGGCTTGAGACCGATGCGCGCCAGGAGGGCGATGCCGAGCAGATAGGCCGGAATATCCATTGCGCTGGTGCCGGCGTTGATGGCGGCGGAGGCAGCCGTAAGCCGCCCCTCCCCCACAATGTCCGGCAGGACCGCGCGTTGATTGGGGGTGTAGAGGAGCCCGATGCATTGACTCAAGAAGACGACCACGAACGCCCACCACAGATGCCCCACGAAGGGGATCGAGGCCACCAGGACCGCTCTGACTATATCGCCGACCACCATGGTGCGTCGTCGGTCCCAGCGATCGACGAACCCGCCGGCGAGCCACCCGAAAAGGACCGGAGGAAGGGTGCTGAGGGCCAGTACGGTTGCGTAGGCCAGCGGTTTTCCGCCGGAGACTCGGAAGGCAAATACAGCCAGGGCGATTTCTGTGAGATTGGAACCGGCTTTCGACACGACCTGGCTGAACCAGAGGCGACGGAAGTTGGCCGATCGATACACGGATTCGGCACGTCCGGCCATTACTTGCCCCCTGAATGGAGAAATTCTGGAAACCGGGCCAATTTCCTCTCCAATCCAGACCCGGCGCCTAGACTTCTTGGGTCTAAGACACCGGGATATGGGCGCGGCGAGAAGCCTGGGAGCCCGGATCCGCCCTTGTGCCTGGCCCGCCCATTTGATGCCGTACACGCGCCGGCCCTGGCATTTCCGTCGCGAGTGGGGCTCGGTCCATCTCCTCCCGAACCTGAATCCGTCCGCCCTGATGAGCGTCGGTGACCGTCATTCGCCGCGGGAGGCCGTCACGGCCATCGGGGCTCCCTGCCCGTTTCGACATCTCCGCGCGGGGCGGGACGGCGAATAGGGAACTCACCCTGGTCGGCGTGAGTACGCTCGCCGCCATCCCCCTATCCCGGGCATGGGCGATGGCGCGCCGTCGTGGGGTCGGCACGAGGTCCAAGATGCGTCTCCAGGCGCAAGTCAGGGCGTGGGCCATGCCCACTCCTCCGCTTTCAGCCGTGCCGCCGCAGCCGAAGGCTTCGCCCGTATCCCGTACCTTGTCGGCACGACTGCCGAGGGAGCCATGATGGTCCGGCGACCCCTACGTAGGATCCGCGATGTCCGGGAGCCGCCGTCTTCGACGGGATAAGGCCGGAGTCGGCGCAGCGTGCGGCCCCTGTTTAATGGAACCGAGCCGGTGATGCCATTCTTCTTCTTGCGGCCTGTGTCAGTACGCACAGGAGCCTCGAACGGTCGAGCGCCATCGAGCCACCCTCGGCGAGGGCTGCCGGCTCGTCACCCCGCGGCCACGCGGGACGGGTGTGTGCCGGCCCGCGAGCGCACGTACTCCAGAGAACGCTTGCAAGGCGGCGCTCCGCATCCGCCTTGCGGGCGTCTTCGCGATCCCACTTGGCTAACCGTCAGGGGGATGGGTGAGCATGCCCTCAACGCCGGCAGTGATGGCTTCGCGGAACCCGTCACTGCCGGCGGAAGGTCTCAAGCATCAAGGTGTGGTCTCAATCAGGAGGTTCCGGACGGTGCCCTGACTTATGGGTCCCAGCGTTTTGCCATTGACCGTCGCCGCCACGACTCCCGGATTGCCAAGCCGCACTTCCACAGATTGAGACCCCGACACGCTGAAGGTCTGCCCGGACGTGTAGGTGTGGCCGTACGGATTGCTCGTGACCCCGTTCACCCACACCTCCACCCAGCAGTTTCCGTTGAAGGCCAACGTCAGGGACGGAGTCGCGTTCTTGATCGTCATGGTGAGCTGACTCGGCGTGTCCACGGTGGTGGCCAGGGCGGGGCCGGAACTGGCGGCGGCGCGGTGGTGGTGCCGCTTCGAGTGGTGGGAGACATGCGTCTCGGACGAGGCTGCCGCCGGTGCCACGGGCGTGTGGTGGTGGAGGCCGTAGACAATCGCGACCAGGATGAGGATCAGAACGACCGCCGCCGCGGCAACCCCGCCCGGGCGTGGTGGACGAACCGACGTTCGCCGGGAACGTTCCCGGACCACCGGCACGGGCGGCGCCTCGAATGTCGGGGGCGGCGGCGCGGAGGTCGTCAGCGACCCGGGTTCCGCTGCCTGCTCCGCGAGCCGGGCGCGCCAGGTGCGCACCAGACTCTCGGCATCAAGGCCCAGATGGCGTGCGTATGACCGCAGAAAGCCTAACGCGTAGACTTCCGCGGGTAAGAGCTCGATGTCGTCGTCTTCCAGCGCCGCCAGATAGCGGGTCCGAATTTTGGTGGCGTTCTCGACGTCGCGAAACGTCTCGCCGCGCTCTTCCCGCCGGGCCTTCAAGGTGGCCCCGACGGATGGGCGGCTCGGATCGTCGACCCCCATTCCCCCTCCTGTTCCCGGTCTGGTCGCCGCCTTCAGGATGAAAGGCGGCCTCACCGGCGACCGTCCCTATGTACGCCTTAGGGCCACACCCGCGTCAACGTCCGTGCAAACGGTATGGTTTCCCGCACATGCTCCAGCTTGCCAACCCAGGCCACCAGCCGCTCGACGCCGAGCCCGAATCCGGAGTGCGGCACGCTGCCGTAGCGTCGCAGATCCATGTACCAGTCATAGGTGTCCGCGGGCAGATGATGCTCTTGCAGGCGCCGCGCCAACAGATCGGGGCTGTCGATACGCTGGCTCCCCCCAACAATTTCGCCGTAGCCCTCGGGGGCCAGCAGGTCGGCTGCCAGTGCCACCTCTGGACGCAGGGGATCGGGCTTCATATAGAACGCCTTATGCGCGGCCGGAAAGCGATGGATGAACACCGGCGCGGAGAAGAGGCTCCCCAGATAGGTTTCGTGGGCGGCGCCGAAATCGTCGCCCCACGAGAGCGGCATGCCGGCCTCCCCGAGCCGCCCGAGCGCCTCGTCGTACGAGAGGCGGGGAAACGGCGGCTGCACTTTCTTCAGGGGATCCAGATCACGCCCGAGCGTCTCCAGTTCCCGTGACGCGTGACGGAGGACGTCTTCCACCACGTAGCTCACCAGCTCTTCTTGCCAGACCAGGTTCTCGTCGAAGTCACAGAACGCGATCTCGGGCTCCACCATCCAGAATTCACTGAGGTGCCGACGCGTCTTTGACTTCTCGGCTCGGAAGGTAGGACCGAACGAGTATACGCGGCCAAGCGCCATGGCCAGGGCCTCCATGTAGAGCTGGCCGCTCTGGGAGAGATACGCCGCCTCCCCAAAGTAATCGATGCCAAACAGGGTGGTGGTTCCTTCGGCGGCGGCCGGCGTGATGATGGGGGGGTCCGCAAGGACAAAGCCGTGGTCGTCCAAAAAGGCCCGGATAGCGTGGATGATGCGCGCGCGAAGGCGCAAGACGGCCGCCTGCCGGGGCGTGCGCACCCATAGATGCCGGTGCTCCATCAGAAAGTCGGTGCCGTGCTCCTTGGGGGTGAGCGGATAGTCGGCCGACGCGCCTACGAGCGCCAACTCCCCCACCAGGAGCTCCACCCCCCCGGGCGCCCGTGCATCGGCACGCACCTGGCCCGAGACTCTTACGGCCGCCTCCTGGGTGAGCGCACGGGTCGCCTCCCAGGTTTCGGCACTCACGGCGTCGGCCCGTACGACCGCCTGCACCTCCCCCGTCCCGTCGCGGATAGCCACAAACTCGATGCGTCCCGAGGACCGGTGATGCGTCACCCAACCCAGGACCGTAACCGACTCCGGCTCAAGACCGCTGAGGTCCGCGATCCGCTGCCACTCCTTCACGCGTCTGCCTCCAGATTTCGGAAGATGACGATGCGCTGCACCTGGTTGGTCCCTTCGTAAATCTGCGTGATCTTGGCGTCACGCATCATCCGGGCGACCGGGTAGTCCTCGATGTAACCGTACCCGCCAAACAGCTGGACCGCCTCGGTGGTCACGCGCATGGCGGTGTCGGAGCACTGGAGCTTGGCCATGGCCGACAGGCGCGTAACCTCGCGGGAGGAGTCAATGGCGAAGCCTGCCTGTTCGACCACCTCCGACGCCCGGTACAGAAGCTGCCGGCTCGCCTCAATCTGGAGCGCGAGGTCCGCGAGCGTCCACTGCAGGCCCTGGAATTCGGTGAGGGCACGACCGAACTGCCGCCGCCCGCGGACATGCGCGAAGGCCAGGTCGAATGCCCCCTGCGCGATGCCGAGCGCCTGCGCCGCGATGCCGAGGCGGGTGCGATCAAGCGTCCGCATGGCAATCTTGAACCCGTCACCCTCCTGTCCGAGGAGCCGATCAGCCTCGAGGTGCACGTGGTCAAAGCGCAGTTCGGCGGTCTGAGACCCCCGGATGCCAAGTTTCTTCTCCACCCGGCCGACGCTGAAACCGGGCATGTCCTTGTCCACCACGAAGGCACTCATGGCAGCGGCCCCGGTTCGGTCCCCGGTGGCCGCAAACACGACGGTCGTGTCGGCCAGTCCGCCGTTGGTGATGAACACCTTCTGCCCGGTCAGGGAATATCCGCCGCCCGGCTCGGGCTCGGCTCGCGTCCGGGCGGCGGCCGCATCGGAGCCCGCCTCCGGCTCCGTGAGCGCAAAGGCGGCCATGTGCTCACCGGATGCTATGGGCAAAAGAAAGCGTTCCTTCTGCGCCGGAGTGCCGGCCAGCATGAGAGGCATGGCTCCCAGGTGCTGGGCCGCGATGATGAGGCTCGAGGTGGCGCACACGCGGGCCACCTCCTCGATGGCGATGGCCAGCGTCAGTAGATCGGCGCCGCCACCCCCGTATGCTTCCGGCATCGCGAGACCCAACAGACCGTACTCTTGAAAAAGCTGGTAGACGTCAAGCGGATAGGCCCCGCTGGCGTCAATCTCCGCCGCCCGCGGCTCCACTCGCTCGTGGGCAAGCCTCCGCACGGTATCGCGAAACAGGCGCTGCTCGTCGGTCAGGTCATAACTCATGACGACTCTCCCTACATGCGGGACCGATTGGAACCATGAAAGCCCCGGGCTCCGTGGGTGCCGGGCGAACGAAACCGTCCCGGACTACCCGAATATCGAAACGGCGCGCTCTCATCCCTATCGTGGCAACACCGGCTCGGAAAGGCAATGTTGGATTCCGTCTCAGGGGATCCGGTTTGGCACCGGCGGCGGCGATTTTGTAGAATGGATGATGACGGAAACTTTACGAAAGCGAGGATGCCGTGGCCGTTTCGCGCGATACCATTACGGTGCCTCTGTTCTTGTTGAACGGCGTCCTTTTTCCCGGGACCCGCCTATCGTTGCACGTGTTTGAGGACCGTTACCGGAAGATGGTGAACGACTGTCTCGACCGTGACGCGGCGTTCGGGGTGGTGGCCATCCGATCAGGTCCTGAGGTGGGCGGTCCCCAGGAGCCGCACAATGTCGGCACCCTGGCCCGGATTGTCGAACACGAGCTTTTTGAAGACGGGCGCATGCTGATCCGGGTCGTGGGCACGGGCCGCTTCAGCCTTCTGTCTTACCGCCAGGCTGGGAGTCTCCTGGTGGGTCAGGTGCGCTTCCAGCCAGATGTAGAGGAGCGTCCGGGGCGGGTCTTGCGCGATGAAGCCTATGCCCTGGCCTCGGAATATCAAAGTTTTCTGGTTGATGCCGACGAGGCGCGCGGGGCGGTGCCCACTGAACCGGAGGCCCTCACCTATTGGATTGCCCAGCGCCTGCCGATGAAGCCTGCGGACCAGCAGGAGCTTTTAGAGCAACGGCAGGTAAGCGGCCGGCTGTCTTGGGAGGTCGGCTTTCTGCGCCAGCTTTTAGATGAACTCCGCCAGCCGCAACAGAATGGCGGCCTGCACTAGCAAGGGGCCGGCGGCTGCGGCGCGGCAGTTGGTGGACAGGCGACACATGGAGGAGGAGCCCCGCATGGCCGAGGCGTACGAGACCGATGAGAAGGATCGGGAGCTCATGGAGCGACTGGTCGACAATGCCCGCGTCCCGGTAGAGGTGCTGGCCGGTGAGCTTGAGCTCAGTCTCGCCGAAGTGGAACAGCGTATCGCGCGCCTGGAGCAGATCGGCATTATCAAGGCCTATCGCGCGGTGGTGGACCCGTATCTGTATTCCCTCTACTTTTATGAAAACGGCCCTCTGGGACTGGGCGCCACGGCCGGCAGCCGCACCCCTAAAGGAGCTCGGGCGCCACGGCGCTAAGGGATTCCCACCACTCCAGCAGCAAGCCTTCGGCCCCGCGCAGGCCCCGGAGGTCATCCTGTAGCGTGCCTGCCCCATAGAGAAGCCGGGGGCCGTGCCAGCCCCACCGCACCTCGAGGCGGGCATCATACGGGCCCACGGCCGGATAGCGCACCACAAAAGCCTGTTCCGGCCAGCGGGGGTGCGCGGCCAGCCAGAAACCTTCCTCGGACCCCGGCCAGCGGATCCACCACGCCCGCCCCCCAACGCTGCGCGCCATTGGCGGCCGGGGCAGTTGACGTGACCGTTCATGGGCCGCGGCCCGCGCCCGCCAGACGTGAAACAGCTGCCCCGGCTCGCGGGGGAGCGCACCGGGATGCCAGAAACTGCGGTCGGCCCCGAGCCGGCGGACCAGGGCGCGCATTTCGACCGGGGAGAATGCGGCCTCCCCCACGCCCGCCTGCAGATCCAGTCGGCGTGACGGCTCCCGCCCGAACGCGTGGGTCTCTTCCAGGCGGACCGGGCGTCCGAAAGCCGAAGCCGTGCGCCTCAGACGGTAGTGCCAGGAGGGCCCCAGCGCCGGGATGCGGCCCGCCGCGATCGGTCCCTCCCCTTCCCAACCGAGAAACCAGCGACGCACCCGGGCCGGCTCGCGTGGGAGATCGAAGGCCATGGGCCGCATGTGCGCGAGGCGCACCGTCAAACGGTTCGGCGCCAGCATTTCGATGGCCGCCGCCAGATCCGGGGCCGGCAGATCGTCGGCCACCAGGGTCCACTCGCGATACCCGCGACCATCAGTCATCTCCAGCCCGGCCGCACCCGCCGCGAGCCAGGCTTCATGGCGCCGGTGACCCTGCAGCCACCGCACCTCTCCCTGCACTCGGCCGGGATCGCGGTAGCGAGCGGCAAGTCCGCTCCAGAACCGTGCTTCGCGGGGAGCCCGAATTTGCAGGCGGCCCGGTGCCCACCACCGTAGACGCGTCTCCACGCCGGCCCGGACATCCAGTTCCCGGAGGTCCCCGAGGCTCATCAGTGCCACCAGCGCGGGCGCATCGGCCGGGACGCGCGGCCATCCCACCTCCGCTTCCAGATCGCCGGGGAATGCGGAAAGCCAGTCGGGGATTGGTCCCGGAGCCTCGCCCCAGGCCGTGAGATGAGAGGGCCCTGAGGGCCCGGACCGAATCGTCGCCGGCCAGAAGTCCGGTTCACGCTCAAAGCGGCGGCTCCACCACATCCGGACCACCTCCCCTCCCTGGCGCCATTATACCGGGCCTCTGCCGGTCAGCCGGGGCGCCTCCGAAGGGCCCGGTCCGCACGGCAGAAGGCGCGGCTTGCCCGGCCTCTCCGGGCCGCAGGCGAGGAGACGGGCGTCGCGGTGCTGGGACTCCCACCACTTGACGAGCGGGGCGCCGGGTGACCCGGCGCGCGTCACGGCCGCCCGCGGACGCCACCGAGATGTTCCCGGGCAGGCGCTCTTAGGCGGCCGGAGCCCGACTCTCCCGGTGCGGCCGGGTGCGGTTTTGCCCGCTCCCTTCAGAAGGGGCGGGATGCCGAGGACAAAATGGGTCGGCGCCTACCCCCACGACCGAGCGTGGCCGCGGATGCGGTGAGGCCTACGAGAGGTCGAAGAAGAGTCACGCACGCTCGAGCCGGCAGATTCTACAACGGGAAGGGCCGCGAACGGGCGGCTGACGACGCTCGCGGTCCGGGCACACGTGATCGGCCCGCGCGCGGCCGTGGGCCGCGCACGGGTCCTGTACTCGACGGAGCGGAAGACGACTTGCCGCTCCCAGACCCACCGCGGTGACGGGGAGGACAGCAGGCGCGCTCCGTTCCGGTCGCCGTCTCGGTGTCTAAAGCCGGGCGTCCCCGCCCGCCAGCGACTCATCGAGGAGCTCGATGATGTCCCGCACGACGAGTCGGCCCTCATTGCCGGTCAGCTTGACCGCATCCTCAAACAGCGACACCTCAAACGGGCAGCAGACGGCCAGCACGTCTGCATGAGTTTCCACGGCCTCGCGGACCCGCCTTACCGCCAGACGCTCGTCCACCTGCTCGGCGACGAAGCCGCTGTTCCATACGCCCCCGCCGCCGCCTCCGCAGCAGAATCCATCCGCGCGGCAGTGGGCCATTTCGGTCAGGCGGACGCCGGGAATCGCCTCCAAGAGACGTCGAGGCGCTTCGTACTCCCCGTTGTGCCGACCGAGGTAGCAAGGATCGTGAAAGGTCACCAGCCGGTCCGGAATCGGGTTCAGTCGGAGTTCCGGGAGCCGCTCCGCCAGAAACTGCGTGTAGTGCTGCACCGGGTACGAAGCCCCGAGCTTCGGGTAGTAGTTCTTGAGGGCATTGAACGCGTGCGGGTCGGGGGTGACGAGGCGGTTGAACGTGTACTGGCCGAGGGTCGCGATGTTCTTCGCCGCCTCCTCCTCAAACAGCCCCGCCTCGCCCGCGGCGCGCTGGGAGTCGGCGATGCAGCGTTCCTCGGTCCCTAAAATAGCCCAGTCCACCCCAAGTCGGCTGAGGGTGCGCGCCATGGCCTGGGCCGCCTGCTGGCCGCGGTCGTGAAATGACCAGTAGCACTCCACATAAAACAGCACGTCGATCGGGCGGTCGAGGGCGGCCATGACGGGGACCTCCACCTGCGCCTGCCTGGTCCAGTCGGCCCGGCGACGGGCCGGGTTGCCCAGGGGATTGCCGCGCGCCACGGTATTCTCAAACGCCTTGGCCAGTTCGGGCGAGATGCCGCTCTCCACGAGCACGGCTTCGCGGACGGCCGTGATGGTGCCGGGAATGTCGACTTCCCGCGGGCACAGACGGGCACAGTTGCCGCACGTCGTGCAGACCCACAAGATGGGGTCCGCCATCATTTCCGACTTCATCCCCCACTGTGCCATCAGCATCTGCTTTCGCGGCAGCTGCAGGTCCTCGGACGCAAAGGGACAGACAACAGAACAGGTCCCGCACTGGTAGCAGCGCTTGAAGGAATCGCCGGCACGCTCCACCAGCTGATTGACGAACTCCAGATCGGGCATCAGATCGATGACCGTAAGCTCTTTGCCCAAGATGCGCCGTCTCCTCTCTGCGCCTGGCGTCCACACGTTGGTACGGGAATCTCGCGCGCCCGGTGTGCGGCTAGAAACCTTTCATCGGATTGGGGCCGACCGCGGCGATGCCGTCAGCAAACTGCTGCAGCACGGCCGGCAGGCGGTGGGCGTCCGCGATGGTGGTCTCCAGCACCTGAACCCGCTCAGACTCCAGCGCCAGTCGATCCAGCGTCTCGCGCACGTTGGTCATCCGCCGACCCAGGAGCTCGCTGCCCTGGATAAAGTGGCACTGGTAGTCGTCCCCCGCCTTACAGCCCAACAGCGCCACGCCGTCGTAGCCGTTGGCGATGGCGTCCGAAACGGTGATGCTGTTGACCGCTCCCAGACAGCGCACCGGAACGACCCGCATCGTGGCGGGATACGCCAGATGGTGGAAGCCGACCATGTCCAGCGCCGGGTAGGCATCGTTCTCGCAGGCGAAGACCAGGATTCGCAGCTGTTCCTCGTCGTCTTCCGGCATGCTGACTTGCTTGCTCATCTCGCTGAGGGCGTGCACCGAGTAGTCCGGAAACGAGATGATCTGCACGGGACAGGCGCCCATGCAGATGCCGCAGCGCCGGCATCGATTGGGATTGATCACCGGGTGATGGGCGGCGTCCAGCTCCAGGGCCCCGAAGGGGCACTCCTGCGTGCACCGCCCGCAGGCCGTGCATTTTTGCATAAAGAACTCCGGATATCCGAGGTCTCCCACCCGCGGATGGACGGCGGCCCCCTGGGCAGCCTGCTCCACCACCTGCACCGCCTTGGCGGCCGCGGCCGCACCGTCGCGACGGCTCTGGGGCAGGTCGAGCGCCCGGTGCACCACCCCGGCCGTGTAGATGCCGGTGCGCCGCGTCTCATAGGGGAAGCAGAGAAAGTGCGAGTCGGCAAATCCAAAGGGCCGGGTAGGAATTTCCCCGCCCTGCAGGTATTGAAGCGCGAGCGGTGGCTCCCCGCCGTCCGCGGTCGAATCGGGCAGCATCCCGGCCGCCAGCACGACCAGGTCGGCCGTCAGCGTCATCGGCGCCCCCATCACCGTGCCGCCGACCACCAGCGTCACGGTGTCGCTGTCGTTGGTCTCGACCGACTCAACCTGCCCGCGCACGAAAAATATGCCCGGGTCTTCCTGCAGCCGGCGATAGAATAGCTCATGATGGCCCGGTGCCTGCATGTCCTCGTACACCACAAACACCTGAGCCTCCGGATAGGCGGCCCGTACGTAGAGCGCCTGTTTGAGCGACACCATGCTGGTGACATTGCCGGCATAGGGGGCATAATCCCGGTCCGCGCTCCGGTCGCAGGCGACGATGGCCACGCGTCGCGGCGGCTCCTGATTCGACGGCCGTCGGATACGGTCCTCGGCGCTCATCCGCTCAAAATCGAGGCTGGTTACGACGTCGGCTACCCGGCCCAGGCCATAGGCGGCCAGTTGGTCGGGACCCGCCAGGTGAAAGCCCGTCGCCATGACTACGGACCCTACGATCACCTCTTGCCGCGCGCCCCCGCTCTCGATCTCGGCCACAAACGCACCCGGCTGTCCGCTGATGCCGCGGAGGCGCGCCTGCGTTTTTACCTCGATGCGCGGATGCTCGGCAAGCTCCGCAATCCATTGGTCGAGAGCGAGCGGTTCCAGATCGTGATAGGGAGGCATCGTCGGATACTGACGGTGGAGAAATCGGGCAAACCCGCCCAACTCCTGCTCCTTTTCCACCAGCACGACCGCATAGCCGGCGTCGGCGGCGCTGACCGCCGCGGATAGCCCGGCGGGCCCGCCACCCACCACCAGCACGGTCTCCTCATGGGCCTTCGTAAAGGGGTGGGGCGGCTTCGCCGCCTTCTCAGACGCGAGCCCCATCTTGAGGAGATCTTCCGCCATCTGCTGCGTGGAGGAAGCGCCGGCCGGCTGACTCCAGGCCACCTGTTCGCGGAGGTTGACGCGCTGGACATGCACCGGCGTCCCGTCCTCGCGCTCAAAGCGAAAGCGGTCGCGGTTGACGCGCGGCGAGCAGGCCGCAATGACCACGCCGTCGAGCTGGTGCTCGGCCACATCGCGCTCAATCGCGGCCAGATCCTCAAGGCAGAAGGCCCGGCCGGTCGTTACCGCGCTCGGATCGAACGCCGCCGCCGCCGCGAGTGCCCGCACATCCAGGGACTGGCCGATGCCGCATCCCTCACAGATATAGACGCCCGTCTTGCTCCCCATGTATTCACCTCACAGTTGACTTGCGGATCGAGCGAACGGCCATCATCGCGGCCGCGGTGGCATCCATGGTAGCGGTGGCCACGTCCATCGGCTCGCGCGCGCATCCCGCTGCGTAGATGCCGCGGTCCTCCCCCGTGTCCAGGACAAACCCGTGCTCGTCAAACGCGGCCGGCATCGCCGGACGGTTTTGGGAGAGGCTTGGCTCCATGCCCGTGGCCAGCACCACCAGGTCCACCGGCACCCGGCTCATGCGTCCGGCCACCATGTCGTCCGCGACGACCGACAGGTCCCCGCTTTCGTCGTCCCACAGGATGTCGGCCACCTTCCCCTTGATCGGGTGTACGTGCGGGTCCGCCATCACCCGATCTGCAAACACCTCGTACGTGCCGGGGGTGCGCAGATCGATGTAATAGACGTACACCTCAGCATGGGGATTGCGGTCCAGGATGTAGGTGGCCTGCTTGAGGGAGCCGAGGCAGCAGATCCCCGAGCAGTACGGCAGGTGCAGACGATCACGGGAACCGGCGCACTGAATGAAGGCCACGCGGTTGACCGGGCGCCCGTCTGAGGGGCGGGCAATCTGGCCCGCCGTCGGCCCGGTGTCAGCCGCCATCCGTTCCAGCATCACGTTGGTGACGACGTTGGGGTAGTGGCCAAAGGCCAGGTTCACGATGGCGGACGCATCGTACGGCTTCCATCCGGTCGCCACCACCACCGCGCCCACCTGGAGCGAGACCGACTGAGCCTGCATCGCCAAGTCGATGGCGCCGTACGGGCACGCCGCGACGCAGCGCCCGCACGTCTCCCCGAGGCACGTCTCGTCATCAATCGCGTACTTCATGGGGTAGGCCATCTCATGGCCGATGTAGATCGCCTTGGTGGTGTCCATCCCGTAGTTGTAGGCGTTCGGGCGTTCCACCGGGCACGTGTCCACGCACTGTCCGCACGCGGTGCAGCGGTCGTTCACGTAGCGCGGCTCCACGGTCACGCGGACATCAAACGCTCCCGGCCCGCCGTCGATAGCTGACACCTCCGCGCTGGTGAACAGGTGCACGCGCGGATTGTCACGCAGACGGCGCAGGTTTATCTCAATGCCGCACGTAGGCGGACACAGCTTTGGAAAATAGCGGGCCAGCTGCGCCACCCGTCCGCCTAGGTAAGGCGTCTTCTCAATCAGAAACACCTCATGGCCCAGCTCCGCCGCCTCCAGAGCCGCGGTGATTCCAGCAATCCCGCCGCCAATGACCAGGACGCTGTCATACCCGGAGGCGGGGGCCGTGAACGTTGCCAAGCGAGCCACCTCCCGTTGCGTGGTCAGGGGATCAAGGGAATGTAGGGTTCGGTGGTGAGCTCCCACTCCTTGGCATCCTGGTTGTAGCGCGAGTTGACAAACACCTTCCAGTGCTCGTCGTCCAGGCGGGGGTAGTCGCCGCGATAGTAGTAGCCGGGCCAGCGGGTCTCTTGGCGTGTCAGCAGGTGGCGCATGTGCGCCTCCGAGCACCACACGCGGTCTCGCACCTCCCAGCAGCGGAGCAGCTCGTGGATGTCACGGGCCGCCATGCTGTTCAGGTCCTCCTCGAACACACCCATGAGATGAAGCCCTCGCTGCAGCAGCGGCTCGTTGGTCATGTAGGAAGCGCTGAGACCCCCCGCGTACTCATCCATGATCTTCTGCAGGCGCAGCAGCGCCTGCTTCGGAAACACGTAGTTGGGATTGATGTCCGGCCGCGTGGTGGCGGCCACGTTTTCCTCAAACACCCGGTACGGTTGAAAGAGATCACTCACGATAGAGGCCACTTCGTCGTCCAGGACCAGGGGCGCATCCGGGTGGTCCGTGATGTACTTGACGGCGGCCTTGCCCGCCAGCCGTCCCTCGGTGTAGGAGCCCGAGGAGAACTTGTGGGCCGAGGCGCCCGCGCCGTCGCCCGCCGCAAACAGGCCGCTCACCGTCGTCATCCGGTTGTACCCCCAGTGGTAGGCCGCCGGGGACACATCCTCGGGGCCGCTCACCCAGGCGCCCGTGCCCGACGCATGGGAGCCCATGAGGTACGGCTCGGTCATGATGAGCTCCGAAGGTTCCTGTGCCGGGTCAATGTTGTGCGACGCCCACAACAGTGCTTGCGACATGGTCATGTCAAGGAAATCTTCCCACCCGTCACTTTCGATCTCCCGAACCTTTTTGGGATCGAGTCCGGCGGTCAGCGCCTGCAGCGCCTCGTCGGTGCGCATGTAATGAGGACCCCGTCCTTGCTGCTTGTCCAGCAGCATCTGGTGGTTGCGTAGGGGCGTGGGGATAGGACGGGCGTTCCCGTACGGCAGGAAGTCCTGGAGGGCCGCCGCCTGGGTCTCTTCGTAATTTTCGCCGTAGGCGTTCTTCACGTGTCCCTTGAACAGCAGGAACCACATGCCGACCGGACCGTATCCGTCGCGGAACCGCGTCGCCACCAGCCGGTGCTCCATCTGGGTCATCTTGGCGCCGGCCTGAATCATCAGCGAGTACGCCGAGCCCGTGTTCCAGGGGGCATACCAGATGCGGCCAAGGCCTTCTCCGACCGCATGGGGCCGAAACGCCATCGTGGCGCCGCCCGCGCCGACAATAACGGCCTTCGCCCGAAACACAAACACCTTGTGGTCGCGGACGCTGAAGCCGACGGCCCCCGCCACACGCTGCCGATCGCGATCCATCAGGAGGTGCGAAACAAAAATGCGCTCGTAGACGTTCTCCGGGCCCACCGCCGTTTTCGCCGCTTCCGCCACGATGGGCTTGTAAGACTCGCCGTGAATCATGATCTGCCAGCGGCCCTCACGCTTGTACTTCCCATCTTCCGTCTTGAAGATGGGAAGTCCCCACTTCTCAAACATGTGCACCGTCGCGTCGACGTGGCGGGCGATGTCGTAGACGAGGTCCTCACGCGACAATCCCATCAGGTCATTGCGCACGTAGCGGACGAAGTCCTCGGGCGTGTTTTCGCCCCACTTCATGCCCATGTAGCAGTTGATGGCGGACAGGCCCATGGCCACCGCCCCGCTGCGCTCGATGGCCGCCTTCTCCACCATCACCACCCGATAATTGTGCGACTGGGCCCAATAGGCCGCCTCGTAGGCGGCTCCGCACCCCGACATGCCGCCGCCAATGATCAGCACGTCGGTGTCGACGTATTCCACCTGGGGCTCTTTCATCTTGGTCCCCCTCTTCTGTTATCGTGACATCTCCCGCCGGGCGCCGGACCGGGTCCTGCGGCCTCTTAGCGCAGCACGCGGCTGACTCCGGTTTCCCCCTGGCCCGCTCCGAAGCGGCGGCAGGGCTGACCACCGGGCTCTCAGGCACTCGGTGTGGGCAGTCGATCTACCCCGAGCCATGCGTCTTCACCGCATAGGCTGGGGTCAGCGAGCTGGGCGGCCGTTGGGGTTTCCAGGGAGTCGTACGGCTCGATGCTTCCCCACGGCGTGGATCGAATAGGGTACTTGAAGCGCTTGACGCGCTGGTCGCGGTACTTGACCGTCCACATGATGCTGTCCGTCCCGCGCAGCGGCGTCAGGCTGGCCCCCATCGGCATCACATCGGCGTATCCCCGCATGGCGATGGCCGATTGCGGACAGGTTTTGACACAGGAGTAGCATTCCCAGCACATATCCGGCTCTTGGTTGAAGGCCTTGCCCAAAGCCTTGTCCAGGGTCATCAGATCGTTCGGGCAGATGTACTGGCACGCCGGCTGGTCCAAAGCCTTGCATCCGTCACACTTGTCTGGATTAACGTATGTCGGCACGGTGTTACCTCCCTTGCGTGATGAATCCACGGGGCAGACACTCCGGCCCCACCCCTCTTAAGGGGGCGTGTCTTCAGCTCATGGCAGCGAATCCGCCGGCCGGTCCGCCGCCTCGGCCTCATAGTATTGCCGGAGAATGCTCAAAACTTCTGGCCGGCTGAAATGGTCCGGCACATCGTCGCCGTCAGACAGCATCCGGCGCAGTCTGGTGCCGCTGATGACCACGCGATCTTCGGGGCCATGGGGGCAGGTTCGGCCCGTGGCCATCCCATCGCACTTGCGGCAGTAAAACGTCCAGTCCATTTTCATGGCTTGGATTTCCAAGGCGTCTTTCGGAATCTCCTCAAAGATGCGGTGGGCATCAAAGGGGCCGTAGTAGTCCCCCACCCCGGCGTGGTCCCGGCCCACCAGAAGGTGGCTGCACCCGAAGTTCTGGCGGATGAGGGCATGCAGCAGCGCTTCGCGGGGGCCGGCGTAGCGCATCTCCATCGGATAGCCTGCCTGGATGCACGTGCCGGGCACAAAGTACTGCTCCACCAGCGTGTCGATAGCGCGGACCCGGACGTCGGCTGGAATGTCGCCGGCTTTGAGTTTGCCCAGCACCTGATGGATGAGGAGGCCGTCCACCACTTCGATGGCGACCTTGGCAAGATACTCATGGGAGCGGTGCATCGGATTTCGCGTCTGCAGGGCGGCCACAGTACTCCAGCCGAGAGACTGGAACCGCTCACGCGTCTCCGCCGGCCGCAGGTACAGGCCGGGATACTGAACCGGGTACGGTCCCTCGGACAGAACCTGAACCGAGCCGGCCACATTGAAGGGGCGCTGCGCGAGAAGTTTGGCCACGCCGGGATGCGCGGCGTCAGTCGTGCGGAAAACCTGCCGCGCCTCATGCTCCTTGTCGACGGTGTACACCTCGCTCACGGTCAGCACCGCCATCAGGGCCTGGGTGTCCTCGTCCATGAGCGCCACCGGATCCCCCGGCCGGAGCGAGCTGGCGGCGTCGGCAGACGCGGAGAGTGTGATGGGGATTGGCCAAAATACGCCGTCCGCCATCTCGTAGCGGTCACAGACCGACAGCCAGTCATCCCGGCCCATGAACCCGCTCAGCGGGGTGAAGGCGCCCATGCCCAGCATGAGCAGGTCAGATGTCTCGCGCGTGGTCATCGGAAGCCGCGGCAGTGTCGCCGCCCATGCCGTCAAATCGCCTCGCTCTGACTCTGCGGCCAGGCGCGGCAACAATTGGCTCTGTGGCCCATGAGGACTGACCAGCGACATATGGCCCCCTCTTGCGTGTGACGCAACCGGCCGAGCACGTCGGATTGTGAGCACTCCCTGGGATGCCGTCGACACCATCCGGCGGCAATGAGTACACAATACACATACAGGTAGGAGTATTCAAGCTGAGACGGGGAATTGAGGTGGGACCGATGCGTCGACCGGCCGTGAGCCCCGCGCACGGAGAGATGCCCGCGCGATTGATTCCCGGGGGCGGCAAAGGCGGGAGGCCTGCAGCGCCTCGTCGACCCCTTACGACCGCTCTGGCGGCTCCGTGGCCGATCGGTGCCGGCCTATCCATTCCCGCAGCTGCGACGCATACGGCACGCGCTCTTCGGGGTCGGTGTAGTAGCCGGTGCTGGCATAGAGGTCGTCGTTGGCATACCGGGGAAACACGTGCAGGTGATAGTGCCAGACAATTTGGTTGCCGGCGGGCTCGTTGTGCTGCCGGGTCGATATGCCCTGGCAGGAGTATTCCGCCTTCATGGCGCGCGCGACAAGCTTGGCGGCCCGATGAATGTCGATGGCGTAGTCATCGGGAAGCACGTATAAATTCTCGAAGTGCTGGTTCGGTATGATCATTACGTGGCCTTTGTTGTTTGGCCACCATTTGTTGGCCACGAACACGGTCACGCGGCGGTCCTGGTAGACGACGTCGCGCTGTTTGGTGCCGCGATCCGGTTCTTCGACTCCGGCCGCAATCCGGCAAAAGGGACACTGATAGCCGTCCGGCGCGTGGGAGTCTGTCGTCATGGACTACGCCGCCTTTCTCCGCCGGGGATAGATTAGCAGGCTCCGGCCGCCGACGCACCCAAGGACTCGGGGCGCCGGGCGGCGCCACGATGCTGCGGTGTCGGAAACGGCGGCCCGCGCGGCCCCTCGCGCACCCCGACGCCTTGGGGGACTGCGCCCGCGCCGGCTTACGGTGGCCGCCAGCGTGAAAGGCAGAGGTCGAAGATGAAAACCGTCCCCGCCCCGAGCAGCCAGGGCCCGAGCCGGTGGCCCTCTGCGGGCGAGGATGATGGGAAGCTCCGCGCCGACGCCGCTACCCGGCCGCCTTCGGCCCGTGCAGCAGACGGCCGAGGAGGCCATGGCCGTATTGGCTCGCGAGCGCGGGCCGGTGCCCGAGGTTTCTGCCGGAGCCGCTTGAGGTGTGCGGCCGGCGCGGGGCCGATAGAGGGCGCCAGCCCGGGCGCAAGGCAGCCGGGCTAGCGCGCTTCGGTGTCTCCATCCGCAAACAGGCGGTGGTATTGGTCAAGCGAGAGGTAAACGTCGCGGGGGCGGGCGCCGTCCTGGGGACCCACGTACCCGCGCTCGGCCATCTGGTCGATGATGCGGGCAGCCCTCGTGTAGCCGACACGAAGCCGCCGCTGCAGCATCGAAGCCGAGGCCTGGCGGCTCTCCACCACGACCCGCAGGGCATCCTGGAACAGGCTGTCGGTGTCGGTCGGAGCCTCGGTCTCCTCCGCGCCCTGGAATTCCAGGCTCGGCAGTTCATCCGGTGCCCGCTCGCGCAGGTACGACACCAGGGCTTCCATTTCGGATTCGGTCACATAGCAGCCCTGGAGCCTCTGCGGCTTGGCGGCCCCTACCGGGCTGTACAGCATGTCTCCCCGACCGAGAAGTTTCTCCGCCCCGCTCCCGTCGAGAATGGTCCGGGAATCGACCTGGCTTGACACCGCAAACGCAATCCGGCTCGGAATATTGGCCTTGATGGTTCCGGTGATGACATCGACAGAGGGCCGCTGGGTCGCCACCACCAGGTGGATGCCTGCCGCCCGTGCCATCTGCGCCAACCGGTTGATAGACTCCTCCACCTCCACGGGCGCCACCATCATGAGGTCCGCAAGCTCATCAATCACCACGACCGTGTAAGGGAGGAAAGTGTCCTCTTCCTGGAGCTGGGCATTGTAGCGGGCGATGTCGCGCACGCCCCGCTGCGCGAAGATCTGATAGCGCCGCTCCATCTCGCGGACGGCCCAGCGAAGCGCCTGGCTGGCTTTCTTGGGGTCGGTGACCACCGGGGTTACCAGATGAGGAATCCCGTTGAATCCGGAAAGTTCCACCACTTTGGGATCGATGAGCAGGAGCTGCACCTGCGCGGGTGTGGACCGAAACAGAAGGCTCGCGATAAGGACGTTGATCAGCACGCTCTTGCCAGAGCCGGTGGCGCCGGCCACCAGAAGATGCGGCATCTGATCGAGCTGGGCCACGACCGGCTTGCCGGCGATGTCCTTGCCGAGGGCCACCGACAGGGGCGACGCGGCCGACTTGAAGGCGGGCGCCTCCAGCACCTCCCGCAGGCGCACGACCGAGACCGCCTGGTTCGGCACCTCAATGCCGATAGCGCTCTTGCCAGGAATCGGCGCCTCCATGCGAACGCCGGACGCCGCCAGAGAGAGGGCGATGTCATCCGCCAGATTCACGATCCGGGAGACTTTCACGCCCGGCGGCGGCACCACCTCAAAGCGGGTGACGGCGGGACCCCGGGTGACCTCGGACAGGCGTGCCTCGATACCAAAATGACGGAGCGTCTCCAAAAGCAGTTCCGCCCGGATTTCCGGCTCCCGGCCCCTCAGCGACGCCGGTTCCCCCTCGGCCAGGAGACTGAGAGGCGGCAGGTCCGCCCCGGCCCCGCCGGCCCCAAAGCCGGCGGCCGACGCCGGAACGCCTCCGGCCCCGCGGGTCCGCCGGAGCGGAAGCGGCTTCGGCGCCTCGATCTCCGCCGGGGTATGGCCGGTGAGGGCCGTCTCCTCAGGCAGAATACGCGAGGGCGCCGCCGCTTCCTGACCGGGACTCCCGGGCCCCCCATCCGTGTCCGGACCGGCCGGCAGCGGCTCCCGGTCAGCCACGGGGAACACCCAGTCGGCCAGCGCACGCACGGCGCGAAGTCCCCCGGTCCCCGTGCGGTTGGCGGCCCAGAGAAGACCGCGCCCCGATACGCGCGCGCCCTCCCTCACACTGCCGCCGGTGACCAGGACCAGAAGGGCCAGGAAAAATGCGATGAGAAGCACCACCGCGCCGGCGGTGCCCACCAGAAACCGGAGCCCGTGGCCGATCCCGTAGCCGACGAACCCCCCGGGGCCGGTGCCGCCGAGGCCCGTGAGGCCGTCCAGCACCAGGGTGAGTCCCAGCACGGCCCACATCCGGCTCGGGGTCGCCCAGGCCGGCCGGCCAAGGATCGCAAACACCCCCACCACGCCGACAAAGCCGGGAATCCACCAGGCGGTGAGTCCGAGTCCGGCTTTCAACCCGTGCGCCACGACGCTCCCGAGCGCCCCCTCGGACTGACCGCCGAGGGCCAGGTACGCCACGATTGCCGCCGCCACCAAGATGATGCCGGAGACTTCGTGCCGCGTGCCCTGCGCCACAAAACCGTCCCCCTTCAGCGTCCGATCCCTGAGACCAGCGCCTCCCTGAGCAGAGTGTACCTGCCGGAGCCCCGTGGCAACCGGGGTTTCACAATGTCTTGCATGGCCCATTGTACCGCCGGCCCCTCGGCCGTGCGTGCCTTGCAGGCTCGGATCAGCACTGGGCCTGCGCTCTCGCGATCCGGGCGCCCGGTCGGGATGACGGCATCGGCAAGGATCCGGACGGTTTCGCGGACGAATCGGAAGGCCCCGGAGGAAACCGTCTCCCCGCCGGGGCGGCGAGCTTCGCCCGTAAAGACCGGTCCTCCAGGTCGCCGGATCCCCAGGAAGAGCTCAGGTTCCGCCGTCGCAGGCGACTAGGGCCAGGTCCGATGAGCCGATTTCCCGGTCCGCGCGGGGGATGCCCGATAACGGGACGCCCCGAGGGGCGCGGCGGCCGCGAGTTGGTTGGATCTTGAACCGGCCCCGGGGACAACCTGCTTGCTGTCGTCTCATCGAACCGCCAAACGCGAAGCGGCGCCCGGCCCCGGGCCGGACGCCGTCGTGTGGTGTCGGAGGCGCCGTCCCGGCTCTCCTACACTTCCATGACGATGGGAAGCACCATCGGGCGCCGACGGGTGCGCTCGAACATGAGTTTCGCCATGGCATCCCGGACGGCCGTCTTGATGGTGGCCCACTCCGTGTAGCCTTCGCCGAGCCCTTCCACCACCGTGCGGACGCGCTGACGAGCCTCCTCCATCAAGGCTTCCGACTCCCGCACGTACACGAATCCGCGCGAGACCACGTCGGGTCCCGAGACCAGTTCCCCGGACTGGGAGTCGATGCCAAGTACAACGATGAGGACGCCGTCCTGCGACAGCTGCCGGCGGTCGCGAAGCACAATGTGCCCAACGTCGCCGATGCCCATGCCGTCCACCAGCACCTTGCCCCACGGGACCTGGCCCACCACCCGCCCCTGCTCGGAGGTAAATTCGAACACCGTGCCGTTCTCGCCGATGAAGATGTGGTCACTGGGAACGCCGGTCGCCTGGGCCAGCTCGCCGTGGTGAACGAGGTGCCGGTACTCCCCATGGACGGGAATGAAGAACTGCGGCCGCACGAGATTCAGCATGAGCTTCAGCTCTTCCTGAGCCCCATGGCCCGAAACATGCACGCCCATGGGAATGCCGTAGACCACGTGGGCCCCGCGCCTAAAGAGGCCATCAATCATGCGGGCGACGAGCTTGTCGTTGCCCGGAATCGGCGAGGCGGCCACCACCACGGTGTCGCCAGGCAGGATCTCCACCTTGCGGTGATCGGCCAGCGCCATCCGCGACAGCGCCGACATCGGCTCGCCCTGGCTTCCGGTGGTCAGGATGCATACGCGGTCGGCCGGCATCCGCTGGACCTCTTCCACCTCCATCTTCACCCCGGGGGGGAAGGTCAGGTAACCGAGCTCTTGCGCCTTGGCCACCACGTTCTCCATGCTGCGGCCCACCACCGCCACCCGGCGGCCGTGCCGCGCCGCAATCTCCACCGTCTGGGCGATGCGATGCACATGACTCGCAAATGATGCGACCAGTACGCGGCCGGCGGCGTTGGCGATGACGCGCTCCAGGGCGTCACCCACGGTCCGTTCCGAAGGGGTGAAGCCGGAGCGCTCGGCGTTGGTGCTGTCGGCCAGAAGGAGTCGGACTCCCTCATCGCCGGCCTGGGCCAGCCGGTCGAAGGAGGCCACGTGCCCATCCACCGGCGTATGGTCAATCTTGAAGTCTCCCGTGTGCACCACCGTACCCGCCGGGGTGCGGATGATGAGGCCGGTGGCGTCAGGAATCGAGTGATTGACGCGGAAGAACTCGACGGTCGAGCGGCCCGCCGGCACCTTTTCACCCGGCGTCACTTCCCGCGAACCCTTGGGCAGGGTCAGCTTATGCTCCTGCAGTTTCAAATCCACGATGCCCATCGTGAGCCGTGTGCCATAGACCGGAACCGACATCTCCCGCAGCAGGTAAGGGATAGCCCCTACATGATCCTCATGCCCGTGGGTGAGAAAGACCCCGCGTACATGATCGCGATGCTCCAGAAGAAATGCCATGTCGGGCAATACCAGGTCTACGCCGGGCATGTCGTCGTCAGGAAATGCCAGTCCGCAGTCCACCACCATGATGTCGTCCCCGACCCAGATGAGGGACAGGTTCTTGCCAATCTCGCCAACTCCGCCCAAAGGAATGAACCGGAGTTTCTGCTGTCCTGGGTTATCCAGGAATCCCACCTCCTGGGCTTCGGTGCCCATACACAAATAGTCCCCAGCCCTTGTTCGGTGCTGGGGTTTCGTCGTTCAGGGGCCGGCCAGAATCTGCCCGTTGCCGCCGGCTCCACTCAAAAACAACCGCCGCACACAGTCGTCGTGGGAATTATACCACTCCCGAGTCGTCAAACGGCGCGAGGCGGCCGCCCATCAGGCCGAAATGACCGGCCCGGCACCACCCGCCCGCGCCCCGCTGCCCGGCGCATTTGCCCCACGCCTCTGGTACGGGCCGCCATCAAGATGGGCGCCCCGTCTTCTCCGCCATGTCCCCTTCAATTTTTGGGCCCCCACGCTTCAAGCCTCCCACCGGCGCGGCATTGGGGCCCGTTATCCGTGAACCGGCGCCGTGACTCACGTCTGCGCATCACCCGACTCGCTTTCCCCCGCCAGGTGGAACTGGCGGTGAAGGGCCTTCACGGCCCGCTCCACGTCGGCCCGCCGCACCAGAAAGGAAATGGTCGACAGACTGTCCGCGGTTTGCAAGACATTGACCTGAGCGTCGCTGAGGGCCTGCATGAAGCGGCCCATCACCCCGGGAAGCCCATGAATGGCCGTGCCGACGCACGAGACCTTAGCGCGGTCGTCCGAGCACTCATACTCCAGGGCGAGGGCGTCCAGCACGCGCCGGACCGCCGTCTCCTGGTCCGGCAGCACGCAGAAATAAGCCAGGTCGGGAAAGATATTGATGAGGTCCACCGACACCCCGGCGGCACCCAGGTCCTGAAAGACCCGATACATCCAGTCGGTCCCGGCCCCCTCGAGCGGGCGCAGGCGGAACTGAACCAGGCGGGCCAGGGATGTAATGCCGGTGAGGGCGCGCTCGGGGTCTCGATGGGCCCAGTGGTCGAGTCCGACCGCCCCCATCGCCACCAGCGTCCCCTCCGTGGCGGCAGCAGCGCTGCGGATGCGAAGCGGCAGCGCGAAATGCCGGGCAATCTCTACAGCACGGGGATGAATGACCCGGGCGCCGCTGTTGGCCATCTGAAACACCTCGTCATAGTCGAGGGTGGCAAGGGTCCGCGCATCTGGAACGACGGCCGGATCGGCCGTCTTCACGCCATCCACATCCGTGAAGATGTCCACGACATCCGCGTGCAGGGCGGCTCCGAGGGCGACGGCGGTCGTGTCGGACCCGCCCCGGCCGAGCGTCGTCACCTGACGGCCCTCGGTCATGCCCTGAAAGCCCGCCACCACCGGTATGATGCCGTTCGCCAGCAGGCGCTCCAGGGGCTCGGGGTCAATACTCTGGATGCGGGCCCCGCCGAAGCAGGCATCGGTCATGATGCCGGCGTCGCCTCCCGAGAGAGCGCGCGCTGGGTGGCCGCGGCTCCGAATGCGTGCCGCCAGCACGACCGCGCTCACAATCTCCCCGCAGCTCATCAGGAGATCCCGATCCTCGGGACTCGGTGCGCTGTCGCCTACGAGCGACAGGAGCGTGTCGGTGGCGTAGGCGTCGCCATGCCGGCCCATGGCCGACACGACCACCACCGGTCGATAGCCGTCCTCCTGAGCCTTCTCCACCCAGTCAATCGCGCGCTCCCGCTGCGGCCCCGTCGAAAGCGAAGTGCCTCCGAATTTCTGAACGATGACTTTCACGATGGCACCGTCTCCGCCGACAGGCTCCGTTCCAGAATCTGCACCGCATTGGTTGCGGCACCCTTGCGGAGGTTGTCAGCCACGATGAAAAGATGCAGGCCGTTGGGGTCGTGAAGGTCGCGCCGGACACGGCCGACATAGACGTCGTCGGTGCCGGCGGCGTCGCGCGGTGTGGGGTAGTCCGGATCCTCGACGACCACGATACCCGGTGTCGCCCGCAGCCACTCGCGCACCGTGACTGGATCGGCGGGCCGGTCAAGCTCGAGGTATACCGACTCGGCATGGCCGACCCGCACCGGGACCCGGACCGCCGTAGCCGACAGGTGAAGAGCCGTGCCCAGGATCTTTTCCGATTCCCGCGTGAGCTTCCACTCTTCCAGGGTATAGCCCGCCTCAGCCAGGCGATCGCACTGGGCCAGCACGTTGCCCGCGATAGGTTTTGAGTATGCGGTGCCGTGGGGCGCCCCGTCTTGCGCGTCGGCAGTCTCCGCCTCCAGCTGGCTCAACGCATCGCGTCCGGTGCCTGACACGGCCTGGTAGGTGCTGACCAGGACGCGCGTCACGCTCCGATGACGGAGGATGGCGAAAAGCGGCAGCACGAGGGCGATGGTGGAGCAGTTGGGGCTCGCCACCAGCTGTCCTCCCCGATGCACCAGATGCCCGTTGACTTCGGGCACGACCAGCGGGACTTCCGGATCCATGCGAAACCGGCTCGACTTGTCGACCACGAGCGCCCCCCGGGCGGCGGCCCAGGGACCGAAGCGCTCGGAGACGGCACTCGTGGCCGCGAAGAATACTACCTCCGTCCCGTCCAGCGTCTCCTCCGAGATAGCCTCCACACTCAACGCGCGGCCGGCGAACGACACGGTGCGTCCGCCGCTGCTCTCGGCCAGCGCGCGGACGTCTTGCAGGTCCGGAAACCGCTCCCCCAGCACGGTCAAGAGCGTCTGACCCACAAGGCCGGTCGCACCGACCACGGCGACCCGGGGCGGTCTTGTCACGCCGGATCCCTCCACTCCCTCAAGATCGACTGCAGCTGGCGCGCGCCCAACGCGTGCCGCCTGCCCCCGTGCGCGTTCGGGAAGCGCCGCGTGCGGCCCATGCTAGCCGGCCAGCCGCTGCGAAGGACCGACCGCGACCGGCGGAAGGCGTTTCGACATTCCCCGCTCTCATCCCGGGCGCACAACTGGTCATGATGGCCGGCACGACCCGATATGCCTGTCTGCTGTGCGCCTTGACGGCCAGGTGGTTCACGCGGTTGATGGCGTCGCGATGGTGGTCTGGCTGGTGCCGCTTAAGGGCACCTTCCCGGCAACCCTCACCCGGCGCCAGGCGAACCCGGCCCACGCCGCCCGCATCTCGCGTGGGCGCGCGATATGACCGCCGTCAAACCCGTCCGAGCCCCAGAAGCTCTCCTATTGTAGCGATGGCCCGACTGAGCTTGCAATCCGACCCGCCGGCGGCGAGACCGACGCCGACTCTACTCCAAGCCGCTGTCGTTTCCTCTTCCCGCTTCGGCGAGGCCGGTGTCTCTGAGAGCACCACGTCCCGGCGCGCTGCCGCCGGTGGCCATGGTCTGCGGCCACGAATGCGAGCCGGCGCCCGCCCGCGCGCCGTCCTGCGCGGGAAGAGGGCTCCCGGTGTCGTGGCAGGACGCCACACCGCGGGGTCCTGCTCTCCTGACACGGGAGCCAGAAGCGCTCAAGGGTCCCTATCCCGGTCCCTGGCCAGGCTTCCCTGAGAGGCCCGCTCGAGGACAGCCCCGCAGAAAGCGGCGGCCTGACAGGGTAAGGAGTGAGCAGAGAGGCGCCCCCCGCCGCCGGCCGGCAACTTTCACGGGGACGCACCCGGACGGCCCGACCGTCCCCTGAGCCGCTCCCTCCTCCGCTTCTGGTCAGATGCCCGGATAGGTCCGGGGTGCCGGCCGGTCGGCTAACCGTCCCCGGCCCTCCGCCATGCGCCGAGACATCTTTGTCTCCTTAAGCTTAGCGAGGTCAGTGGATCATGCCTGGTAGCCGGGGCGGTCGCTGGTGCCATCCTGCCGTCTCTGGTTCTCCGCGTTTTTCGCCAGATAGCCCGCGTACAGGTCGTCGGCCGACATGTCGGCCGCGAGGCACAGTGCCACGAAAAAGTGAAATACGTCTACCAGTTCCTCGTGAAGGGCGGCCCGATTTACCGGCTCCGGGTTCTTCCACCACTTGTAGCCGGCCTCGTCCAGCACCTCCCCCAGCTCCACCATGAGGGCAAGCGCCTGCTTCTCCATCCACGTGCGCTCGTCGAAGTGGAGTTCGCGGCGCCGGACCAGCTCATCCTGGAAACGGCGCTGACGCGCGAACACCTCGCCTAGCCGGTCGAGGCTCCCGTCACTGGGCACCGCTCTCCCCTTCCTTCCCAGGTGCCGCCACGGGGTTGGCCGGGCGGCGGGCAAAGGCGGCACGAGGATCACCGCGCAAGGCCCGCTGGGGCCCTGCTATCCCTACGGCCGCTTCGGATTCAAACCGGGCCACCGCCTGGGCGGCGGCCCGCTGAACGGCCGCCAGCGATGTCTCGTTGAGCCCCGCTATCAGCTCCCGCGGGTCGGGCGGACTGACCCCGACGGTCGCCCAGCGGGCCAGGTAGTGGAGGATCCCCTCCACCGTTTCGCGGCCAAAGACCAGCCCCGTCGATGCCTGCCGCTTGGCGCGCTCAAGCTCAAGCTCCGTCACCGGCCGGTCAACGAGCCCCACCCATTCCTCGGTCATGGCCGAGAGTGTCTCCTGCACCCGCTCGGCCGCCACCCCGGCCGAGGCGCTGAAGTCCGCGTAGTCCGCGTAGGCGTTGTACTGCGCACCGACCTGGTAGGCGAGTCCCATCTCCTCGCGAATCCGCTGCCAGAGGCGTGACGAGTTCTGCCCGCCCAGAATGATGCCGAGAAGACGCCAGGCGTTCTCATCGGCATCGCCCATGAGGGGCGCGGGAATGCCGAGCGAAAGGAATACTTCCTGGCCGGGGACGAGCCGCCGGCGGACCGCGCTCTCGGCCACCGGGGGCGTGCGAATCAGATCGGCGGCGGTCGGTGCCCCGGCCAGGCGTTCCCGGACACGGTCCAGGATGCGGCCGACGCCAGAACCCGCCAGAACCACGGTCAGTCGATTGCTTCCGTAGTGACGCGCGTGGAAGCCGCGCACGGTGGCGCCCCGCATGCGCTTCAGGCTGTCCCGGCTGCCCAGGACGTCGCGGCCCAGAGGGTGACGCCCCCACAGCGCTTCGGTAAAAGCCTGGTCGGCCCGATCTTCCACGTCGTCCTCCGCCTCGCGGAGCTCCTCCGCCACCACTCCCCGCTCGCGGTCCAGATCCGCATCGGTCAGCCAGGGCGCCATGGTCATGGCCCACAGGAGCTCCCAGGCCGACTCCAGATCCCGGTCCAGCACGTGGGCGTGGTAACAGGTGAGATCCCGGGTCGTAAAGGCGTTCACATCCGCACCCAGGCGGTCCATGCGGTCAGCGATGGCCTGGCGGTCAAGAGAGCCGGCGCCCCTGAACGCGAGGTGCTCGAGAAGATGGGCACAGCCCCGCTGACCCGGACCCTCATCGCGGCTTCCCACATCGACAAACAACGCCAGCGCCGCCGATCCAGCCTCGGCGCTTTCTTCATAAACCAGACGGTCGCCGCGCGGCGACCGCTCAAATCCTCGTTGCAGAAGATTCCCCCCGTCTCTGCCGGCTATTGTAACAAGCCCGCACCACGATGAGTCACCCCGCGGCAGGCCTCACACGGAGAAGCGACGGGGCGCTCACCGCCCGGCATCCCTCGCCTGGCGGGCGGAAGCCGGCCGCAACAGGGGTCCGCTCTCCGACCGCCGGACCGAAGCGGGTGACCGCGCGCACAAGTTCTTGTGACCCCTCGGCGCAAGCGAGCATGGACGGGAAGAGGGTCTGACTCGAGGGCGTCTCCAATCCCCCTACGCGGCGGCCGTAAATACGTCGCGGCCGGGAGGAGGTATCCCCAATGACGACGGGCTGCACCGTTCCTGGCCGGAATTCTGGCCGCGGGCGCAAAGAAGCCCGGAGCCAGGCTCCGGGCTTCTCTGTTCAGCGACGGGGTCCTGGCCTCCGCCGTCCGTCGTCGTGGCGCGGCCCGCGGGGAACCGGCCCCGGCCGTGGATCGCCGGAATCGCGAATCTCCACGCCCTCAGGAGGCGGCAGCATGGCGCGATGGGACAGGTTCACCCGTCCCATGCGGTCGATTTCCGTCACCTTCACCCGCAGGGGGTCGCCGACGTTCACCACATCTTCCACCCGCCCGACCCTCGTGTGGGCCAGCTCCGAGATGTGAACGAGCCCCTCCTTGCCCGGCAGAATCTCGACGAAGGCGCCGAAATTCATGAGCCGGGTGACGCGGCCCTCATAGACCTCGCCGACCAGCACCGAGCGGGTGAGGTCGTTTATCATCTGGACGGCCGCGTCGGCGGCGGCCCGGTTGATGGCGGCGACGAAGATGGTCCCGTCATCCTCGATGTCAATCTCGACCTTCTCGCGCCCTACCTTGGTCTGCTCGATGATCTTGTTGATGGTCTTGCCGCCGGGTCCGATGACGTCGCGGATCCGGTCGGGATCGATATGCAGGGTCACGATGCGGGGCGCATACTCCGACAGCTCCGCGCGCGGGCCGTCGATGACCGCCAGCATCTTGTCCAGGATAAAGAGGCGAGCAAGCCGGGCCTGCTCCAGGGCCTCCTCCAGGATTTGGCGGGCCAGCCCGTTTATCTTGATGTCCATCTGAATCGCGTTGATGCCGTCCCGGGTTCCCGCTACCTTGAAGTCCATGTCCCCGAGCGCATCTTCGATGCCCTGGATATCGGTGAGGACGGCGTAGTCGTCTCCCTCTTTCACGAGACCCATGGCGATTCCCGCCACCGGTGCCTTGATGGGCACCCCGCCCTCCATCAGGGCCAGCGTGGAGCCGCACACCGATGCCATCGACGTCGATCCGTTGGACTCCAGGATGTCTGAGACCAGCCGCAGGGCGTAGGGAAATTCCGTCTCCGGTGGAATCATGGGCTCGAGGGCCCGCTCGGCCAGGGCTCCGTGACCAATTGACCGGCGGCTCGGCCCGCGCAGCGGCGCCGTCTCCCCCGTCGAGAAGGCCGGGAAGTTGTAATGGTGAATGTAGCGCTTGCTGTCCTCGAGGCCGATGCCGTCCAGGATCTGACGGTCCGACAGCGGTCCGAGCGTCAGGGACGTGAGCGCCTGGGTCTGTCCGCGGGTGAAGAGCCCCGACCCGTGCGTGCGGGGCAGCACCCCCACCTCCACGGTAATGGGCCGGATCTCATCGCGCCGGCGCCCGTCGGGGCGGACGCCGTCATGAATGATGGCGTGCCGGACCATGTTCTTCTGAATCTTTTTCAAGACCGCCTGAATCTCTTTGGCCTTGTCGGGGTACGCCTCCAGGATGCGCTCGGTGGTCTGCCGGTTTACCGCGTCGATGGCGGCGTCCCGCTCCACCTTGTCCTCCGTGCGGAGCGCCGCTTCCATGGCCGGCTCGGCGATTTCCTTGACCGCATGAGCCAGTTCGTCTGAGGGCAGGTACAGGGTGTAGGCTCCCTTCGCCTTGCCCGCCTCCGCCTGAAAAGCGCGGATCGCCTCCACGACGTGCTGGATCTCGCGGTGCCCGGTGAAAATAGCATCGAGGACCTGCGCTTCGGTCACCTCGTTGGCGCCCGCCTCAATCATGAGGATGTTGTCGTAGGTTCCCGCCACCATCAGTTTCAGGAGGCTCCGCTCCGACTGTTCCCAAGTAGGGTTCACGACGGGAGCACCGTCCACCCATCCGACTTCCACCGCTCCGATGGGGCCGTCGAACGGAATATCCGACAGGGAGAGGGCCGCCGAGGCGCCAATCATCCCGCACACCTCGGGGCTGTGATCGTGGTCCACCGACATCAACGTGGCAACAATCTGGACATCGTTGCGGAAGCCTTCGGGGAACAGGGGCCGGATGGGGCGGTCAGTCAGACGGGCGGCCAGGATGGACCGCTCGCTCGGCCGTCCTTCCCGCTTGATAAAGCCGCCGGGAATCTTGCCGACGGAATACATGCGCTCTTCGTAGTCAACGGTGAGGGGGAAGAAATCAAGACCTTCGCGCGGTTGGCGAGATGCCGTGGCGGTAACCAGAACCGCCGTGTCTCCGTAGCGTACGAACACGGCCCCGCCAGCCTGCTTGGCCAGACGGCCGGTTTCCAAGGTCATGACCCGTCCGCCCACCAGCACTTCCGCTGTGTGGACTTCCATCAATCAGGGCCTCCCTATTTCTTTCACTTCCGTGTCATCGCTTCATTATGGCGCAAGCCCGGGACGGCCGCAAAACCCAAACGATGATAGCCAGATGCGACGCTGGTGCGGACAGAAAAAAGAAAGGCTCCGGACGCTTAGCGCCGGAGGCCTAGTTCCTGTATCAGCTTATGGTACCGGGCCGCATCTTTCTTGCGCAGGTAGTTCAGAAGGGCCCTGCGCTGTCCCACCATCTTCAAAAGCCCCCGGCGGGAGTGGAAATCCTTCTTGTGAATCTTCAGGTGCTCCGTCAGATCTGCGATCTGACGCGTCAACAACGCCACCTGCACCTCGGGCGATCCGGTGTCGTGTTCATGAATCTGATGGTGCTGAATGATGTCCTGCTTGGCCTCCGACAAAAGCGCCACCCGCGTCCTCCTATCCCTTGCCCATGTAATTGCGGCCGGGAAACCGACCGTCCTCGACCGTACCTGACGCATTCTAGCACAAGCGACCGGCCTGCCGCTAACTATCGCCCCGCGGCCCAGTCTTCCGCCTGCCGCACGTCCTCCCGGATGGCATCCACCAGTGCGGCCGTGCCCGAGAAGCGTTCCTCTGCGCGAAGAAACTGTCCAAACTGAAACCAGAGCCGCCGATCATAGAGATCTCGGGTCACGCCAATCAGGTGCGCCTCCAAGAGCGGTGTCGGCGTGGCAAACATGGGCCGCACCCCCCAGCTGGCCACGGCCAGGGTCCGCGCGCCGCCCTCTTCCTCCTCCGCGTACCCCGCATAGATGCCGTAGGGCGGCATCAGCTTGGTGGGCGGAAGCCACAGGTTGGCGGTGGGAAACCCGAGGGTGCGGCCCCGCCCGTCTCCGCGGCGCACCTGGCCGAGCGCCGAATACGGCCGGCCGAGCAAGGCGCGCGCCTCATCGAGGCGTCCGTCGCGGACCATCGCCCGCACGGCCGAGCTGGAGACGACACCGTGCGGGCCATCGACCGGATCCAGCACCTCCACCTCGATTCCGCGCTCTCGGGCCCATTCGCGTAAGACGGCCACCGTGCCGAGCGCCTGGCGTCCGAACGTGAAGTCGTGGCCTTCCACTATGACGGCCGGCCGGTACCGCTCCCGCACAATCTGGTTCAGAAAGTCGAGCGGGTCCATGCGGGCAAACTCGGGCGTAAACGCGACCACCGCCACCTGCGCACCGGCCGCCTCTAGCCAGTGGACTTTCTCTTCCCCGGGGGTGAGCTCCCAGGTGATCTCCGCGGGCCGCAGCACCGCCCGCGGCGGCGGCGCGAAGGTGAGCGCGGCATACCCGCAGGACAGCCGTCCGGCATGCTCCGCCGCCCGCCCCAGAAGGGCCTGATGCCCGCGGTGCACGCCGTCGAATGTCCCGATCGTGATGACCCGTGCGGGGGCCGTTCCGGTGCTCACGACAGTCCCTCCGGAAACACCCGCACGAAGCGCTGCGGGCCGTCGGTGAGCGCGTACAGGCGACCCTCGCGCGTGAGCGCCGTCAGCACCCCGTTCTCGGGCTCCAGCCCGGACGGAAACCGTCCGCGCAGGACACCGGCAACCTCAGCCGCCGCCAATTCGAGCCGGGGTCCCGACCACACCGCCTGCCAGGAGCGGAGCGCCTGCTCGATGCCGTCTTCCTGCAATTCCTCCAGCGTCACCGCCTCCTCGATGCCAAAAGGCCCGGCCCGGGTCCGGATGAGGGCCACCAGGGAGGCGGCCTGACCAAGCATCTGGGCCCAGTCTCTGACCAGCGCGCGCACATAGGTGCCGGAGGAAACCTCCGCCACGAATCGAAACAGGGCACCGTCGGCATCGGTGACCGTCAGACTGTGCACGACCACCGGACGCGGTGCCAGGAAGAAATTTTCACCCCGGCGGGCACGCCGGTGCGCACGCTCGCCGTGTTGCCGGATGGCCGAGCGCTGGGGCGGAAGCTGAAGCCCCGCCCCCACGAGAAAGGGGGCACTCCGTTCGAGGTCCGCCCGTCCGGGCCAGGGGGGCGCCGAGCGGGCCACAATCGCTCCCGCGGCGTCCAGGGTGTCGGTGAGCGCACCGAAACGGGCCACCGCCGCGTATGTCTTCGGACTCCAGTCGATGCGTCCTAAGAGAGCCAGACTCTGACCGATGGCCACCGGCAGCACGCCGGCCGCATCGGGGTCGAGGGTCCCGCCGTGCCCGGCCCGCCCAGCGGCCAGGCGGCGCACGCGCGCCACGGCGTCATGGGATGTCAGCTCCGGCGGTTTCAGAAGGTTGAGGAATCCGTCCAGCGTTCATCCTCCCCATAAAGCTCGGACGCGAGCGCCAGCGTTTCGGCCTGCACTCCCGGGAGCCGGCCCGAAACCAGGGCGGCCGCCGCGTGGGTGTGACCGCCGCCCCCAAGGCGCTCGGCAATGCGCCGCGCCTCGACCGGCGGCCGGCTCCGCAGACTCACCTTGACGAGTCCTTCCGGCTCCTCGCGCAGGAAGACCGCCAGGTGAACCCCTCTCAGCGCCCGCACCAGCGCTATCAGGCCGTCGGTCTGGTACGGCTCCACCCCGAAACGGGTGAGCACCCGCCGTGGCAGGGCGAGCCAGGCCAGGTGGCCGGACGGTGCCTGCTGCAGATGCTGCAAGGCCCAGGCCCGAAGCCGCATCACCGCCAGCGGCTCCTCTTCAAAGAGGCGCCGGTGGACGTCTTCCACATCGAGGCCCGTGTCGGCCAGCCGCGCCGCCATCCGAAACACCCGGCCCTCCCTCACGCCGACCCGGAATCCCTCCGTGTCGGTCGCGAGAGACACGTAAAGCGGCAGGGCCACATCTTCCGCCAGAAGAAGCTCCCACTCGTCGACAAGGCGCAGCACCAGTTCCCCCACCGCCACGGCCCTCGGCTCGACCCAGTTGAGGTCCCCAAAACGGCTGTTGCTGGCGTGGTGATCAAGATTGATGAGAAGGGCCCCCGCCGAGCGCAGGACGTCAAGCCCGCCGGCGCGAGACGCCTCTCCGCAGTCCACGGTCACGACGACATCAGCCCGCGGCGTCGAGGGCCGGGCGGCCCAGGTCTGGGCCTCTTCGGCCCTTGGTAGAAATCGCAGGGGGGCGATGATCGGATCCGGTCCCACCACCTCGACCTCGACGCCGAGCCGTCGCAAAGCGGCGGCGAGGGCCAGTGCCGAGCCGGTGGTGTCGCCATCGGGCGCCTGGTGCATAGCGACCACGACCCGCCGGGCCTGACGGAGGGCAGCCGCCACCTGTCCGGCCTCAGTGGTCGCCGGCATGCTCGGCGCCCGCCGCTCCGGTTTCCTTTAAGAGGCGCTGCACCGTCAGACTGGCCTCCAGGGAATGGTCCAGGCGAAAGTCCAAAGCCGGTGCCTGTCGGAGCCGCAGCCGCCGTGTCACCTCACCGCGCAAGTAGGCTCTGGCGCTCTTCAGCCCCGACAGGGTTTCCTCCGCCTTCTCCGCATCAAGCACACTCACATACACCCGCGCGACGGCCAGGTCCCGGGCCAGATCGACGCGGGTGATGCTCACGAACCCGATTCGCGGATCCTTGACCTCCCGTTGGAGAAGGCCCGCCAACTCAGCCTGCATGGCTTCGGCCACACGTTCTGCCCTCTGCTGCTTCATGTGCCCCTGCCTCCGCCTAGCTGGCCTTCACTTCCTCCTGCGTGTACACCTCAAGCTGGTCCCCGACCTTCATGTCATTGAACCGCTCGAGTCCGATACCGCACTCGAAGCCTGCCTGCACCTCGCGTACATCGTCTTTGAAGCGCCGCAGGGACGCGATCGGTCCTTCGTGGATGACGGCCCCATCGCGGATGACGCGGACCTGAGCGCTCCGCACCACCTTGCCGTCCGACACGTAGGAGCCGGCCACCGCGCCCACGCGCGGCACCCGGAACACCTCGCGCACCTCCACCCGCCCGAGGATAACCTCCTCGAACTTGGGAGCCAGCATGCCGGTGAGAGCCTGCCGCACATCATCCAACAGATCGTAGATGACCCGGTAGGTCCGCACGTCGACATGCTCGCGTTCGGCCAGCTGCCGCGCCTTCGACTCCGTGCTGACGCCGAACCCGAGGATGATGGCGCCGGAGGCGGACGCCAGCATGACGTCGGACTCGGTCACCGCACCGACCCCCGAATGGAGGATGCGCACCCGCGCCTCTTCGTGTCCCATCTTGGACAGCGATTCTCCCAATGCCTCCGCCGAGCCCTGCACATCGGCCTTGATGACCAGGTTCAGGTCCTTGACGGCCTCGTCCTTCAGACGCTGATAGAATTCGTCCAGACTTACGCCGCGCAGGCCGCTTGGCACCTCGGCCGCCCGACGCCGGTCACGGCGCGCATCGGCGATGGCGCGCGCCTGCTTGTCGTCCGCCAGGACGATGAAGTCGTCGCCCGCCTGCGGCACCTCGCTGAAGCCCAGGACCTCCACCGGCATCGACGGCGGCGCCTGGCGCACCCGCTGCCCGCGATCGTTGATGAGCGCCCGCACCTTGCCCCACACCGGACCTGAGACAAAGGCGTCTCCCACCGAGAGCGTTCCCCGCTGCACCAGCACGGTGGCCACGGCACCACGCCCGCGGTCAAGCTGCGCCTCGATGACCGTGCCCTGTCCGGGCCGGTCCGGGTTGGCCTCGATTTCCAGAATGTCGGCCTGCAGCAGGATGCTGTCCAGAAGCTTGTCGATGCCCTCGCCGGTGCGTGCGGACACGGGCACCATCATGGTGTCGCCGCCCCACTCCTCCGAGACCAGACCGTACTCGGTCAGACTCTGCCGGACCCGGTCCGGGTTGGCGTCTTCCAGGTCCATCTTGTTGATGGCCACGACCACCGGAACGCCGGCCGCCTGGGCGTGATTGATGGCCTCCACCGTCTGGGGCATGACCCCGTCATTGGCAGCCACCACCAGCACCGCCACATCCGTGACCTGCGCGCCGCGTGCGCGCATGGCCGTGAAGGCCTCGTGGCCCGGGGTGTCGAGGAACACCACCTGGCGTCCCTGCCACTCCACCACCGAGGCTCCGATATGCTGGGTGATCCCCCCCGCCTCGTGCGCCGTCACCCGGCTTGAGCGAATGCGGTCCAGAAGCGAGGTCTTCCCGTGGTCCACGTGCCCCATGACGGTCACGACCGGCGGCCGCGCCCTCAGGTTCTCGGCGCGGTCTTCTTCGCCCTGGATGAGCTCGGCCTCCTGCTCTTCCTGCGAGGCGCGCTCCTCGACTTTCGCTCCGAACTCGGTCGCGACGATGACGGCCGTCTCACGGTCAAGCTCATGATTTACGGTCGCCATCACGCCAAGTTCCATCAGGCGCTTGATGAGGTCGCCTGCCTTGACGCCGAGCTGGTCGGCGAGATCCTTCACCAGAATGGTTCCGGACAGGACGATGCGGCGATTGACCGGCTGGGCCGGCTCGCTTGAGGCCGTCTTGGGCCGGAAGTGCCGGCTTCGGCTTCGAAACTCGTCGCTTTCGTTCCACCGGCGTCCCCGACCGCTCCCCTGACGCGGGCCGCGGCGATCTTTCCCTCCACCCGGTCCCCGACGGCCGCTGTCCTTGCCGCGGGCCGGAGCCGGCGGGGGCGGGCCGACCGGAGTCCGGCCGGGCCTGGGTGGTCCCCCGGTCCTCGCGGGGCCCGCGGGCGGACGTGTTCCGCCGACCGGTGCCGCCGGCGGACGGCTGCCGGCCGGGCGCGGAGCGCCGATCCCCGAGCGGGGACCGGTGACGGGCATCGGTGGCCGGGGCGGCGCGCCCGGACCTTCGCCCGGTCGTGGCGTCTGGTCGCGGCGCACCATGGGTTCTCTCCGAACCGGCGGAGGCACGACGCCTACGGGACGACGGTTCGGCGGCGGTTCGGGCATGGCCCGGCCCGGTGTCGGGCGGGTGGGCCCCGGAAATCCGGCCGGACGCGGCTGAACCCGTGGCGCCGGCGGAGCCTTGGGCCGCGGCGGTGCCGGTTTGGGAGCGGCGGCCGCGGCCGGGCTCTCCTCGGTCGTGGGCAGTTTGCCCTGCATGATGTCGCGCACGACCGAAATGGCCTCGGGCTCCACCGTGCTCATGTGGTTCTTGATGTTCTCCACGTGCAGACGGTGCAGGAGATCGATCAGCCGGCGACTGTCGATCTGGAGTTCCTTGGCCAGTTCGTAAACCCTGACCTTGTCTGTTTCTGCCAACGCTTTTCCTCCCCGTTCCCTGTCCCACAGCCGCCAAAACTGCCCGCGCAAACTTTATGCTGGAGAGAGCCACGACCCCTGTCGGGGGGAGTCCCGCGGCGCGGCCAATGCTGACCTTGTCACCGCGCACCAGGACCGGTATCCCTAGTGACTCCGCCCAGGGCCGAAACTTTCGTACGAGGGCCCCGCCAGCGTCTTCGGCCACCACGACCAGGAAGACCCGCCCGGTGCCGAGCGCCTTCTCAACCTGGTGCAGTCCCGGAGCGAGCTTGCCTGCGCGCCGCGCCAGCCCCAGCCACGAGAGAAAGCGCCCGTCATCCTCCACGCGCAGGCCCATCCCCTATGAACACCGTCAGGGCCTCGGCCAGCTCTGCGCTCACCGGCACCTGCAGCACGTGCTGCAGGCGTCCCTTCACGCCTCGCTCCGCGCACGCCGCCTGCCGGCATACGTAGGCACCCCGGCCTGACCGCTTGCCGGTCGGGTCCAGCCCCAGGGTCCCGTCGGGAGCCCGCACCACCCGCACCAGATCCCGTTTGTCGCGCGTGGCCCCACACGCCACGCACGTCCTTTGCGGCAACTTTCGTGTCGGCATGTTACCAGTCCCCCATGGCCGCCTGCGACTCCGACCGGATGTCCACACGCCAGCCGGTCAGCTTGGCCGCCAGGCGTGCGTTCTGGCCGTCCTTGCCAATCGCGAGCGACAGCTGATAATCCGGAACCACCACCCGCGCCACCCGCGTCTCGGAGTCCACGGTGACGGAGACGACTTTCGCCGGCGAGAGGGCATTGGCCACAAACACGGCCGGATCGGGGTCCCAGCGCACGATGTCCAGTTTTTCGCCCCGGATTTCCGTCACGATATTCTGGACCCGAAGGCCCTTCGGCCCCACGCAGGCCCCGACGGGGTCCACGTTTGGATCCTCGGACCATACGGCCACCTTGGACCGGAAGCCGGCTTCCCGGGAGATGCCCTTCAGGTCCACCAGACCATCGTGAATCTCCGGCACCTCAAGCTCGAACAGCCGCTTTAAGAGGCCGGGATGGCTGCGGGACACGTAAATCTCGGGACCCTTGGTGGTTTTCTTGACCTCGGTCACGTACGCCTTGACCCGGTCTCCCGAACGCAGATCCTCGTTCGGGACCTGGTCAGAAGGCCGCAGGACGGCGTCGGTCTTGCCAAGGTTCACCAAGATGCGCTGGTGGCGGTCGGCCTGACCGGGCCGCAGCAGGTCGTGGAGGTCGTGCGCGGGTGCGTCGTGCAGCGGCTCCACGCGCTGGATCACCCCGGTGACGATATCGCCCTCCCGGCTCGAAAACTCCTGGTAGATGAGGCCGCGCTCCGCCTCCCGGATGCGCTGCATGACGACCTGTTTGGCCGTCTGCGCCGCAATCCGGCTGAACGCCTGCGGCGTGACGTTGTACTCCAGCACATCCCCCAGATCGAGCGCCGGATTCTGTCGGCGCGCCTCGGCCACGCTAACCTCGATGCGATCGTCGGTCACCTCGTCCACCACGAGCTTCTGCGCGAAGACGTGCGGCTCGCCGGTGCTGCGGTCGAGATGCACGCGGACGTTCTGATTGGCTCCGTAGTGACGGCGGTAGGCAGACACCAGGGCAGCCTCGATGGCCTCGATGAGGATGTCCTTGTCGATGCCCCGGTCACGCTGCAGTTCCTCTAATGCCGCTAAGAATTCGGCGTTCATCGGATGCTCGCCTCCCATGCGCCGTTCGCAAAACTCAATAGACCCCCGGCAAGGCAAAAGAGTGGGCACCTTGACCCACTCCGATCCCGCACATCATACAGCCAAACCCCAAAGGGTTGGGTCGGATTCTGTCGGTGCGATCATATCACAGGTACTGGTCCTGCTCAAGGCCGGCGGCCGTGGCCGCGCGCCAACCGCACGGCCCGGCCGGCTAGAACAGGCCCAGCTGCCGCGTCTCCCCCAGGCCGTCCAGCGCGCCGGCCTGCCGGAGCAGGTCCAGCACGGTCCGGGAGAGCCGGCAGCGCTGGCGAAGGTCGTCCACTGACAGGAACGGACCCTCTTCACGGGCCAGCACGATATTCTCCGCCGCCTGCCGTCCCACACCCGGCAGGGCGGCAAAGGGAACCAGTAAATCGCGCTCCCCCGTCGGCATGAAGCGGGCCGCATCGGACAGCATGAGCGACACGGGTTTGAAGCCAAAGCCCCGCAGCGCCATTTCCCGCAGCACTTCGAAGTACCCGAGCTGGCCCCGCTCCTTGGGCGTGGCCTCCAGACCCAACGCCTCAATGCGCCGGCTCTCCGCCCGCAGGGACTCGAGGCCGCCGAGCGCCGCATCCGGCACGAAATCGTCCCCGTGAACCGTGCAGTACACGGCGTAGAACGCGAGCGGCCGGTGAACTTTGAACCAGGCGATGCGCCAGCCCATCATCACGTACGCGGCAGCGTGGGCTTTGGGAAACAGATACGTGATGCGCCGGCACGAATCGATGTACCAGCCGGGGACCCCATGATCCCGCATGAGCGCCTCCTGCTCAGGCTCGAGCCCGCGCCCGCGCCGCACGCGCTCGCTGATGGCGAACGCGGCCTGGGGCTCGAGTCCCATGCGGATGAGTGAGGTCATGATGTCGTCGCGCGTGGCGATGACCTCACTCAGACTGGCGACCTTCTTGCGGACAAGCTCTTCGGCGTTGCTGGCCCACACATTGGTGCCGTGTGACAGACCGGAAATGCGCACCAGTTCGGCAAAGCTGGTGGGCCGCGTGTCGGCCAGCATGCGCCGGACAAAGGGGGTGCCGAACTCCGGCAGTCCGAGGCTCCCCACCGGCGCGTCCAGCTCCCCTTCGGTGAGGCCCAGCGTCCTGAGGCCCGAGAACAGCCCGATGGTCTCGGCGTCATGGAATGGAACGGTGCGGGGATCGATGCCGGTCAGGTCAAACAGCATGCGCAGGGTGGTCGGATCTTCATGGCCCAGCAAGTCAAGCTTGAGAAGCCGGCCTTCGATGGCGTGATAGTCAAAATGGGTCGTGACCACCTCGGCGTCAAGGGCGTCCGCGGGCCGCTGCACCGGCGTGAAGCGATGGATGTCTTCACCGGCCGGCACCACCATGAGGCCGCCCGGGTGCTGCCCGGTGGTCCGCTTCACACCCAAAAGGCCTTCCGACAGGCGGTCCACCTCGACCGGCGCCAGGGTGCGGCCCGTCTCCCGCGCCCATGCCTTCACGAGACCGAACGCCGTCCGGTCCGCGATGGTGGCAATCGTACCCGCCCGGTACACCTGTCCGGACCCGAACAGCTCCTCGGTGTAGCGGTGGATGGTGGACTGATACTCGCCGGAGAAATTGAGGTCGATGTCGGGAACCTTGTCACCCTCAAAGCCCAAGAACGTCTCGAAGGGAATGTCCTGGCCGTCCCCGATGAGGACGGCCTGGCATGACGGACACGCCTTCGGAGGAAGGTCAAATCCGGAGCCGACCTCGCCCCCGGTGAAAAACTCGGCGTGATGGCAGGCCGGGCACCGATAATGCGGCGGAAGCGGGTTCACCTCTGTGATGTCCAGATACGTGGCTACCAGCGAGGATCCCACCGAGCCGCGGCTTCCCACCAGGTAGCCGTCTTGCAGCGATTTCTCCACCAGTCGGTGGGCCGTATAGTAGACCGACGCAAAGCCATGACGCACGATGGCGTCAACTTCGTGGCGCAGCCGCGACTCGACCAGCGGTGGGAGCGGGGTGCCGAAAAGCTTACGGGCCACTTCGAACGGTCGTTCGGACACCACCTGTTCCGCGTCCTCCAGCTGAGGGGCGTGAAGGCCGTCCGGGACCGGCTTGATGTCCTCATCGATGGCGGCGAGCAGCGCCAGCGAGTTTGCCACGACCAGCTCTTCGGCCCGGTCGGACCCGAAAAACGCCAGCTCTTGCACAAGTTCGCCGGTCGTGCGGTAAAAGAGCTCGCCGCGGCCGGCGTGGACATCGCCTTTGGCCGTGGCCTGCAGCACATCCCGGAACACTTTGTCCTGCGGCCGCCGGTAATGAGTGTCTGAGGACGCCACCACCGGAACCCCGGCCTCCCGGGCACGGGCGTCCAGATCGAGAAGCAGGCGCTCCACCGCGTCTCGTGACGACAGATACCCATCCTGCTCCCAGTCGGCCAGAGCGGCCGGCGGCACCACTTCGACGAAATCGTAGCGGCCGAGGGCCTCCCGCCACTCCTCGGCGCCGGCGTTCCGGAACCACAGCTCGCTCAGTTCGCCGCCGATGGCCGGCGCCCCCACCAAGAACGCGTCTCGGCTCGCCGTGATGGTGCTCCAGCGGATACGCGGCACGCGCCAGAAGGTTTCCAGGTGACTGGCCGAGACCATCTCATAAAGAAGACGCACCGAATCTTGGCGGCGGGGATACACCAGCACCGGCACCGGCCGCTGGACGCGCACGCCGACCGCGAGCGGCGCCTGCCACCAGTCCTCGCGCTCCTGCAGGGCGCGGCCGGCCGGAGTTCCCCACAGGGCGAGCCACAGCCGTCCGGCAGCTTCGGCATCATTGAGCGCCCGGTGGTGTTCGACGAGCGGAATGTGAAAGTAGGCGCACAGGGGTTCGAGCCCATAGCCCTTCACATCCTGCACCAGGGCCCGTCCAAGCTGCAGGGTGTCGCCGTACGCCCACCCGTCGCCAATCACCGGGACGAGGAACCCGCGGTCAAAGACCGCGTTGTGAGCCACCAGGATGGCGCCGGCGGCAAATCGCTGAAAGGCTGCCCACACATCCGTCGGCTCTTCGGCCGCGGCCAGATCCGCCTCCCCGATCTGGGTGATGGCCCGGCTGTCCCGGGAGAGCGGCCGCTCCGCGCGCACCATCCGGTGAAACTGACCGACTATCTCTCCGCGCTCGAGGCGCACCGCCCCAACCTCGACGATGCCGTGCGCCCGGGGACTTAACCCCGTGGTCTCCAGATCGACCGCCACCACCGCGGCCTCCAGCGGCGGAACCCGGGGCGGCGGGCCGCTGAACGCCCGCACCGCATCCGGCACCACGTTGGCTTCCAGCCCGTAGATGGGGCGCACGCCATAGCGCGCTCCCAGCCTGGCCGCCTCCGGGTAGGATTGCAAGACGCCGTGATCGCTCACGGCCACGGCCGGATGGCCGAGGTCCCGCGCCAGCCGGAACAGCCCTTCCAGATCGTTGAGCCCGTCCATGGCGCTCATCTTGGAGTGCGCGTGCCACTCCACTCGCGGCTGCGCATCGGGCGCCAGCGCGTCATGAGCCTCATCCTCGCCAAGATCCTGCACGCGCAGCACCGTCTCACCGGCGACATCCTGCTCCAGCGTGCCCCGAACCCGGACAAAGAGCCCGCTCACGACCCTCCCGTCGACCGGTTCGCGACCGCGCGGCAAAATTTTTATCCGCAGCGAGCCGGTCCCGTCGTCGAGGCCGGCCAGGAGGATTTCCCCGCCCCGCTGCGTCGCGCGGCGCGCGACCTGAAACAGGCGCCCCGCGGCAATGACGGCCCCTGCCTCGGGAAGCTCGGCGATGCGCACCGGACGACCGGAGGGCCGCCCTCTCCCCACCCGCACCGGCGGGTCACCCGGCTCCGGCATCACGACGGTCTCGTCCGGCGGCAGCGGCTCCTCCGGACGGACCTCCACCCTCACGGGAGGGAGCGCCGGATACGTCCGCCGGAGCCACGACGGCCCGCCCGCGGATGTGAAAAGCTCGTAGGACGCAGGCGAGGAGAAGCATACGCCGAGCTCCCCGTCCAGGAGGCGCACGTCCTCGGGCGCCGCCCACCGGCGAAGGGCCGCCTGCGCCATCTTCAGGAGGGGTTCGGCGGCGTCGGCGGGCACCTGGCCGAGCAGCAGACGGACCGGAAAGCCGAGCGCCTCGGTCATCGACTTTTCCCACCGCCGGCCCGTTTCTTCGGACACCGGCGCGTCCACGGCGATCTGGATGGCGGCGCCCTCTTTGTCCAGCGTTACCACGACACCCTCGCCATCGGCCAGGGATTGGATTTGGGGGTAATCGGAAAGAAACTGAGACCAGAAAGACATGGCTATCCCTTCGGGATCTCGCGCAGGATCTCCCAGTACATTTTCATACGCGCCGCGAGGCCCTTGGCAAGGCCCAGCTTTTCCTCTTTCATCACCTGGCTGAGGTCCTGCAGCACGACCTCGCGGACGTCCACCCCAAGGCGCTTCAAGGCGCGGTGGAGCGCTACCTCCACCCCAAAACCCGTATCCTCCAGCTCCAGATCGGCGAGCAGGTGGCGGCGGAGCGCGCGCTGTCCCGACAGCATGGGCGCCAGCAGCTGCGCCAAGTCGGTGCTGACTCGTCCACCTTCAAAAACTCCTACCGTCGCCTCGGTCTCGCCCCGCAGCACCGGGTCCAGAAGGGCGCGCACGTGCCCGGGTGTGAGTCCCACCAGATCGGCGTCCAAAAATACGACAATGTCCGCTCCCACCGCCATCTCGGAGCCGATGCGCATGGCGGCGCCCTTGCCCTGGTTGACGGGGAGCTCGATGACCCGCGCACCGCAGTAGCGCGCAATCTCGGGGGTTCGATCCACCGAGCCGTCGCTCACGACGATGACCTGTTCCACTTCCGGCAGTGCCGTGACGGCCGCCAGCACGGCGGCGATGTGTTCTTCCTCGTTGTAGGCGGGAATGACAATCGCCACACCGTTCCCGGGGCCCGGCTCCCCTTCACGCACCATGCGCACCTCGCTAGTAGGCGCGGGCAAAGACGGCCCGCCGCACCGCCGGGGCCCCGCAGACCAGACAGGCACCTTCGGGCTCACCCGCCTCCAGGACACGGAGCGTAGCCCCGGTGGCGGTCTGCAGGCGATCCTCACAGGCAGACTCGGCACAGAGGCCAGACTTAAAGAAGCCCCGCACATCGTGGGCCAGGATTTCGTCCACGCTGCTGACCGTGTACGTGTGGGAATCCCGCCACGAAAGCGCCTGCTGGTAAAGGCCTTCCTGGACGTCGTCCAGGAGTTCCCGGACGCGAAGCGCCAGCTGGTTGCGGGGAACCACCGCCTTCTCGCCGGTATCCCGCCGCACCAGCACCACCTGTCCCTGTGCCAGATCCCGGGGTCCAATCTCGACCCGGACGGGAACGCCCCGCATCTCCCAATCATTGAATTTCCAGCCCGGGGTGTACTCCTGCCGGTCGTCCACATGCACCCTGAGTCCGCCGATCTCCCCGATCTCAGCGCCGGCCTGGCGGGCGGCGTCCAGGACCTGCTCGCGCTGGGGGCCGGCCGCGATAGGCACCACGACGACCTGGATGGGCGCGACCCGGGGAGGGAGCCTAAGCCCGCGGTCATCCCCATGCACCATGATGAGGGCGCCGATGAGCCGGATCGAAGCGCCCCAGGAGGTAGTCCACCCGAGACGCCGCTCGCCGTCCTCATCGAGAAAGTCAATCTCAAATACCCGGGCGAAATTTTGCCCGAGAAAATGGGAGGTGGCAGCCTGCAGGGCACGGCCGTCGCCCATGAGCGCCTCCAGCGCCCAGGTTTCGACGGCCCCGGCGAAACGCTCGCGTTCACTCTTCTCACCAGACAGAGCCGGAATCGCGAGCACGTCTCGAAGCGTGTCTACGTAAATGTTCAACATCCGCTGCGTTTCCTCGCGGGCGTCAGCTTCGGTGCGGTGGACCGTGTGGCCTTCCTGCCACAAGAACTCGCGAGGCCGCACGAAGGGGCGGGTCGCCTTCTCCCAGCGCAGCACGTTGCACCACTGGTTGATGAGTACGGGCAGATCGCGATAAGACTGGATCCACTTCGCATACATGATGCCGGTGATGGTCTCGGACGTGGGCCGGATGGCGAGACGCTCCGAAAGTTCCTCCGAACCGCCCTGAGTCACCCACGCCACCTCTGGCGAAAATCCTTCCACGTGCTGGGCTTCCCGCTTGAAAAGGCTCTCGGGGATCAGCAGCGGGAAGTACGCGTTCTGGTGGCCGGTTTCTTGAAACCGTGCATCCATATATGCCTGGATAAGTTCCCAGACCCGATAGGCGTACGGCTTTATCACCATGAATCCGCGGACCGGAGCATAGTCCATCAGGTCCGCTTTGTTGATCACGTCCAGGTACCACTGAGAGTAGTCCTCAGTCCGAGGCGTGATCTCCTTCAACAGCCGCTGCACCCGTTCGGGCCTCCCTTAACACGTCTTGAACTTCCGCCCAGACCTCTTCCACCATCTGGTCCTGCTCGACCCGACGCACGATCTGGCCATCGCGGTACAAGAGTCCCATGTGCTTGCCGCCGGCGATGCCGATCTTGGCGTCTTTGGCCTCACCCGGTCCGTTGACGGCGCAGCCCATGATGGCGACGGTCAAGGTTTCCGGTATGGACGCCAGACGCTTTTCGAGCTCGTTGACAACCGGCCACATGTCAAACTGAATGCGCCCGCAGGTGGGACAGGCGACGATGTCCACGCCGCGTTCCCGCAGCTTCAGGGCCTTTAAGATTTCCCATGCAACGCGGATCTCCTCCTCGCCCGGACCGGTCATGGACACCCGGATAGTGTCCCCGATGCCCTCGGCTAGAAGCGTCCCGATGCCCACCGCCGACTTGACCGTCCCGCCGAGGGACGCGCCCGCCTCCGTGAGGCCCACGTGGAGGGGGTAGTCGGCTGTCTTCGCCATGAGTCGATAGGCAGCCAGCGTGGTTGGCACGTCCGACGCCTTCAGCGAAATAACAATGTCGTAAAAGTCGTGGTCCTCCAGGATCCGCACATGCTTCATCGCGCTCTTGACCAGCGCTTCCGCCGTACGGCCGAGATCCATCTTGAGGGTCTTCTCCAGCGACCCCGCGTTCACCCCGATACGGATCGGCACCCCCCGCGCCTTGGCCTCCGTCACCACCGTCGCCACCCGGGAGGCATCGCCGATATTGCCCGGGTTGAGGCGGAGCTTGTCGACGCCCTGGCGCAGTACCTCGAGCGCCAGGCGGTAGTCAAAGTGGATGTCGGCCACAATCGGCAGCCGAGAGCCTTTCACGATCGGCCCCACCGCCTGCGCCGCCTCCATGTCCGGCACGGCCACCCGCACGACTTCGGCGCCAACCTCCTGGTAGCGGGCAATCTCGTCGAGCGTCCCCTGCACGTCCCGGGTGTCGCCCTTGGTCATGCCCTGCACGACGACCGGCGCTCCGCCTCCAATGGTGAGGTCGCGAACCTTGACTGCGCGCGTCATCCGGACACCCCCTGTTTCATCAATCGTAACAGATCGTGGTATGTGACGAAGAGCACGAACGCGATGAGCACCATGAAGCCGATCATGTTGACCAGGTTCTCCTTGGCCGCATCGAGCGGGCGCCGGCGGACTGCCTCCAGGCCCAGAAACAGGAGTTTGGACCCGTCAAGCACCGGGATGGGCAGGATATTGAAGAGTCCAAGGTTGGCAGACAGGGCCGCAGCCAGGAGAATAAGCTGCATCCAGCCCTGCTGCACCGCCTGTCCCACCATCACCGCGATGCCGACCGGACCCGTGACATTGAGGTGACTCCGGCCGATAAAGAGGCGGCCGAGCTGAGAGAACCACAGCGCCGTGAGGGACACCGTCTGTCCGATGCCGGCTCCGATGGCCTGGAAAACCGGCAGGTGGTTCGGCGCCATCGTAGGTTCGATGCCGATGATGCGCCCGTGCGCCGCCGGGTCATAGCGCGTGCCCAGGTTGACGGTGTGCAGGTGCCCCCCCATCCGGTAGGTGACGCTCATCCGACCGGCGGAATGACGGACAATGCTGGTCTGGAGCTCGGTCCACGTGTGCACCGGACTCCTATCGACCGCGACGATGGTCGCCCCGGGGCGGATGCCGGCCGTATAGGCCGGGTATCCCCTCAGCACATGACCCACGACGGTGGTGGGCGCCGGCACGCCCACCGGGCCAAACACGATGATGTACAAAATACCCGCCAGGACCAGGTTCATCACCGGACCGGCCAATATGACCAGGGCACGCACCCAGCGTGGGCGGGCGTTGAAGGCGCGGGGATCGTCAGACGTGTCGCCCGGCTCCATTCCCGCCATCCGGCAGTAGCCCCCGAGCGGGATCGCCCGCACCGCGTAGAGCGTGTCGCCTCGCCGCCAGGATAGGAGCGCGGGCCCGAATCCGATCGCGTACTCCTCGACCCGGATCCCCATGGCCTTGGCGGTCAGGAAGTGGCCGAACTCATGCACGGACACCAAGAGCCCGAATATCACGATGATGGCGAGGGCTGTCAGCATGAGGGGCCTCCCACCGTGACCGGCCGCCAGCGCGCCGCCTCCCGCCGTGCCCAGCCATCGGCCTCCATAATCTCCGGCAGCGTCGTGCCGGACTGGGCCGGCATGCGCTCGAGAACGGTCTCTGTGAGCCGCCAGATGTCGCTGAAGCGGATGTCCCCGCCGAGAAAGCGCGCCACCGCTTCCTCGTTGGCGGCGTTCAAGACCGTGGGCGCGGTGCCACCAGCCATACCCGCCTCCCGACACAGGCGGAGCGCTGGAAAGACCGCTTCGTCGGGGGGTTCGAAGTGCCACGCGCGGCGCTCCGCCCAGTCAATCCGCCGTGCCGGCGAAGGAAGCCGCTCAGGCCACGTGAGCGCGAGTTGAATGGCGATACGCATGTCGGTCTCCGACAATTCCGCCATCACCGCCCCATCCTCCATCTCCACCATCGAGTGGACGATGCTCTCCGGGTGGACCACCACGCCAATGCGCTCAAGCGGCATCTCGAACAGCCACGCCGCCTCCAAAACCTCAAGGCCTTTGTTCATCAGGGTGGCCGAGTCGACGGTTATTTTCTGACCCATCCGCCATGTCGGATGGCGAAGCGCCTGCTCCGCCGTGACCCCGTCCAGCGCGCTTGCCGCAAAGCCCCGGAAGGGACCGCCCGAGCAGGTGATCCACAGATGGGCCACATGGGCGCGCTCCGTGCCGATGGCCTGCATGAGGGCAGAGTGCTCGCTGTCTACCGGAACGAGGCTGGCTCCGTGGCGCCGCGCCGTCTCGCAGACCAGCGCTCCTGCCGCCACCAACGTCTCCTTATTGGCGAGACACACCCGCAGTCCCCGTCGTACGGCCGCCAGAGTCGGCACCAGTCCCGCGAACCCGGCCATGGCCGCCACTACCGCCGTGCCCGCGGACGCCTCTCCGATGCGTTCGGCGAGAAACTCGGCGTCAGCGCCCACATCGACGCCGGCAGGAATGTCCTCCCGAAGCTCCGCCGCCGGCCCGGGATCGGCCATATACACCCAGCTCGGATGAAGCTCGCGGATAAGTTCTTGCATCCCCCCGACGTCCCGACGGGCGGCAAGACCCACGGCCCGGAACCTATCCGGGTGGGCGGCGATGACGTCGCGGGTCTGTCGGCCGACGGAGCCTGTGGCGCCGAGGATGATGACGTCTTGCATTGAACTCCTCCCGTGTGCCTTCTTCGCCGCTGCCAAAACGGAACCGCCATATAGGGCGCTCGCACCTTCTGCGGGGCCCACGTCCCGCGGGCGGCCCGTCACCGGCACCGCCGGCGCGACGCCCCCGCCGAGCGGGCCAACCGAGAAGCGAAATCAGCCCCAAGCGCCCGCTCCGGGCCGGGACTCGCCAGGGTGCCGACCGCCGCGAAGAGGACCGCCACGAACTCTGCCCGGATAAAGCCGAGCGTACCGCGCGCCACCCCATGCCGCAACTCCGCCGAGCCGCCTCGCTGGGCAGGGGTGCGTCCGAGTCTGCCCCTTCCTCCCCTACGCCTTTTCTCCGCACTAAGAAGTACGCACACGACACGGCCTAACTGGCCGCAGCACCCACCCTGGAACGTGTGTCCGGGTGACCGAAATCCGTCCAGGACCCGTAGCATGATCTACCACGTGCACGTGGGCCCCAGCAGACAGGCGCCTGGGCAGCGGCTGGGTCCCGAAATCGACCCGACAGCGCCGGTTCCGCCGCCGCATGCGCGACATCCGAGGCGAAATCGGCTTCGGGCCACAAGGCCGCAGGTCTTCGGGGCAGGCGAACATCCGGTCCCGGCCAGGCTCGGCGAGGCCCATGCCAGCGACAGGCGACGCTTTCTGACTTGAGGAGGCGCGCGCCAAGTTGTGCACCGACGGGACGCGGGGGACCGCCATGATGTCACCCGGGCGCCGCCAGCCGGCGTCGGTCCGCCTAGGCGAGGCCCATCCCCTTCAGGAAGTAGTATGCGGCCGGCAGGGCAAAGAGGGCCGAGTCCAGACGGTCCAGCACTCCGCCGTGTCCCGGGAGCACGCCGCCCGAGTCTTTGACCCCCACAAAGCGCTTCAAATTCGACTCCACCAGATCTCCCATCTGTCCCGCCACACTCACGACCAGCCCCGCGACCAGACCGGTGGTGAGGCTCTCCCCCACGATGAAGGCATAGACCAGCGCCACGACCAGTCCGCACACCAGACCGCCCAGCGAGCCTTCCCAGGTCTTGCCCGGAGAGACCCGGGGCAAGAGCTGGTGGCGGCCGAAACGGCGCCCGATGAAGTAGGCCCCGGCGTCGTTGAGCCACACCACCGCCAGGACGAAGAAGACGATGAAGAAGCCGTGCGGGAGGTCGCGGAGGCGGATGAGATAGCTCATGAGGCCGCCGATATAAATAGCTCCGAACAGCGCGCTCTCTCCCGTGATAAACCCGCGCTGGTTGTCGGACCCGCCCAGGCCATAGATAGCGGCGAGGAAGAAGAGGGCCAGCAGCACGGGCCACAGCGGCCAGTGCAGGAGACTGTCCAACAGCACACCCGCGGTCAGCGAGCCGATACCCCAGAACGGGAGATCCAGCTCCCGCTTTTTCAGCATCCTCGAGAATTCAGCGCTCCCCACAAGCGCCATCGCCCAGGTGAGGGCCCACAAGGGCCAGGAGCCCACCCATACGATCCCGATGACCAGGGGGGTGCCGATGGCCGCCGTGAGAATACGAGGGCGAAGGGTGCTCCAGCGTCCGTCACGCACTACTTCAGCGGGTTCCGCCATAACGACGCTCCCGGGTCGCAAATTCTTCCAGCGCCGCCTCCAGATGTGAGCGGTCAAAATCTGGCCACAGTGTATCCGTGACCAGAAGCTCGGTGTAGGCAAGCTGCCACAATAGAAAGTTGGACAGCCGTTCCTCGCCGCTCGCGCGGATGAGGAGATCCGGGTCCGGCAGATCGCCCGTGTCGAGCGCCGACGCGAACCGGCCCTCGTCGATGTCCCCGACGGTGAGGCGGCCGGTTGCCACCTGGGCGGCCAGGTCGCGGCAGGCTCGCACGATCTCGGACCGGCCCCCATAATTGAGGGCCAGATTCAGTACGAGGCGGGCTCCGGCGGCCGTCGCTTCTTTGGCGCGATGAAGCGCCTGCTGCTGCAGCGGCGGAAGGTGGTCGATCTCGCCGATGGTACGGATGGCCACCTGCTCGCGTTGAAGTTCCGGGGTTTCTCGCTCAAGGAATTCGACCAGCAGGGCCATCAACATATCCACCTCCACCTGCGACCGACGCCAGTTTTCGGTGGAGAACGCGTACACCGTCAGGATCTGAATCCCCAGATCCGGCGCGGCGCGCACACAACGGCGGAGCGCATCGATGCCGGCGCGGTGTCCCTCGGTTGCGTGGAGCCCCCGGCGGGTCGCCCACCGCCGATTGCCATCCATGATGATGGCGAGGTGCCGGACGCGCTCACTCCCCGCCGTGCGGGGCTGTTTCTCCACCAGGGGATCGTGCTGCATGATGTCGCCCTCCCGCCGCCTCGCCACTAGGTCAGCCCCGAAATGGGGCTACGATGAGCGCGGTCGTCCCCCCGCGGATATTTACCCGCACCACTCGCCAGACCGGATCCGGAATACGCCACAGCGGCCGATCCCCTCTGGTCGGCGCGGCCTGCACGCCGAGAGGCACATCAAAGCCAACCGCAGGGTCTCCCCGGATCGGGTCCCCGATGCGCGGGACCTCACGGTTGGAGCAGTTCACGCTCTTTGACCATGCCCAGTTCGTCCAGCCGGGCAATATGCCGGTCGGTCAGCTTTTGCAGCTGCTCCTGGCCGCGCCGGCTTTCGTCTTCTGGCAGCGAGGCTGTCCGCTCGGCCTGCTTCATCTGCTCCAGCACCTCGCGACGGACGTTGCGGACCGCGACCTTCTGATCCTCCAAAAGCCGCTTGACCTGGCGCACCAGATCCCGTCGCCGCTCCTCTGTCAAGACCGGAATGAGAAGCCGCAGCAAACCGCCCTCGACCCGTATGCTCACACCCAGATCGGCCTTCTGGATACCCTTTTCCACGCTTGCGACGGCCGCCTTGTCGTACGGCTGCACGACTAGGGTGCGCGGCTCGGGGACGTTCACCTGGGCCAGATGGGCGAGCGGAGTGGGGGTTCCGTAGTAGTCTACCGTGACTTTGTCAAGAAGGGCCGGGTGCGCGCGCCCTGCCCGCATGCCGGACAACTCCCGCTCAAAAATCTCCACGGTCCGCTGCATCCGCGACTCCGCATCGCTCAGGGCCGATTTCAAGTCCCACTCAGCCATGGACGGCTCCTCCCACCAGGGTGCCGATGCTCTCCCCCATGATGACCCGCTTGATATTGCCGTACACGTTGAGGTCGAAGACGACGATGGGAATCTGGTTGTCCATGCACAGGGACGTGGCCGTCGCGTCCATCACGCGCAGGTTTTCCTTCAGGATGTCGAGATAGCCGATCTCGTCAAGCTTGCGCGCATCCGGGTGCGTGCGTGGATCCGCATCAAAAACGCCCGACTCCTTGGTTGCCTTTAACATGACGTCGGCCTCGATCTCCGCGGCCCGGAGGGCGGCGGTCGTGTCGGTCGTGAAGAAAGGGTTGCCGTTCCCACCCGCGAATATCACGAGCCGGCCCTTTTCCAGATGGGCGATGGCACGACGGCGGATATAGGGCTCCGCCACTTCCTTCATTTCGATGGCGGTCTGCACACGCACCACCACACCGTGCTTTTCGAGCGCATCCATGAGGGCCAGGGCGTTCATCACGGTGGCCAGCATCCCCATGTAGTCGGCCGTGGCACGGTCGATGCCCTGCATGCTCATCGACTGGCCGCGCCAGAAATTACCGCCGCCCACCACGACGGCGGTCTCGACACCCATTCCCACGACTTCTTTCAGCTGCCGGGCGATGCTGTCTACGGTCCCGGGATCGATCCCGAACGACGCCCGGCCCGCCAGCGCTTCCCCTGAAATCTTCAAGACGACGCGCCGGTAGCGGGGCACCGGTTCCGGACGAGTCTCCGCCATTGCGCTCACTCCCTGGTCAGTCGAGCTCCTCGCCTCGCTCGTATCGCTGGAATCGGCGCACCTGAATATTTTCTCCGAGTCGGGCCATAAGCTCCTGCACCATTTCCCCGACGGTGTGATCGGGGTCGCGCACATAAGGCTGTTCCAGCAAACACTGCTCTTCAAAAAACCGCTTGAGCCTGCCCTCGACCATGCGCTCGACGATGGCCGCGGGCTTGCCGGCTGCCTCCGCTTCTCGGCTCAGGACCTCCCGCTCATGCTCGACAATCGCGGGCGGCACGTCCTCCCGCCGGACCCATCGCGGACGCGAGGCCACGATGTGCATGGCAAGGTTGCGGCACAGGTCCTGAAAGTCGGTGGTCGCGGATACGAAATCGGTTTCGCAATTGACTTCCACCAGAACGCCGACACGGCCGCCCGGATGGATGTAGCTCGCCACCAGTCCTTCGGACACGGCCCGTCCCGCCTTCTTCGCGGCCTGGGCCTGGCCCCGTTCGCGCAGGATGTCGGTCGCGCGCCCAATGTCTCCCTGGGCTTCTTCCAGCGCCCGCTTGCAATCCATCATTCCCGCGCCTGTGCGTTCCCTCAGTTCCCGGACTTGGGCGGGGGTTACTTTCGTCATGGGTCACCTCAAAAGGGCCGGCTCTAGGCCGATGCCTCAGAATCTCCGGGCTCACCGGTTACCAGCACTACCGCATCTCCATCGGCGCCCGCGACAGGCTCGGGCCCCTGGTCCTCAGAGGCCGGGGCGCCATGCGGCGCCACCCGCGGCGTCGATTCATCCGGCATCTCGTCCTGGCGGCCCTCCCGGCCTTCGAGGATGGCGTCGGCCATGCGCGAGGTCAAAAGCCGCACGGCTCGAATTGCGTCATCGTTGCCGGGAATCACATAGTCCGCCTCGTCCGGATCGCAGTTGGTGTCCACGATGGCGACGACCGGGCAGCCAATCTTGCGGGCTTCGGTAATGGCGATGTGCTCCTTGCGCGGGTCCACAATGAACACCGCCTGGGGCAGCTCCCGCATGCCCTCGATGCCGGCCAGATACGTCTCAAGCCGGTTCTTCTCGCGCGTGAGGCGGCTCACTTCTTTTTTTGGAAGCCGGCTCCAGGCGCCTTCCAGATCCTGCTGCTTCAGCTCCGTGAGCCGCCTCACCCGACGCCGGATCGTGGCGAAGTTGGTGAGAATGCCCCCGAGCCACCGCTGGTTAATGTAGTACTGGCCCGCGCGGCGCGACTCCTCGGCCACGGCGTCCTGCGCCTGCTTTTTGGTGCCGATGAACAGCACATGGCCGCCGTCCTGGCCGACCTGGCGCATGAAGGCGTAAGCTTCGTCCACCTTGCGCACGGTCTTTTGCAGGTCAATGATGTAAATGCCGTTGCGCTCGGTGAAAATGTAGGGCTTCATCTTAGGATTCCAACGTCGTGTCTGATGCCCGAAATGGACACCAGCCTCCAGCAGCTGCTTCATAGAGATAACGGACACTCTGCACCTCCGGTTTTTTTCCGCCGCAGGGGATGTCGGGTCAGGCAATCGCCACCGGTCCGACCTGAGCCTGCGTGTGAATTTGGCCTCCAAAAAGGCCGTCAACAAGTATAGCACACGCTTCCAGCCGACCCCCCGCGCCGGACCCGCGCGTTTGACCCGCCCCTCATACCCAGGGCCAGGACCCGGTCTAGACTCGGCCGTCTCGTTGCATCCGAAGGCGACTCTGGTTGCGTGCGGCCCGGCTCCCGGGGCGGTCGCTGTCAGCCGGGGCACATTCTCAGGGTGCCTTCGGCTGACGCGGTCGCGGCGGGCCTTTCGGACCCGAGGGACCGGCGGCGTCCGAGGACGCGGGCTGCCGGCGAACGGGATCGGAGGCGACCAGGCCGTATACGGCTCCGATGTAGAACGCGACCATACCGGCCTTTTCGATGCCGCTTGCATGACTCAGCGCTCCCAGGACCACCGCGGCGGTGATACCCACGAGGAAGAGCACGGCCCGTGTACGGTCGTTCAAAAACCGGAGACGCCGTGAGCGCTGACGGATGAAGCGCCCGATACTGGCCCCCACCACCGTACCCAATGCGACCACAAGAACGTGCCCCACCGTAAGATTCACGGTCGGTGCCTCACAGAACCGGAAGCGGCACGCGCCGCGTGCCGGCCAGGATGGGAAGCGGGTCGCCCACCTGCTCCGCCGACAGGAAGAACGTGCGTGCGCCCGTTACCCTGACCGGGATGAACCGATTCTTCAGCTCGACTCCCGGCTCCCGCGGCACCAGCACCACCTTGTTGGTCTGGCTGCGGCAGGCCCAGACGTCCGGGTCTTTCCGGCTCGGGCCCTCCACCAGCACCACGTCCGTGCGTCCGATCCAGGCCTGATTCTTTGCCAGGCTTATCGCGTACTGGAGTTCCATCAGCCGGTTCAGACGCTCCTTCTTCTCCATCTCCGGGACCGGCCAGCGGCCTTCCCATCGATTGGCCGGAGTCCCCTCCCGCGGAGAGTAGATAAAGGTGAAGGCGGCGTCATACTCCACCTGGCGCACTAAATCCAACGTGGCCTCGAAATCTTCCGCCGTTTCGCCCGGAAACCCGACGATGATGTCGGTCGTGAGCACCGCATCCGGTATAGCCTTCTTTACCTGCGCGATGAGGTTGAGGTACTGGTCGCGGGTGTATTTGCGGTTCATCTTCCTCAAGACCGCCGAGCTGCCCGACTGGACGGGCAGGTGCACGTGATGGGTGATCTTGGTGCTCGCGGCGATCGTCTCGATGAGACGTGGGCTGAAGTCACGGGGATGGCTCGTCAGATAGCGGAGCCAGCGAACCTGCGGCACCTCTTCCACGGCCCGCAAGAGGTCCGCGAGATCGAGCGCCGGTTCCAGGTCATGCCCGTAGGAGTTGACATTCTGCCCTAGCAGGGTGACATCTTCAAAGCCTTCCTGGGCCAGCGACGTCACCTCGGCCACGATGTCGGGCAAACGCCGACTTTGCTCGCGGCCCCGTGTAAAGGGAACGATGCAGTAGGTGCAGAACTTGTCGCAGCCGTAAATGATATTGACAAAGGCGGCGACCCCCTCCGCCCGGCGGGAGGGCAGATTCTCCGCTACCTCTCCGGACGCCTTCCAGACATCCACCACCATCTCACGCTCCGCGTCCACCCGTTCGAGCAGCATGGGCAGCTGATGGAGGTTGTGGGTGCCAAAGACTAGGTCGACGTGGCTCGCGTGCTTCTTCAGATAGCTGATGGTGCCCGGCTCCTGCGCACTGCAGCCCGACACGGCTATCTTCAGATGGGGGCGGGCGTCTTTCATGGCCTTCAGCTGGCCAATATACCCGAACGCGTGGGCCTCCGCACTTGCCCGCACGGCACACGTGTTGATGACGATGAAGTCGGCGTCGTCTGCGCCATGGGCACGCTCGTAGCCGAGTTCCTCCAATTGGCCAGCCATGATCTCCGAGTCCCGCTCGTTCATCTGGCAGCCGTAGGTGCGGATGAAATACCGGGGGGACGGAGCTGCCATCGCGAGCCTCCTCTCAGGATTGGGGCCAGGACCATCAAGAACGTGACCGGGAACGTCTGGACACCCAGATTCCTATCGCCCTCAGGGTATCACAGCCCGCTTTCGCCGCCCCCCGACGCCGGGTGGCGCCCGCGCTCGGCAACCAGGCGTCCGACCCGCGCCAGCACTGTCTCCGGCGCCCGAAAGCGGACAAAGAGGCCCGTTCCATCTGCGGTCGGCCGTTCGTCCAACACCTGTCCCTCGGCGTGGATCCACGAAAGGGCCTCCTGCTCCTCCCAGCTCACCGTCATCTCCTGGACGGGACGGAGCGCCGACAACTTGGCGGCCATGGCTTCTACCAGCGCCTCGAGATTAGCGCCCGTGAGGGCCGACACGGGAATACCGCGCGGTTCTCGCTCGGCGTCCAGACGGTCCCACTGATTCTCCACCGGCAGCGTGGGCAGTTCGTCGGCCCCCAACTGCCGGAGCACCTCCTCGACTGCCGCCGCCTCCTCGTCCCGCCGGCTTGAAGCCGCGTTGCTCACGAGAAGGAGCAGGTCCGCGTCCCGGACCTCATCGAGCGTCGACTTGAAGGCCTCCACCAGATGATGCGGCAGGTTGCGGACCAGACCGACGGTGTCGCAGAGCAAGGCCGGCCCGAAGCCTGGCACGAAAATACGCCGGACCGCAGCGTCGAGGGTAACGAACGGGCGGTCACCAACCGGGGCCGTCCGGTGCGTCAGCGTCTGGAAGAGGGTGGACTTGCCAACGTTGGTGTAGCCGACCAGCGCCACCACCGGAACCAGACCACGCGTTCGGCGCGCCCGCCGGTGGCTCCGCATGCGGTCAAGCTCGTCCAGCTCTGCACGGAGGGCGGCCATCCGGGCGCGAATGCGCCGACGGTCGGTCTCGAGACGCGTCTCACCGGGGCCCCGCGTCCCGATGCCGCCCCCGGTCCGGGACAGATGGGCAGTCCCCCCGGCGAGTCGTGGCAACCGATACTGGAGCTGCGCCATCTCCACCTGCAGGCGGCCTTCACGACTTCTGGCGGTCGTAGCGAAGATGTCCAGGATGACTTCCGTGCGATCTAAGACCGGCCGCTCCACCCACTCCGAGAGGGTGCGGGCCTCGGCAGGCCGCAGTTCCCAATCGGTAACGACCAGGTCGGCCCGAAGCTCCTCCGCCATGGTCAGCACTTCGGCAGCCTTGCCGCGCCCGAGCCCGCTCCCATTCGGGCGCACCTGCAGCACGCGGCCCACCACCAGACCACCCGATGCCTCCACCAGACCGGCAAGCTCGTCCAGGCTGTCTTGCGCCTGCGCGCGCCGCCGGGCGTCAGACACGGCTACCAGGATGCAACGCTGACTCAAAGCGGCCGCAGCCTCCCGTCTCTGCAAAGGGGTAAGATGATACGCACCGACATCGGTGCGCTAAAGACCTGTCCATTCCAGGTAGGCCCGTATCCGGCGCGAGCGCAGCGCCGATGCCATGCCGGCCGCCAGCCGTCGACGTCCGAGCGTCTCTTCGGCCACAAACGTCGACTCGCGGCTGTCGTCTCCGGCCCGAACATTGCCACCCGTCATGCGGCATCCAAAGTCCAGCACCGCAAACTCCTGCTCTGGCGTGCTAATTTTCGCCACGAACAGCAAGGGACCTACTTCGGCCTCGATGCCGCACTCCTCGCGGAGCTCGCGGCGGAGGGCAGAGGCGGGCGATTCTCCCGCTTCTACCCGCCCCCCGGGGAAGGCCCAGCGGTCTTCGCTGGGGGGATGGCCCCGGCGCACAACCAGGACGCGGCCGGCATCGTCGCGGACGACCCCCGCCACGGCCAGATGAATCCCGGTCTCCACCTATTCCTGCCGGGCGTCCGCGTCGTAGACGACAAATTCGTAGCCGTCGCCCACTCGCCGGATGCCGAAGATGAGGCCCCGGTTCTTCAGTGTCTGGTTCAGGAAGGTCACGACCTCGCCTGGCTGAAATGCATCGAACAGACGCTCGCCAATAACCTGCAGCCTCTCGTGGTCGCCGCGCACCGGCATTGAAACCCTCCTACCCCCCTATTATCAGGGTTTTGAAATAGAGCGTCCACGTCGCGTCCTCGGCTGCCGGCGCACAAGCCGCATCGCGCTCGGCCGTTCTCGAGGCGAGAGGTGCACGCGAGCGCGGCGTCATCATGAGCCACTGTGGCCATCACGATAGAGTGCGTGTTCACCCTGCATCCCGTGTCAAATGAGATGAAACGCGGTCACCCGAGACACGGGAACTCCACCGCCACTCCTGCCGCGAAGGCGACTCCAGTCCGATGCAGCCACGGCATGGAGCCTGCCCGAGGCTCTCCACGACCAGGAGGCCTGCCATCCTGGCGTCCGTGGCCGGCCTGTGGACGGCGACCGGAAGGGCAGGTCACAGCCACTCGCTCCTCGGCTCGGCTGGGAGTTGAACAACGGCGCGCGGAAATACCCCCAGGGTATAGAAGGCACCACCACGACCCCACCCGAGCATCCAATGACGGCCGCGCGGTCGAGACGGGCGGGCATGCACCCTCCACGGCCCAGCGGCCCCGGCGGGAGCGCGTCAACTACTGCGGGTCGCGATCGACCTCGCCTCTCCGACCAGGAAGACTGTCTGAGGGCGCTGTTGCCATGCCATCGAGGTTGACCTCGCGCAGATGCACCAGCTGGTCGAAGGCCGTCACCTCAAATCGCAGGGGCGTGATAGCCACATGGCCCGCACTCACCACCGCCACATCGCTGTCCGGGGTCTCCCCGTGGTCCATCGGCTGTCCGCCGAGCCACCACATCACGCGACCGTCGGGTCCCGGTTCGCTCTGAAACTCGTTTCGATAGACGCGCCGCCCAAGCGGAGCCGGCACCACCCGTTCCGGTGCCCGCCCCCGATAGGCCGGAAGATTGATGTTGTATACGACGCCCGGCGGCGGGGGGACGAAATCGTGCCCGAGCCACCAGGCGATAAACTGCGAACCCCACTGAAGCCCCGCCCGGCTTGGCCTCCCCTGGGACACGGCCACCGCCGCACACCCGAGAAAGCTGGCCTCGATGGCCGCGGCGACGGTGCCGGAGTAGAACACGTCGCGGCCCAAATTGGAGCCGTGATTGATCCCTGAAATGACAAGCTCCGGCTTGTCCCGGTCAGCCATCAACACGTCGAGGGCCAGTTTGACGCAGTCGGCCGGGGTGCCGTCCACGGACCAGGCCAGCTGCGCCCCCGGAATTGTCTTGGGATCGGCCAAGAGAGGCCGGGTAAGGGTGATGGAATGGCCGCTCGCGCTCCTTTCGCCGGACGGCGCCACCACGGTCACACGGTGGGTCTGGCCGAGAGCGCGTGCGAGGAACCTGAGGCCGTCGGCGTCGATCCCGTCGTCATTGGTTAACAGTAGATGCACCCTGGGTTTCCTCCTGATTCAAGAAATCCAACAGCCGGGTGGCGATGCGCTCAAGGGGCGCCGCCAGCACGGCCGGGCCCGGAAGTGACTTCACAAAGAGCGCCCCGTAACCGCGGGGGGCTGGGACGATCCGGGGGTCCAGCACCACGACCGCGCCCCGGTCGGCCTCCGTCCGCAGGAGCCGGCCAAAGCCCTGCTGAAAGCGCAGCACGGCTGACGGCAGGGAGCGGGCGCGAAATGGATTCTGGCCGTGGGCGGCCAGATACTCGGAGCGGGCCGCTTCCAACGGCTCATACGGGGACTGGAAAGGCAGCCGGGTCACGATGACCAGAGAAAGGGCGGGACCCGCCACGTCAATCCCCTCCCAGAAACTTCCTGTTCCTACCACCACGGTGCGGCGGTTGCGGCGCAGGGCCTGGATGAGGCGCCGCGGCGCTCCATCCTGCCCCTGGACCAGCACCTCGATCTGGTCCCGGGCCAAGTCCTCCCTAAGGCCGCCACCCAGCTCGTTCAACATCGCGCGGCTCGTTGTGAGGACGAGGGCCCGTCCGCCTGCCACCCGGCACAGACGGGCGGCCGCATCGCGGCAGTAAGCCCCATGCTCTTCTCCCTGTCGGGGGTCAGGCGCATCGGTAGCCAGACCCAGGAGGGCTCTCTCCGGCACGTTGAAGGGACTGGCCACCGTCAGAACCTCGGGATCTCTGGCGGTGATCCCGAGCTGGCGGGCCATATAGTCATAGCGGCCCCCGACCGAGAGGGTGGCCGACGTCAATGCCACCGCGCCCGGCACCCGGCTCCAGAGTTCCCGTGCCAGAAGCTCGGCCGGGCTTATCGGCGCCCGTCGCATTACCCGCTCCGCGCTTCGTCCGCGTATTTCCCAAAAGTCCACAAATCCCGGGTCCCCATCGCCGAACGAAGCCAGCATCTCGGAGACACTCCCGCACTCATGGGCGAGCGCCTGCACGGACAGGCCAACGGCCTGCTCGCTGAACGACGGGCCGACGGCGGCGGCGGCGCGTTCAAGAAGCTCCATCAGGAGCGCGACCGCCTCATCCGCCGCTTCCACGGTCCGCGCCCGGGCCGCATCCACGCCCCTCTCCACCCACTGGGCGCGCACGCCGTCATCAAGGCGCACCGCCTCCCCGCCGCGGTCGAGCGCGGCGGCCAGGTCACCGACCGCCTCGTCAAAATCGAGCAGCCGAAGGCCGAGGAGTCTCACCCGGTCCCGTGCCTGGCTCGCGGTTGGGATGAGGTCGGGATGGGGGATGCGGTTTAGAAGCGCCCGGCCGTCGGATGCCTCCCGGAACCGACGGGCCGCGCGGAGCGGGGTCAGAGAGGAACCCAGCACCTGGTCGGCAGCGTCCGGGAGCCGGTGCGCCTCATCCACCACCAGATGCTCGTAGGGCGGGAGGCTGCCCTTGGGGCCCGCCGAGAGCAAGAGAGCATGATTTGTCACCAGCACGGCGCTGGACTGGGCCTGCCGCCGGCTCTGGCGGAGATAGCAGGGACCGGCAAACCGGCAGCGTGAGCCGGCGCAGGCGTCCACGTCGGCCTGGACGCTCTCCCACAGACTGGTCGCGCCAGGCATCCGGCCGGCGCCCCAGTCGTCACGCTCCCCGTCGGGTGTCTCTGCGAGCCACACCAGGAGCGACGCCAGGGCCACGCGGTCCTCCTCATCAAGCGCCAGCGCACCCGCTTCGTTGACCACATCCTCCGTCTTCAAAAGACAGAGATAACGCGATCGCCCTTTCAAAAGGGCGACCGGCAGATCTTCCAGCCCGGTGACCCGCAGAGCCTCCGGCAGATCCTTGTTCCACAGCTGGTCCTGCAGGGCCAGGGTGTGAGTGGCGATCACCGTCCGCTCGCCACGTGCCGCACGCTGCAGCACGGGCAGCAGGTAGGCCAGGCTCTTACCGACCCCGGTGCCGGCCTCGGCCATGAGGGTGCCGCGGGCGTCCAGGGTCTCCACCAGCGTCTCGGCCATGAGCGACTGGCCGGGGCGAGGCTGCCAACCGGGGTGGCGACGCGCGAGCTCACCGTCTGGGCCCAGAAGCAGTAGCGTATCCACCACGGTGTTCCGGGGACTGAGAGCGGCAGGTCCGCCCGGGGGGTCCGGTGCCGGGCGATAGAGCGGGTGGGCCGCGTCCGGACCGCGGGCAGCCTCCCAGAAAGCCCATTCCGGTCCGAACCACATCTGAAGCCAGGTCTGGACATTATGGGGCAGGCTCTCCAGCTTCTCGGCAATGCGATCGACCAGACTGGCCGTAAAGCGCACGTCGATGCGCGCGTCGTGCCAGTCCTCGCGGGTCTCGGCGAACACTTCGCCCAGGTCTTCGAGCCGGTATGAGGGAAGACGGGGGAAGGCGATCCGGGCCCAGGTCAGGGTGTCGGCCGCCGGGGTGAGAAGGAGTCCCGCACGGCGCAGGAAGGCGAGGTCGAACCCCACATTGTGGCCCACGACCGGGAGGCCTCCCGCAAACCCCCGCGCGTCGCGTATGGCCGCCGCGAGGTCCGGCGCCGCGGCCAGACTGTCCGGCGACGCCCCCGTCAGACGGTAAATGAAGTCCGGGACCGGGCGCCCGGGTCTCACGTATGTAGCCCATTCCTCCACGCCGCCCGGCGTCACCCGGGTCATGGCGATCTGGATGATGGCGTCACGCGCCGGATCGAGCCCGGTAGTCTCCACATCCACCACCACGAAGCCCAGGCTTCGGCGACCCCGTCCTATCGGCACGCCATACCCCCCGTCGTTTCTCGTTACCGGTCCGCGCACGGACTTCGCCGCGGTCGCATGGACCGGCCGCCACCGATAACCCGTAGCCAGGTCGGGGTCCATCCAGCGAACAGAGGCGGTCGCCCATCGATGGAGCGGGAACAGACCTTATCTGACCACTTTACCTTTCCGGAGCAGAGCGAGAAAGCGCGCCGCGCATTGGCGGCCGACGCACGCGACATCGTGCCGGTCAGCGCACTCGGCCAGGCGAGCTGTTCGTGGCCGCGCCGCTGGCCGCGTGGTCCAGGGCGGGTGCGCGCCAAACAGGCTTGACGACCGGCCCCTCAGGTGTCGATTCGGACGACGTGCTTCAGATGACGGCCATGGACCTGGACGAGCCATCCGCCGCACCGCTGTTGGAGCCGCCGCGGACTCCGCCGCGGCTGCGAACGCTCGTTCTAGTCGTGAAAGTAGATGGGGTTCGTATACGCCCACGGGGTGCGACGGCCCCGGTCCTCCCGGGCGAGCTCGAGCCGCATGGCCCCCGGAGCGGGAACGGCGATTTCGAGCGGCCGGCCGGGGCGGATGCCATAGGGCCCGCTCCTCCACCCCTGGCGGACGGCCTCCACCCGCGCCGCCACGGAACTTTCCACCACCAGCCGGGCCCCGGGCCGCCACCGGACGCGCCCGCCCACAGGGACACTGTCGCTCGCGCCAATGCCGGTCACCCACGGTCCCGGACTTCTGCCCTGGGACTCATTGACCATCACCACCCGCCCGGCCGCGAAGGCCTCCAGCAGGAGGCGGCGCGCTTCGGCCGGGGAGCTGTCAGACATCGGCGCGGTCGTCCAAACATGATTGGCGATCCATGAAAACGCGCTCCGGTAGGGGAAAATGGGTACCCCAAAACCACGCCAGGGGACGCGGACCGCGTGAGCGTCGAGTCCCGCCACCCCCACTACCGGGCGTTCACAGGCGAGGGCGTCCCACAGCTGGAGGGCTGCCGGATCTGGCGCGTCGGCACCGCTCAGGGGATGGAGGATTGCCCCGAGGCCGCTCCGGAAACCGTGGATTTTCCGCATCCATTGCGAGAGGTGGTTCCAGACCTCGAGCCCGGTAAATGTGTCGAGGTCCCTTTGGGTCCAGCGATAGGAGGGCAGATGAAGGACGGGATTGCCGGGATCTTCCGGATGGGCCACAAACGAGAGTCCCCCGCCCGCGGCCACCAGCGCTAGCGCCTCCTGTAGAGGCCGGTCGCGGTCGGGCACGAAGTCGGTGCCCAGCACCAGGATATGGTCTGTCGCGGGGGTCATCTCCGTCCCCACCAGCAGCATGACCCGCCCATACCGGCCTTCGCCTGGACTGTCCCGGGCCAGAAGGCCATCGTGGTCGGTGAGCCACACCACGTCCACTAGATCGCGGGCCGCCCGGACAATGGCCTCCACCGACCCGCTGCCGTCGGAGTAGCGCGAGTGCACGTGCAGCGCCACGCGCACTTCGTGAAAGCCCACCCTACCGGCTCTTGTCCGGCATGAACCGCCCGCGGGCGCTCGCCAGCACGACGCCGGACTCCCCATCGCGCACCTCGGCGGTGCACTCCGTGAGGTTATGGCGCGTCGACAGTACCTGACCGTGGACGAAGAGACGCCGGCTGACGGGCGTCGGACGGTGGTAACGGGCCTCCAGGGAGACCGTCAGCACCGAAGAGGCGGTGCGGCTATACGTCGCATACCACATGGCCTCGTCCATGAGGGCGGCCACGAGGCCGCCGTGCACGACTCCCCGCCAGCCTTGAAAATTCTCCGGCACGGCCACCTCCGCCTCCGCCTGTCCGTCGGCGGCGTTCCAGCGGGTGTGAAGGCCAATCGGATTGTCTGGCCCGCAGATTACGCACGGATTGTCATTGGGGTCAAAAGCCATGGAAACGGTCATCCCTTCTCGATCTTCTCTCAATCCCCGCCGGCTCGATGCGCCCGCCAGGCGGCTCCTCGAAAAAGCGTCCACGCGGCGCCGGAGACGGTGCGCGTCAGGCAGGCGCCTCCACCAGGCGACGCGCCCGCTCCCGGGCCTCCCGGATCACGGCCTCTTCGTCAAATGTGGTGATGATGCCGTCATCCAGCACCATCACCCCATCGATGACCGTGTAGCGGACGTCGTCGGGCCGCGCCGCGTAAACCAGCGTGGAGACGGGGTCGTGGACGGGCTGGAGATGCGCGGCCCATCCCTGAGTGGCCACCAGATCCGCCGGCCGTCCCGCTGCCAGCACGCCGGTGGACAGACCGAGCGCCCGGGCTCCCCCTGTCGTCGCCAGCCCGAAAGCATCCCGCGCCGTGAAACTTGACGGATCGCCGGTCGCCGACTTCTGGAGCCAGGCCGCGAGTCTCATCTCCACAAACAGATCGAGGGTGTTGGTGCTGGCGGCGCCGTCGCTTCCGAGCGCGACATTCACGCCCCCGTCGAGAAGCTGCCGAACTGGCGCCACGCCATTGCCCAGCTTCAGGTTGGAGGCAGGACAGTGGGCCACGCTGGCCCCGCTCGCCTGGAGAATCGCGATGTCATCGCCCTCCAGCACCGCCGCATGCGCCACCACCGTGTCGGGACCCAGGATTCCCACGTCCCGGGCGTAGGCGATGGGCGACAGCCCCCGCTCGCGCCGCATGTCCTCCACCTCTTCCCGACTCTCGGACAGATGCACGTGGATACCCAGCCCCCCTTCACGCGCGTAGTTGCCCACTTCCCGCAGCAGATCTTCGCTGCAGGTATAGGGCGCATGCGGTCCCATCCACACCCGCGTCAGCCGCGAGTCGGCCCACCGGGAGAGTCCCTCGGCCAGCCGCTGGAAGCGGGGAGCCGCACTCTCCAGGGTGCCCACGATGGGCCAGGATACGCCCATGCGCATTCCCGCCTCCTCGGAAGCCCGGACAGCCGCCTCGGGAAACATGTACATATCCAAGAAGGCCGCCGTCCCCGACCGGATCATCTCCGCACACGCCAGGAGCGTCCCCGTATAGACGTCATCACCGGACAGGCGCTGCTCGACAGGCCAGATGTGCTCGCGAAGCCACGGCATGAGGCGCACGTCATCCGCGTAGCCGCGAAAGAGTGCCATGGCCGCGTGCTGGTGGGCATTGATGAGAGCCGGGCACACCATGCCCTCGGGCAGGTCGATGACGCGGCCCGCCGTGGCCGTGCGAGGCGGCCCTACATACGCGATGCGGCTATCCGCCACCGTGACTTCCCCAGGGCGGAAGAGAGGCGCCTCCGGATTGCCTGTCACGACGTTCCCGGCCCGAAAGGTGAACTGCCCGGCCTCTTCGCCGCTCACGCGATGTCCCACGAGTTCAGGTAGCGCATCTGGGCCCGATTCAGATGGTCAATCGCGACGCCGATTGCCTCGAGCCGCGCCTGCGCCACCCAACGGTCGATGTCCCCATCGACCGGATAGAGCCCCGGGGGCCGGACCGCCTTCGCCAGGCCCTCCAGGCTCAGAGCCTGCAGGGCGAAGGTCATGTCCATGATCTCGACCGGGTGTCCGTCGCCGGCGGCCAGGTTCACAAGCCGACCCTCCGCCACCACCCAGCGTGTCCGCCCATCGGCGAGCGTGTAGCCCACCACGTCCGGGGTCCGTCCCGGCCGCCGCCGGACCGCCTGGGCCTCGAGCCAGGCCACGTCCACCTCCACGTTGAAATGGCCGGCATTGGCCAGCACCACGCCGTCTTTCATGAGTCGCAGATGTTCGGCCCGCACGACGTCCCGGCACCCGGTCGTTGTCACCACGAAATCGGCCGTGCGGACGGCATCCCGCATGGGCATCACCCGGTTGCCATCCATCACCGCCTCATTGGCGCGGACGGCGTCCACTTCGGTGACAATGACCTGGGCCCCCAGCCCGCGGGCCCGCTCGGCGACACCGCGCCCGCAATAACCGTAGCCCGCCACCACCACCTGGGCGCCGGCGACGGTCGTGTTGCATGCCCGCATGATGCCTTCCCACGTTGACTGGCCGGTGCCGTAGCGATTGTCGAACAGGTGCTTCATGGCGGCGTCGTTGACGGCAATCATGGCAAATGGAAGCCGCCCATCCCGCGCGAGCGCGCGGATGCGGGTGACCCCGGTCGTGGTTTCCTCGGCCCCGCCCCGGACACCGCCTGCCAGGCTCTTGCGGGAGGTGACGAGACGCGACAGAAGCTCCCCCCCATCGTCGAGGATCAACGTGGGCTCGATGTCGAGGACCCGGTGCTGCAGGCGATCAAATTCCACGTCGTCGAGACCTCGGCGGGCGTGCACCTCCACCCCGCGCTCGCTGAGCGCGGCGGCGACATCATCCTGGGCGGAGAGCGGGTTCGAGCTCGTGATGGACACGACGGCGCCGCCGTCCGCCAACAATTCGGCCAGCGCCGCCGTCTTTGCCTCCAGATGGAGCGACATCGAAAGCCGCTGACCCGAAAACGGCTTCTCCGCGCGATAACGGTCCCGGAGCCGCGCCAGAAGCGGCATCCGATCATGCACCCACTCAAGCTTGGCGCGGCCGCTCGACCGCTCATCGCCCCGCTGTTCGGTCGCGTGTTCCATGGTGTCCCCCTTCTTATGGCGGCGGGCCCGACGCCGCGTCGGGACCCGCACACGGGTTTCGCGCTGTCCTGCGCCCTTAGACCTCCGCGGAGAGCCCCGGCAGACGCTCCGGCCCCGGCCCACACGCGCACTCGGCCTCTCCCAGAACGGGCAGGCTCGCGACGAGAAGATCCCGCACGGAGCCGACCGTGGCCGCCATCAGACCGAGCACCTCTTCATGGGTGAGCGGGCTCTCGGAAAGTCCCGCGCCCAGATTGGTGACGATGCTGAGCGTGGCGTAACACAAACCGAGTTCCCGCGCCAGCACGACCTCCGGTACACCCGTCATGCCGACGACATCACCGCCGAGGCGCCCGAAGACGGCCACCTCCGCCGCCGACTCGAAACGCGGACCCTCCGTGGCCACGTACGTCCCGCCCAGGACCATCGGCAACCCTAGCGTCTGACCATGTTCAAAGAGCGTGCGTCCGACGCCGCTGCAGTAGGGGCTTGTCATGTCGGTGTGCACAACGCCGTCGGCCCCGCCATCGTAAAAGGTCGTGACGCGGCTTTTCGTGAAGTCTAAAAACTGATCTGACAAAAGGAGTGCGCCGGGCGGAATCGTCCGTCTGAGCGAGCCCACGGCCGTCGTGGCCACCACCACCCGGATGCCCAGACTTTTCAGGGCCCACAAATTCGCGCGGTAATTAACGCGGTGGGGAGGCACGCTGTGGCCTGCCCCATGCCGGTTCATAAAATAAACGACCCGGCCCCCGGTGCGTCCGCCCGTGACCCGGGTCGTCCCGTACGGTGTCTCGACGTCCTGCTCGAACGATTCTTGGAGCCACGCGGGGTCGTATACGCCGGTTCCGCCAATTATCCCGACGGGCGTGCTGCTCGCGCTCATGGCGCCTCCGTTCTCCTGCTTTGGTTCTTCTCTCAAGGTTCCCTATCCGGGGTTAGCTTGGCGGCTCAGAGAAGAATCTCCTGCCGGTCCTGTCTCCAAAACCACCCGCACCACCTCGGGCAAGTTTAAGAACCGCACCGGAAGCTCAGATGTCCCGAGGCCCCCCGATACCACGAGCGCCTGGTGCGCGCGCGGCCACGACAGCCCGTACACCTGCGAGCGCGGAAGCGCCGAGTGCTTGATGATGGCGCCAATGCCCACCATCCTCACCTGCCCCCCGTGGGTATGGCCGGTCAGGACCAGGTTAAACTTCCGGGCCGCCTCATTCAGCACGACGTCGGGCCGGTGGGCCAGAAGAATCGCGGGAGCGTCCCCCGCCACCGTGACGCGGCTCCAGTCCGGTCGTCCCCGGCGGAGGTCGGGCAGTCCGGCCACCTGATAGCGGGCGCCGCCGCGAGTCCGCTCGACGACCCGATTGTCCAGAATGACCGCCTCGGGTGGGACCCAGGGCGCAATGTGAAGCCGGCCCCGCCGGTAGTCGTGATTGCCCGACACGAACAGGGTGCGCGCGGGGTCCAGATCATTAAGCCGTCGCACGAGGCGCCGCCTCGGTATCGTGGGGCTGTAGAGGTCGCCGGTGACCGCCACCAGGTCGGCCGCATCAAGCCACTCCTGAAAGCGTGGATGCGCAAAGGCGGTAGTACGGCCGTGCAAATCCGAAAGATGCAGGATGTTTAGGCCCGAGAGGGCGGGCGGCCATCCTGGAAGACGGACGCGGTATTCCGTAAAGCGGACGCGCAGCGGCTCCGTAAACGCGTCGAGAGCGGCCGCAATAACGACCGCCCCCGCCAAATCGATGCCGTATTGAGCCACGGGCGTCAGGAGGTTGGTCCCGCCAGTTCGTCCGCGGTGAAGTACAGCGAGATCTCCCGCTCAGCCGACGCCTCACTGTCGGAGCCGTGCACCAGATTCTCGGTGATCTCGATGCCAAAGTCGCCCCTGATTGTCCCCGGCGGCGCCGCAATCGGGTTTGTGGCCCCCATCAGCGACCGCACCGTCTCGACCGCCTGCGGCCCTTCCACCACCATCGCCACCACCGCTCCGCGCGTGATAAAGGCGACCAGGTCGCCGAAAAACGGCTTGTCCCGGTGCTCCTCATAGTGCGCATGGGCGGTGTCCCGCGACACCCGCGTCAGCTTCATGGCGGTGACCCGAAGCATCTTCCGTTCCAGGCGGCTTAAAATCTCTCCCACCAGACGGCGCTCGACGCCGTCTGGCTTGACCATTAAGAACGTCCGCGACAAAGGCAATCCCTCCGAAACTAGACCGCAGCCTGCTCCACCGCCGCGCCCACCATCACCCCGCGCAGGGTCTCCGAGGCGGTGACCTGCTTGGCGCCAAACTCTTGCACAATATGGCGGCACGCATCCCAAGGGTTGACGGCCTCGCCGCACGTAAACACGTCCACGGCCGCATAGCCGTGCTCGGGCCAGGTGTGGACGGCCAGATGCGATTCCGAAATGACAACCACTCCGCTCACGCCTTGCGGACTGAACTTGTGGAAAGCCACCTCGCGAACCTCCGCGCCAGCATTAAGCGCCGCTTCCACCATAATGCGCTCAACCGCGCCGATGTCGTTCAACACTTGGGGTTCACAGCCGTGCACTTCGGCCAGCACATGTCGACCCAAAGCGTTCATCGCATCACCAACCCCCTTTTCCCCCGATTGGTGCGGATTTTCGGCGCAGCAAAGCGCCCAGGGCCCGCGGCCATGCTACATTTTATCAAAGGACCCCTTCGTGTCAACAAAATCGCCGCCATGCGCGTGATATCCGGACTGTTTCCGGAAATTCCTCGCGGAATCTCTTCCCCGCTCTTCCTGGCTTGCGCTTACGATGTCTTTCAAACCCATGTAAGATTCGATGCCTTACTGGCACACGGGACACGCGCCCGTAGCGGCCATCAGCACGCCCGCGTAAAGCGACTCCACCACCCGCACCGCCTGTCCCGGTCCGAGAGGGCTAAAGGCCCGCCGCGCGCCCACTCCGGCAACCTCACGCAGTTCCGGATCGACAAGAAGAGCTCCCAGCACCTCGTGCCACGTGTCGAAATCGCTCACGGGCAGAATGTACCCTTCGGACAGGCAGCGGAGCCGGCCAACCACCCCGGGCACGCGCGCCGCCACGACCGTACACCCGAGGCCCAACGCGCCGTCCAGAAGTCCGGGATCCTCGAGGGCGTGCGCCATCGGAAACAGCACCACATCGGACGCCGCCAGCGCCGTGGGGGCATCCGGCACCGCCTCATGGCCGCCGGCCGGCCCGCGCAGCGGAAGCCAGTGAATCTCGGGGAATGCGGCGACCAGCCCCTCCAGCAGCGGGCGGTCGCATCCGGGACCGGCGTAGACGGCGGCTGCCGGCCAAGCAGGCGAGAGGCCGAGCCGTAGCCGCGCCTTCGCCGCGTCGCGCTCTGGGGACTCGCCGGAAGGGGACGCCAGGACAGGCGCCATGCGCACGCGCGGCCCCGCCCCGTCCGCCAGGTCCGGATCGGGCGCCAGCACACAGGCCACCCGGCCGAGGAGCCAGGTCTCCCGCTGCCGCTCCGAACGCTTCTTCGGGCGGTAATGCCGGGTGTAGACGGTGCGTGCCGGGTCGAGTCCGGCCCGCGCGGCATAGCTGAGGGCCTGGTATCCATGACAGTCAATTACGTCCCCATCCTGAAACAAGGCGCGGAGCCTTCCGAGCTCCCGCCCCCCGGCGAACCAACCGGGCCCCGGTCGCACGCTCTCACGGCCGGAGAGCCCCGCCGCGTCTGGCAGCACCGCCGGTTCTCCCAGCAGGCGCACACGGAACCATTCCCACTCCAGATGCTGCAAGAGGGCGTCCAGATACCGGACGCCCTCTTGGGGGAGGTCAGGACCGGCCAGGAGGAGGAGACGAATCTGGCCCACTTCAGGCTTCGACGCGGATCCGGACCGCCTCAAGCATGGCCAGCGCGTTATCGCGAAGAGCCACCCTCGCCACCGGGTTTAGCAAGGACGACAGCATGGGCAGCCCGAATTCAAAGAGGGTGGTGAGGCGGACGCGCGTGCCCCCGTCCTCCTCGATAAGCTCCCAGGCACCTTCGAACTGCTTTAGGTCCCCTTCGGTCTGGCGATAATCGATGCGCTGGTCGTGGAACTCGTCACGCTCTACCCACCGGAAGCGGGCGCCCCGCAGGCGCGCCACCCATTCCGTAACGGTGTACCCATCCCCGCGTTCCAGCACCCGCACCGAATCGACGCTCTGCATGAAGTCGGGAAAGCGTTCGAAGTCGGCCAGCACGGCGTAGATTGGCGCCGGCGGACTCTTGATGTGCACTTCCACTTCGACGCGCGGCATGTCCCCACTCCTTGCCTTCTACTCGTCAATCCCCATCGCGGCCACGGCCCGCACCGCCGCCCCTACTTCGTCCACCGTACGCTCCAGCTGGTCCTGGCGGATCACGGCCGGCGGCAGGAGCCTTATCACGCGTTCATTGTTGAGGGTGTGGATGACCAGCACATGCCGGTCGAACAGCTCGGCCATAAGCGCCCCTCCGTACCCGGCCTCCACGCCTTCGATACCGATGAGAAGGCCCTTGCCGCGCACTTCCCGGATGATGGAGGGATACTCGGCGGCGATGGCCTGCAGCCGCGGCAGGAGGTAGGCGCCCTTGCTGGCGGCCTGGCCGGCCAGGTCTTCATCGATGGCCACCGACAGCGCTTCGGCCGCCACCGCCGCGGCCAGTTCGTTCCCTCCGAATGTCGATGTGTGGATGAGCGGTGCGCTGTCGAAGAAGGAAAATGCCCGTGGCGTACCCACAACCGCTCCCACCGGCATGATGCCCCCGCCCAGGGCCTTTGCCAGCGCCATCAAGTCCGGGGCCACGCCCCAGTGCTCTACCGCAAAGAGTCGTCCCGTGCGGGCAATGCCGGTCTGCACCTCATCGGCAATCAACAAGGCCCCCGTCCGATCGCAGAGCTTTCTGAGCCCGGGCAGGTAGTCATCGGGCGGAATAATGACCCCACCCTCGCCCTGAATGGGTTCCACCATGACCGCCGCCGTCGTGTCGTCAACCACCTGCTCCATTGCGGCCAGGTCGCCGAAAGGGACGCGCGTGACGGCCGGCAGGAGGGGCTGGAAAGGCTCCTGATAGAGCTCGCGCCCCGACACGGACAGCGCGCCTAAGGTCTTGCCGTGGAACGCGCCAATCGTGCTCACAAGCTTTTGCCGGCCGGTGGCCGCGCGCGCGAACTTGATGGCCGCCTCCATCGCCTCAGCACCGCTGTTGACCAAAAAGGAGTAGTGCAGATCCCCCGGCGTGATGCGTGCCAGCAGCTCAGACAGCTCGATGAGGGGGCGGTTGAGAAGAAGACGGGTAGACATCGCCATCCGTGTGAGCTGCTCTTGCGCCCGCGCGACTATGCGCGGGTGAAGATGACCGTGGGTAATGACGCCGTATCCACTCGACAAGTCGAGATATTCGACACCGTCTTCATCGTAGACGCTGGCGCCGCTCGCATGATGCTCCACGGCGCCGAGCCCCATGAAACGAAACGTGCGTCCCAGGCCGGGATTGACAAACTGTTCGTAGCGGGTCAGGAGATCAGGCTCGTCCACCGCGCGTCGTCTCCCCTCTTACCGGACGCGGGCGCGCCCGTCTTCCGCAAAGGAGCCGCCCGCAACGCGGACGGCTCTCAAATGGTCGGACTGGCGGGATTCGAACCCACGACCTCTACCACCCCAAGGTAGCGCGCTACCTACTGCGCCACAGCCCGATTACAGTCGTATTATAGTGGTTTCGCACCCGCGCCCGCAAGCTCCGACGATTAGGGCGATGAGACCGCCGGACTTCGTGGACGAGGTGCCGCCGCGTATCCGGAAGCTCATCCCGGGCGCTCTGCCGCATCCAAGA